>JAUXAB010000005.1 GCA_030615025.1 Phycisphaerae bacterium | reverse complement strand
TTCTCATGGTACCAGGAGGAGTTGCGAAAGGAGAAGTACCGCACGGCCAAGGCGCTGCTCGGAACCCTCGACAAGGGCATGCGTGAAGCAAAGCTCGACTACGTGGACCTCTGGCGGATAACGATGCATGAGCAAAGCCAGAACCACACTTATCAGGAAGTTGACCAGATGATGAGGGCCCTCGAAGAGGCCAAGAAGCAGGGCAAGGCGCGGCTCACCGGCTTCTCCTCGCACAAGCGCTGGCATATCAAAATGATGATTGAGATTTACCCCGACATAGTTGATGTCGCCGTGACGCCTTACACGGCCAAAAGTAAGGTTCTGCCGAAGGACAGCATCTTCGATACGGTAAAGAAGTACGGCGTAGGTGTGTTTGGCATCAAGCCATTCGCCGGCAATTCGCTGTTCAAAGGCGATAGTTCACCTAACAACCCCCAGGCAGAGGAAGACGACAAGCGGGCGCGTCTGGCTATCCGCTACATCCTGTGTAACCCGGCTATGACGGCGCCTATCCCGGGTATGATTAATACGCACCAGGTGGACAACATGGTAAGGGCCGTCAGGGAGCGCCGCCAGCTGGACGTGGCTGAGGCACAGGAGCTCGAAAAGGCGATGGACAAGGCGTGGGCCAAGCTGCCGCCTCACTACCAGTGGCTGAAGGACTGGGAATACGTGTAGCAGGCGGCTGTGCTGAATCAGGACGATGCTGCAGGGATGTAGAAGATAAAGGTTGTGAAATTAGGAGTCGCAACAGTGGTTGTGATTGCACGGGGTAGTTTGCTGCTGTTTTTTGCAGCAAACTGCTTCGGAGGAAAGCTATCCCCACCTACCTGTGCCTGCTCGCACCTATGGTTACGCGAGTACAGGTGCGCAACCACAGGTGAGGCTGCCACCCAACGGGCTCACCCGTTTAGAGTGCACCTCTTTCAAACTATCAAGCTGACGTGTCGAATCCTGCTTTTTGCCTTGACCTTGGCATTAAAAAAACTAAAATGAGCGGAAAACCTTTAGTTAAACTCTGTCTAACAGAAAGGAAACCGATATGAGTGAAAAAAATCGATCAAACACCCAAATACACAACCACATCAGCCGCCGCAGGATGCTGCAAATCGCCGCCGGTATTAGCGCCGCCGCGGCTGCGGCCTTGACCGTTCCCTCCTGCGCTAAACGTGTGCAAAGGGCCGCCACCAAAGGACGCATCAACCAGTCCATCGTGTACTGGTGCTTCGAGAAGTACTGGGATGTCGAGAAGACCTGCCAGATTGCTAAGCAGCTTGGGTGCAAGAGCGTGGAGCTGGTCGAGCCGGAGCATTGGGCGACACTGAAAAAGTACGGGCTGGTCTGTGCCATCACGCCCTCGCACTTGTTCATCGAGGGTATGAACAATCCAGAGTATCAGCCGATGTGCATCGAGAAGATGCGCGAGGCCATCGACGCCTCCAGTGCCGCCGGTTTCCCCAACGTCATCACCTTCACCGGCTCGGCGGGCGACATCAGCGCCGAGGACGGCATCAAGAACTGTGTCAACGGCTACAAGAAGATAATTGGCTACGCCGAGGAGAAGAAGGTGAACCTCTGCCTGGAGATTCTCAACAGCCGGGTGGCCGTCGAGATGCAGGGACACCCTGGCTACCAGGGCGACCACACCGACTACTGCATTGAAATTATCAAACGGGTCGGCTCACCCAGGATGAAGCTGCTGTTTGATATTTACCACGTGCAGGTCATGGATGGGGACATCATAACGCGTATCCGAGAGTACAAGGACTATATCGGCCACTACCATACAGCCGGTAACCCGGGCCGCGGTGAGCTCGACGACAAGCAGGAGATAAACTACAGGCCCATTATGGAAGAGATAGCCAGGACCGGCTACACGGGTTATGTCGGCCAGGAGTTCATTCCGACCCGCGACCCGCTTGAGGGCCTGAGGGAAGCCGTTGTGCTGTGCGATGTGTAACAAAGGGACGCCATCCTGACAGAATCAGGATGGGGACCCAACAGTTACTATACGTTTAAATCCGGATTGTCGGGGCCAAAGTGCTTGAGCATGACGATTGGGTCGGTTTTAGAAGGATTAGTAATGGTTACTCCTGCTTTAGCGGCTGCTTCGCTGACAAAATACTCATCGTGAGTCAACTGGCCGTATCTTATGAGCGCGGGCGTCTCTATATCCCACTCGCCCATCGTGCCGTGACCCTGCATCATAATGAATCCATAGGCGGCACTGTCCCTGATAGTTACCGTTTTGCCCGGGAGAACCGTAAGCTCTTTGGCACTGAAGGCCCGTGACTTATAGCATACCCAATTCTCAATGTAACCTTCAGTTTGCATCTGCTTTACTGGCTGAACAGGTTTGGGACGCATAAATCGGTTCTTTGCAAAATCGGGGTCAACATTCAGGTCCCAATCGATAATCTCCAGCAGATGGTCAACGTTTCCTATCTTGTCTTTGGGTGTGTCCTTCCACAGAAGCTCCTTAGGAACAACCTGGTGGTGTGGAACCGACTCGTACATAGCGAAAACATCCGACGCTTTCTGTGGTTCATAGGTGCAGAGACTGCCGGGTGCGTGCAGGACGCCGGGCGGGACATCCCAGCCTGTACCGACTTCAAGCCGATAGGCCATAGAGAGATTTGTAATCTTGTTGTCGCCTTTTTCAAAGTCAGCCAAACATTGGCGGACCTGTTCTTTGGTTGTGCCCGGCTGGAGGCCGAAGAAGGTATAAGGAAAATCGCCACCGTAATTGTTTGCCTGCGGGGGGAAATAATAGGCCTCGGGTTTTCCCAACTGGCCGGTTAACTTTGCATGTTTGTCACGATGATGTATATGATGTGGCAGAGCGCCTTTATTGTCAAAGAACTTCGAGTACATCGGCCAGCTCTGGTGCTCATTCCATAGTCTGTCACCGATAAGTTCGCCTTTAAGTTCATCAATTGCTGCTTTTAGAAGAACTTTTTCGACCTTTCCATTGTCCTCAAAGACAATGAAACTCAAGCCCTCATTCGGCGCGGTCAGTGGGCCGTTGTCTGCCGGTGTGGTCGATGAAAACCATCGTTCATCAAGTCCTCCTCGCTCACCGCCAAGTGCGTAATAGTCATCGGGATGGAGTTTTATTCGCCGGCCCGGCACGCAAAAGGAACGCGGCACCCAGTTCGGCGCCAGTCTTACGATACCTTTTCCCTGCTCAAACGCTTTGTTTGCAATAGAATTAGCAGACATAAGTCCTCCTTATTCTATAAGTAAAGTGCATAAGACATAAGAGCACAAGTCACAAGTTACCTGTGCTCACGGTTTTTTAATTGTCTCCCATTTATTGTTCTTTGCCGAGGACAACACCGCGTCGCAGACGTACTGCGTCGCCAATGCATCTTTGAAGTCGGGACAAGTTTTTTCGCCTTTTTCGATTCCAGCAATGAAATCGGCCAGCGTATTGATATGCCAGTGCTCATAGCCGATCCCGCACCCGGGGACCCACCAGTTCTTCATATACGGATGCTTCGAATCCCAAGTCTGAATCGTGCGCCAGCCGCGAACACTGACCGGGTCGCTGTGGTCGAAGTAGTCGAGCTCGTGGGCCGTCTCCAGGTCAAAAGCGACCGACCCCTTCTCGCCGTTGACCTCGAACGTGTTCTGGTTCTTCCTGCCGCAAGCATAGCGCGTTGATTCAAATGTCCCTAATGCTCCGTTCTCGAATCGGGCCAAAAAGGCACACGCATCGTCAATTGTGACCGGCATTATCTTGTCCGGTTCATCCTGCATCCTTCTTTCCTTGATAAAGGTTTCCGTCATTGCACTGACCGTAGAGATGGGGCCGATAAACCACGTAGCCATGTCGATAGAGTGGGCGAGCAAATCGCCGGTTACACCACTGCCTGCCACTCTGGCATCCAGCCGCCAGAGTGCATCTCCGCCCTGTGGAACATCGGGGCTGATGGTATAGTCCTGCAGGTACTTGGCGCGGTAATGGAACACCTTCCCAATTCTCCCTTCGTCAATAATCTGCTTTGCCAGAGCCGCTGCGGGAACACGGCGGTAATTGAACCAGACCATATTTGGCTTTCCGGCTTTCTCGACGGCTTCGGTCATGACCTTACCCTCGTCGGCATTCATCGCCAGCGGTTTCTCAAGGGCAATTATTTTAGCGGCTTGAGCGGCCGCCATTACGATGTCATGGTGAGTATTGTTGGGTGTACAGATATCAACGAGGTCAATATCGTCCCTGTCCACCATCTTGCGCCAATCGGTTTCGGTATTTTCCCAGCCCCAGTTCTGAGCGAACTTTTTTAGCTTCTCTTCATTGCTGTCACATACACACTTCATAACCATTTCATAGCCGACGTCAAAAAACTTGTTCAACTTGAGGTATGCGTTCGAATGGACCCGGCCCATAAAGCCGCATCCAATTAGTCCGACATTTAATTTCTTAGCCATAAGATTACTCCTAACATTAAGAAAGTGCCTAAAGTGAGCTAAAGTGCCTAAAGTGAAAAAATAATCCACAACTTTAGGCACTCGTAACTTTAGCTCACTTTAGTTATCCATACTTTTTGTTCAATTCATCCACTGCCTTTTTACACTTCTCGGTGACGGCCCAGGCGTCGGCCCAGAAGCACAAATCAATCGTCCACCAATCGTGTCCCATATCATTTTTGGCCAGTTCAGGGAGTAGCTGGTCGAAATCTATTTTGCCTTCGCCGAAAGGTGCATGTGTCGATGTTTCGTCGTTGTGCAACGTGCCGTCAGAGTCGATGAGGTGGAGGTGATTGATTTTGCCGCGAAGATTCTGTGCCAATTCGAGGACGCCGCCGGGTAGAATTTCCTTTTCGCCCGGCTGACGTGCTCCGGTGCAAGCCACCATATAGCCATGGCACGTATCGAACATTGCGCCGAAATTATCGTTTCCGACCTCGTCAACGATTCGCACGACATCGGACGGCTTGTTGAATGCAAAGCCGGGCTCGAACTCCCACGCCATTCGCACACCCTTGTCGGCGGCTTCGGCGGCACAAATCTTCCAGGTATCCACGACGCGCTTCAGTGCGGTGTCAGCGTCAACCTCGTCAAAAATGGTCGGCGGCTGAAGTGTATCGACCCTTATGGCGGGGATGCCGAGATCGACACAGAATTGCAGATTCTTGCGGAAACATTCAAGGTACGCTGCATTGTCGTCGGTGTCGATAAGGTGCTGACTCCAGAGGTCGGCAGCCAAACCGGAGCACTCAAGGCCGAGGTCAGCCAGTTGCTGCTTCCAGGCGTCGCGCTGCTGTTTTTCGGGCATATTGTCCGGGTTCGGGTGTGGGGGGAAGCCGCCTAACTCCACGCCGTCGAAGCCTAATTCTTTGACCTTCTTTATTACTTCTTCCCAGGATACGGGATTTTCCGCGTACGGGCCAATCGTATATGCCCATGAACCAATTGATATTTTTTTCATAATCTACTCTCCATTTACAGTTAATTGTTTATCATAAGTGCCAGGGCCCTCGCATAGTCCTTGCGAGCATCCTATCGGCCTCTGGATTATCGACGAACCGTTCGGTTTGTGGGTTCCAGCGGACTTTTCTGCCCAGCCGCAGGCAGATATTGGCGACATGGCAGGTGGTCGTCGAGCGGTGGGCGACCTCGGCAGGCGCGATAGTCCGCGCCCGGGTTTTGACACAATCGAGGAAATTGCGGTGGTGGTCGGTCATGAACGCATAGCCTTTCTGAGCGAAGTTGACCTTCCGCATAATGGCTTTGCTCGATGCGGTGATTTTTCCGGTGTCATCGACACTGACCCAACCTTCGGTGCCGACGAATTTGTTTCCTCTGGGGCCTCTGCCGGGCTCGCTCTCGTCATGAAGCACCATCTTTACGCCGTCAGGATACGTTGCAACGACCTCGAATCGCACAGGCGTGTTGAACAGGCCGTCTTTGGGAAACCGGGCCCAACCTTCGTACTCTGTAGGCCCGGTATATTGACTGCCGTGCGCCCACTGAGCCAGGTCGTTGAAGTGCGCTCCAAGATCAGTCAATTGTCCGCCGGAGTAATCGTATATCCACCGAAAACTGCCATGACACCGCCTGCGTGTGTACGGCACAAAAGGAGCAGGCCCGAGCCACATATCGTAGTCAAAGCCTTTCGGAATGGGTTCGAGCTTCTGTGGAGGACATGTCGGGCCGTTATGGTAGTAGCAATGCAGGGTACGAAGCCGGCCGAGCATACTGCTGTGAGCAATGTCCACAGCAAAACGAAAACAGCCATTACTACGTCGCTGGGTGCCGGACTGATAGACAGTCCCGAAGCGTTTCATCGTATCGGCGACAGCCCTCCCCTCAGCGATGGTCAAGGAAATCGGTTTTTCGCAATAGATGTCCTTGCCTGCCTTTGCGGCTTCAATGGAAGTAACGGCATGCCAGTGGTCCGGCGTTGCTATCATCACCGTATCAACGTCCTTGCGAGTTAGTATGTCGCGAAAATCGTTGTATGCTGAACAGTCCTTGTTGCCGTATGCGGAATCCACCGTATTTTTTGCCCCGACCCGGTGGTTCGTATCGACATCGCAGACAGCCAATATTCGCAGATCATCACAGGTAAGAAAATTTCGCAGATTGTGTATGCCCTGCCCGCCCAAGCCGATAGCTCCCATTGTGATTCGCTCACTGGGCGGTACGGAGCCGTCCTTACCCAGCGCCGATGACGGGATAACGTACGGCGCAGCCACCACTGCGGTAGCGGCGACCATGCCGTTTTTTAGAAACAACCTTCGCGAAATCTGTCTCATAGGGCCAGTCCGTGAATGAGTTCTCCATGTCATTTTGCTTTAGCTGCCCGTTTTGCGAGAAAATCAGGGCTGCCCAATATGCAAAATGCACTTTTGACTTATACTATAAGCTCTCCGAGGATTTAAGCAAACATTTTTCCCAACAAATGGGCTGCGTATTTACTTAGCTTGGCCCGGCGCCCAGCAGCAGCCGGTTTGCAGATGTCGTTAATATAATACACCTTGTCGCCACCTGTCAAATCTCACTTTTTAAAACCAGCTTGTATCCGCCAGCCAGGATTTCGGGCTGCGTGTCAGATTGATAGCGTCACCCATATAGGGGTCTACCAGAAAAATCTCTGTGTCCCCCGTCCGGACGGATGCGATAAGGAATTTTGGCCAGCTAATTCCCCGGCATTAGTCACCGGGGCTGTTGTCAGTAAAAAGCATTGGGTCAAAATCAGGACGCCGTGAGAAATTAGGGATTTCATTTGTCAGCTCCTACTGTACAAGGATACTTACATTCCGGGTATTTTGACTTATGTTGATTTTAACTGTTTTGTTCCTCTTAACTTTCGCACTTTTTGACAAAGTGTTAATTTGGGTAATTTTAAGCCAGTGAGCCATTTCACGACAATCTGATTATTTTTGGCATGTTCGAGGCTTTTAGCGAACATGCATAAAATTCAAAATCGTGCGTAAACCCTTGTTTTGTAAGGATTTCTCCTATTAGAAAGTGCGAAACTTAACTTCCTGAGGTTAAACAATATTTTCGTGCCTGATCAAGCAAACTGAGATTTTATGTTTAGATCGGCTTGAGACGGGTGATAGCTGGGGCAGACTCTCAATCCTGACTGGTATGGCTCTTGGGTATCATTGGGGAATAAATGTGACGTTCATTGCCATAACAAATTAGAAAAGTCCGCATAAGCAGCTTGCCAAAGCTTTGGCCTGTGCCATTTTTGCTGACGGGAAACACACAGCCCAAACGCGCCCGGGAGGACTCGAACCTCCAACCTTCGGATTCGAAGTCCGCGACTCTATCCAATTGAGCTACGGGCGCAACTAATTATCATGTAAGCACTTATAGAATTTTCTGGGAGCCGTTTTTTCAAAATACAACCTTTACTACAACTAAATTGTTCTTTAGAATGCAACTGTGTTTTGGATTGTCTCTCATTGTATTTCAAAGACGTTAACCATGGCAAAGCCCAATTCTAAAAGAGAAAGACGCTCAGATAAATTTCCACTTACTCTACATCTAACAGGCGAGTATTGCAAGAAGATTAAGGGCAAAACCACTGTTTTGGATGCAATAGGCGACCCCCACTGCTGCTTGCACAGCAAGATGTAGGGGCATTGGAGCGATGTTTTGAGCGGGCCTTAAATTTACATTCGGGCTATAATGCAACGTCCAGTTCCACAAATGACAGGTAATTCTAAAAAGCCTGTGCAACGTTTACTTTTAGAAGTGTCCGTTGAGACTTCTGGATGACATCGTTTATATAGAAAAAAAGGTTTTTGAACTGCCTATAATAATCTAAAATACTGACACTGACTAAAATATCAGCGGTTTATCTTTTGCCCCACTGCTGCTTGCACAGCAAGATGTGGGGGCCAGTTTTTCTTAAAAATACTGATACTATGCCAATTAAACAGGAAAGGGGTTGACATGAAACAGTTACGACCAATGAAGGCGCGGGAGATGTCCCGGCGGGAGTTCTTACAAACGGTAGGTACGACTGCAGCAGGCGTTTCAGTAAGCTCTAAGAATTTGCTTGCGGCTACAGGGCCTTTTACAAAAGTAAGCGGTCGACAAAAGAAACCCACCACGGTGCGGGGTGCATTTATCTACCCCCCCACCGAGTCACTAAGGAAAGCAGGTTATTATAGCTGGCCGGGTTCAGCCTTTGATGCCGAAGGACGTCAAAGGCAGTATATGGGAGCAATCAAACGGATCGAGCGAAGTTTGGGGATGCGCATCTCCATGGAACAAAATCCTCTGGACGATGAGCGGAGTGTAACGCGGTTCATCAACGAAGTCAGGCAGTCGAAACCCGACGGATTGCTGCTCATACCTTTCAAAAAAGGGCATTGGGGACACGTTACTCGCATCATTGAAGAAGTGGGAATCCCCACAGTTGTGCTTGCCACGTTAGGCATCCTCCTTGTCGGTCACATTAATCAACTGCGCCAAAAGTCCGGCGTGTATCTGATCAATTCACTGGATAACCTTGATGCCGTTAAAGATGGCATGAAGATGATCAAAACGGCGCACTGGATGAAGGAAAGCCGTATTGTCAATATTGCAGGTTCAGAGCTCAAAGAAACAACAGTTCCACATCTTGACACCCAGGTCCGGACCATCCCGCACCAGAGGTTTTATGAGGAATTTAAGCGCACTAAAGCCACAGACGCAGTGAAAAAGCTCGCGCACGCGTATCTGAATAATGCTAAAGATGTGGTCCAACCCACCAAAACTGATATCCTCGAGGCTGCAAAAACATATTTTGTCCTGAAGCGACTCGTTGAAGCCGAGAAAGCCGACGCGGTGATGATGGACTGTTTGCCGGGACTTAAAAAGCCGCGCAAGCACGTCCCACCTTGCATGGGCTTTATGAGTTTGAGGGACGAGGGCATCGCTACCGGCTGTCAATCTGACCTGAGCGCAACACTGACCTTGATGTTGGTGCAGGAACTCTTCGACAGACCGGGCTTTCAGCAGAATGCTTCTATGGAGACGGAGAAAAATCACTATTTCGGTGCGCATTGCACTTGTGCCTCGAAGCTCAACGGTACAAATGCCCCTGCCGAGCCGTACATCTTAATGAGCCATTGTGAAGCAGGCTGGGGCTGCGTCCCACGAGTTCTCTGGCGTCCGGGACGAGATGTTACAATGGCGCAGTACCTATCAGGAGAAACACCCCGGATGATCATTTACAGTGGAAAAGTAGTCGGATGTCCGAGCATCCCGCAAACAGGCGGCTGCCGCACGAACATAGAGATGACTATCAACGAGGTAGATGACGTATGTGATGTAAAGGGTATGCACCAGATTATATTCTATGGTAATTACGCCAAACAACTGCGAACATTCTGTCAACTTTACGGCATCAACGTCGTCACTTAATAGCGCAAGATTGGCTGGCAATGGGCAGCTCGTTCGGGTATTATTACGATTAGAAAACTCAGCGGCGCAGCTAAGTTTAGTCTAAATGGGAATGTTAGTTTGCCGAGCGCTTAACTTTTTTGACTTAAAGGACACAGCGATATTCAGCAAAATGGAGGGTTTAATTGAAGGCTTTAGTTTATACGAAACCATACTGTTTTGAATATTCCGATTTTCCGGATCCTGAAGTGGGCGATGAAAATGTACTGATTTGTGTCAAGGCCTGTGGGATTTGCGGCTCGGACGTCCACGGCTCTACAGGTAAAACCGGCAGAAGAATTCCTCCTTTGATTATGGGTCATGAGGCGGCTGGTATTGTTGAAGATACGGGCAAAAATGTAAAAGATTTCGAAAAAGGCGATAGAGTTTGCTTTGATTCAACCGTTTATTGCAATAGATGCGAGCCATGCCGGAACGGCTTTTATAATCGCTGTGAAAGTCGGCAAGTACTCGGCGTTTCTACCCCAGGCTTCAAGAGGCATGGCGCATTTGCCGAGTATGTTGCAGTACCGTGGTGGATTGTCTCAAAAATTCCGGAGCATTTGTCTTTCATCCATGCAGCTCTTTTGGAGCCTGTATCAATAGGTGTGCACGCTGCGAATAGAGCCACCCTATCGACTAACGATACGGTTGTAGTTATTGGAGCCGGGACAATCGGTCTTTTCATTCTACAAGCCTCCAAGCTGATAGGTGCCGGGAAGGTCTTCGTATCCGATATTAATGAATTCCGGCTTGAAGTGGCAAGCAAGCTCGGAGCAGATAAGGTCATCAATCCTGCCAAGTCTGGCCTGACAGAAGTGGTTTTCAAGGAAACACAGAATAAAGGGGCAGATGTTACTTTCGAAGCCGTCGGGTATGCAAGTACTTTTCAAGATGCCATTTCAGTTACAAAGATGGGGGGACATCTTGTCGCTGTCGGCAATTTAGAAAAGATGGCTGAGTTTGATTTGCAGCAGTTCATTGCCAGCGAGCTTACCTTCACAGGCTCCTATGCCAGTTCGGGTGAATTTCGTGATTGTATAGAGTTAGTAGCTTCAGGCAAAATCAATGTGGAGCCATTAATCAGCGATGTTTTACCGTTGGAAGATGGGCCACGTGCTTTTGACCGGCTGCTAAAAGCTGAAGAAAATTTGATCAAAATCGTTTTAGAACCATAACGACGAGTAACTGGTTAAATGGCGGATTAACTACTCACCAATCACCATTAACTAATTACCAATGTTTGAGGAAGTGAAGATGGTAGAGCTTTTTGACCTTACCGACAAAGTGGCAATTGTAACCGGAACGAGTCGCGGCCTGGGCCAATATTTCGCCAGGGCACTTGCCCAAGCTGGTGCTGATTTGGTGATTACCAGCAGAGAATTATCGAGGCTGACTGAATTCAAACAGGAAATAGAGTCATTGGGTAGGAAGGCGTTACCGGTTCAGTTGGATGTGCTCTCACAAAGTGATATTGATAATATGGTTAGCTTGACAATAAAAGAATATGGAAAAATTGATATCTTAGTCAATAATGCCGGCTTAAATATCCGAAAACCAAGCACCGAAGTTTCCCCGCAGGATTGGGATACCGTATTAGATACCAATCTAAAGGGAAGCTTCTTCTGTGCCCAGGCAGTGGCTAAGGAGATGATAAAACGAAACTATGGCAGAATAATAAACGTCGGTTCGTGTACGTGTGTTTTCGGCATGGAGGGGATCACAGCATATACAGCGAGCCGAGGTGCTATATTGTCGATGACCAGAAGCTTAGCTGCGGAGTGGGGCAGGTTCGGAATCACTGTAAATGTGCTGGCTCCCGGGTGGTTTAAGACGGCACAAAATGCAGTGTTATATGAGAACAAAGAGTGGGTAAATTATATCACGAATCGCATTCCTCTAAATCGCCCCGGACAACCACACGACCTTGATGGCACAGTTATCTTTTTAGCTTCAGACGCTTCGGAATATATTACAGGCCAGATAATTTTGGTGGATGGAGGGTTTACAACAGGAGCAACAAAAGCGATTACTTGACGATATTAAGTGAGAACTTCTTACGTAATTATCTGCTGAGCGTAGGTTACGTGGGAAATGAGGGTTTTACAAAATCAGCCGTATTTTGTTGCAAAAGAACATTAAATATAATGGAGGTGTAATCATGAATCACGTTAGAAATTCGATAACCAGCAATAATATAATACACCCCGTTAAAAGTCCCGCTCTTGATAGGGAAGACGGCAGGTGTCTTACTTTTAACGGGATACAAAAAGGGAAAATTTCTAACGGGGTGAATTGGACCGTTCTGCTGATAGCGTTGTTGCTTGCATTTCTAACGTTGACGCTTGCCGTCCAGGCTGAGGAAAAAGTTTTTCGCCTCGGTATGATTGGCCTCGACACCTCACATGTTATCGCCTTTACCAGGCTTATAAATGACCCGGAGAAAAACTATGGCTGCAGGGTCGTTGTCGGCTATCCTGGTGGTTCGCCCGATATTCCTGCTTCGGCTAATCGAGTGGATAAGTATACCAAGCAATTGCGTGAAGAGTTTGGCGTGGAAATTGTCGACAGCATAGAAGAATTATGCCGGAAGGTTGACGGGGTACTGCTGGAGAGTGTTGACGGTCGGCCTCACCTGGAGCAGGTGAAACCTGTCATTGCAGCGAAAAAGCCTGTCTTTATCGATAAACCTATGGCCGGCAATCTGGCAGATGTAATCGAGATATTTCGGCTCGCCAAGAAAAATAACGTACCGTGCTGGTCGAGCTCTTCTTTACGCTTCTGCCCAGGCATCATCGGGATGAGAGACAATGACAAGGTCGGCAAGGTACTCGGCTGCGATGCATTCAGTCCGTGCAGTTTTGAAGAGCATCATCCCGACCTCTATTGGTATGGTGTACATGGTGTCGAGATTCTCTTTACCATCATGGGCCCGGGCTGCAAGAGTGTAAGACGTATACAAACTAAAGATAGTGAATTCGTTGTCGGAGTTTGGAAAGACGGCCGAATTGGCACCTATAGAGGTCTCCGCAAGGGCAAAACCGACTACGGCGCATTGGTCTACGGCACAAAAGGTATAACTCAAAGCGGTAGATACGCAGGCTATGGACATCTTGTAGATGAAATAATCAGGTTCTTTAAGACCGGCAAAGTACCTGTGCCGCTGGAAGAAACGATTGAGATTTTCGCTTTTATGTCCGCCGCCGACGAATCGAAAGCTCAGGGTGGAGCTGCGGTTTCTCTTGCATCGGCGATCGCAAAGGCTAAAAAGTATAATGGGCTTCGCCGTTCTCGGAAAGGCCGCTTACAACAATAGTGCCATGTTTTTCAGCAGGTTAGAAATATTTTACGCGAAAGGAAAAGGTGTCTAATAATGAGCACTTTCAAAAAAGCAATCTTGTTGTTCATTGCGCTGTCGTTATGCTGCTGGTGTGAGGCAGCGCCGGAGAAGCTTTCTATCAGCAATGGCATAATTTCAGTTACGCTTAATACCGGCGATGCAACTTTGTCAGTAACCGACAAGCGCACGGGCCAGATTTGGCGACAAAAGTCTTTGACCAGGGGCAAGGTGGTCAAAAGCCAAAAGGTCGCAAATGGCATAGAAATGACGTGGCATCAGCTGGGCTTGGATATGGACGTCCAGATAAAACTTCGGCTCGACGGAGACAATCCGGAGTTTACGTTAGCACTTTCAGCAGAGGGCAACCTGAAATGGTCACTGGGTTTTCCGCATCCGTTTGTGACGGAACCTGGGACGTATTTAGTAGTGCCTATGAACGAAGGGATTTCTTATCCGGTCGAGGATGAGAGCATCGAGACACGGTGGCTTGTCGCTTATGGCGGTCACGGTATCTGTATGGCCTTTTGGGGGGTGACGGACGGCCAGCGAGGACACATGGCTATTATCGAGAGGTCCGATGACGTTGCCATTCGCATACAGCGAATAGACGGCAAGCTCTGCGTCGCGCCGCAATGGCAGCCGCAGAAAGGACGCTTCGGCTATACCCGTCGGCTCCGCTATGTTTTCTTCGACAAGGGGGGACACGTCGCCATTTGCAAGCGATATCGCTCTTACGCCATAAAGGCAGGTTTACTCAAAACACTGCAGCAGAAGCGTAAAGAAAACCCAAACGTGGATTTGGTCATCGGAGCAGTAAACGTCTGGTGCTGGGAGAGGGACAGCCTTGCCATAGTTCGGGAGATGAAATCGCTGGGTATCGACCAAATTCTTTGGAGCAATCGTCGTCGGCCAGAGGTTATCAAAACGATGAACGAGATGGACGGCATCCTCACGAGTCGCTACGACATTTACCAGGACCTTATGGACCCGGAGATAGTGAAACAACAGCTTCGGGGACTGCATCCCGACTGGACCCAGGCAGGCTGGCCTAAGGACATTATGCTCGATGGAAATGGCAACTGGCGTAAGGGATGGCGTGTGAAGGGAAAAGATGGCAAGATGTATCCGTGTGGTGTTCTGTGCGATAAGCAGACGCTCAAGTACGCCCGGCAGCGTGTGCCTGATGAGCTGAAAACCCATCCTTATCGCTGCCGCTTCATTGATACAACAACTGCCTCGCCGTGGCGCGAATGCTATCACCCCGACCATCCGATGACTCGCAGCGACAGCCGCCACTGGAAGATGGAGCTGCTGCGTTTTATGTCCGAGGAGATGAAACTTGTTACGGGCAGCGAGATGGGACACGATGCGGCTGTGCCATACGTTCACTACTTCGAGGGTATGCTCAGCCTCGGGCCGTATCGCGTGCCAAATGCCGGGCGAAATATGATCAAGGCTTGGGATGAGGTTCCGGAGCGGGTGGCCAAGTTTCAGGTAGGCCATAAATATCGACTGCCGCTCTGGGAGCTCGTTTATCACGACTGCGTTGTGGCACAGTGGTACTGGGGCGACTACAATAACAAACTGCCTGCGTTGTGGGATAAGCGGGACCTATTCAACATTCTTTACGGCACGCCGCCGATGTTTATGTTCAACAACCAAATATGGAAGAAGAACAAGGCCCGCTTTGTTAAGAGCTATAAGAAGATATGTCCCGTCGCCCGCGCCGTGGGCTACGCCGAGATGACCGACCATCGTTTCCTTACAGCCAACAGAAATGTTCAACAAACGACGTTCGCTAACGGCATTACCATCACGGTCAACTTCGGCGATGAACTCTACCGCCTGCCCGATGGTAAAAAGATAGAACCCATGGGCTACCATGTATCAGGCATGTGAGAAGGACCATTTTGTCCGTTATCGGCGGGCCGCAAAAAGGTTATTTTTGCAGAAGGAGAACAGCCATGAAAGCATTTAAGCCCACTGTTTTGCTTGCCTTGCTAACTTTTCCGCTTGCACTGCCGGCTCAAAATGCGAAAACGAAAACGGGGAAATCCGAGAGTCGCTATTGGGCGGATTCAATGGCGAAAGTCCATGAAAGATTTTCCGGCGAGAAAGGGACCTTTGCGCATTTTGGCGACTCCATCACGGTCACTCTGGCCTTCTGGACGCCGCTATTATACTCGCGCAAGAATGCTCCCGAAGAAATGGAGCGGGCATATAAGCTTGTCAAGCAATACCTGAAGAAGGAGTGTTGGCGCGATTGGAAAGGCCCACAGTTCGGCAACGAGGGCAGCATGACTATCCGCTGGGCGCACGAGAATATTGATAAGTGGCTCGTGCGGCTTAACCCGGAAGTGGCCCTAATCATGTTTGGCACGAATGACCTTACCTCTGTCGGGCTTCAAGAGTACAAAAAGAAAACGCGGGAAGTTGTTCAAAAGTGCCTGGACAATGGGACGGTGGTAATTTTGAGCACGATTCCGCCCCGGCATGGACTTGCTGAGAAAGCAGCGCTCTACGCGGATGCCGTGCGAAAAATCGCTCGCGAATTGAAAGTGCCGCTTACTGACTTTCATTCGGAAATCCTCAAACGCCGCCCTGCCGACTGGGATGGTGCGCTGGATAAATTTGCACAGTACAGAGGCTACGATGTCCCGACCCTTTTGTCCCGCGACGGAGTCCATCCCAGTCATCCAAAAAAGTATCGCGATGATTACTCTGAGGATGCGCTTAAGTGCTGCGGCTATTCGCTGCGCAATTATCTTGTCCTGATGAAATACGCTGACGTGCTAAAAACGCTCGGCTTAGTTTCGCCGGCGAAAGGCAAAGCCGTCACCGCTAAGGCCGAACTAAGGCTGACTGAAGCGATCAATCCGCCTAACCAGCCCTGGTTTCCCAAGGCACCCCCCCTACCACGGCCTGCAGGGCAGACGATAAAAGTTTCGAGCGTGCAGGGACTAATCAAGGCCATTGATCAGATAAGACCCGGTGGAACCATTTTACTGGCGGATGGGCACTACATGATGCCCCATTATATCGAGATCAAAACCGATAACGTATCGTTGCGCGGAGTGTCAGGACATCGTGAGCGCGTGGTCATCGATGGCGCCAAGAGTCGCGACGGAGAACTCATCGGCATCACCGGATGCTCGGGTGTCACGATTGCCGACCTGACGATCCAGAACACCCGGTACAACGGATTCAAAATCAACTCCGAAACCAACGTTCAGAGACTTACCATCTACAATTGCATTATCCACAACATCTGGCAGCGCGGCGTCAAAGGTGTTAAAGTGCCGAAAAAGAACCGCGAAGTGATTCGTCCGAAGCACTGCCGCGTGCAATACTGTCTGTTTTACAACGACCGTCCCAAGCGCTTAAGCGACGACCCGCACGATATCGCCGACGGAAACTACATTGGCGGCATTGATGTGATGTATGCCAAAAACTGGGTGATTAGCGACAACGTTTTCGTGGGTCTCCATGGCAGGACTCGTGAGGGACGCGGAGCCATCTTCATCTGGTTTGACTCACAGGACTGCATCATTGAGCGTAACATCATTATCGACTGCGATGCCGGCATCTGCCTTGGCAATCCACACCGTGCCAACGGCATAAACACTCACTGCCTGCGTTTTGTTGTCCGCAACAATTTTATTACCAGAGCTACCGAAGGAGGCATCGTAACCGTTTACACCCAGGACTGCAAAATTCTCAACAACAGCATTCACGAACCAGACAGTCGCCTGGGCCGACTGATTCGCCTTGTCTATGACAACGATGGCTTGCTTGTCGCCAATAATCTGCTAAGTGGACCAAAAATCAGGAATGAGTCAGGCAGTAAAATCAGGTTCCGTAGCAACCTCGAAAAAGATCTTACGGCTGCTCTCGTCAATCCCTCACAAGGGAACCTGCGCCTGACGGCGTGGGCCACCGACGCCGTCAATAAAGCTGAATCACTGTCCGACGTGGCCGGTGATATTGACCGCGAACCTCGCGGAGCAAAACCCGATATCGGGGCGGACGAGTTGGCTCATTGACCACCTTGTGAAGAACCAATACTTAGCTTTGCATAAGAGACGGACTTTAAGCAGCAAGGCTGGTCTTGATAATTTTAATTTTGCCCTCGACATTACCGATAATTTTTTGTATCATTATTATTAGCAATGGCGGCGCCACATAAATGTTCGTAAGCAAATTGTTACGGTAAAGTATCAAAGACCACGATGATTAATGTTTTGTACAAGGAGATAGAGAAATGAGAAGATTAATCTTGATTTGCACTGTGTTCCTGGGCGTTATAGTGGCGGCAGGAGTATTGGTTGCAGCCGACGCAAATAAGAAAATCAAGGTGATGTTCCTCCGGGGCGGTGGGATTCACGATTGGAAAAACTGCACGCCAATTCTGTCGAACGTGCTTGAGAAAACAAACGACTTTGAGGTAACGTTCACCGAAAACCTCGATGACCTGAAAGAACGAACAAGTGAGTTTGATATTATCATTCAGTACACCACTGGAATGCAACTGACTAAAGAGCAGGAAAATGGACTGTGCGGTTTCGTCCAGAATGGCGGCGGCTATGTTGGCATCCACAGCGCCAGTGACTCGTTTAAGAACTCCGACCGGTACTGGGAGATGCTCGGCGGACGCTTCGCCGGACACGGCGGCGGCAAGTTCACCGTGTATATCTACGACCACGACCACCCAATAACCAGGGGAATGAAGGATTTCGAGATTCAGGATGAGACCTACTCTCACAACTACCACCGTAACGCCCAGATGCGGTCTCTGACTCGAATGAATCGCGGCAACGAAAGGCAGTCGATGAGTTGGGTGTCCTCTTACGGCAAAGGAAAGGTCTTCTACACGGGCAACGGCCACGGCCGTGAAGCGTGGACCAATCCACACTTCCAGCGCCTTGTTGTTCGCGCGGCATACTGGGCCGCCGCTCGCAAGGTAAAGGACCCGCCCAACATACGTTAAACCTGATGTTCTGACGGAGGGAAGGGGTTGAGGTACGAAAAGATCCTGAGGCAGCAGCGGTTTTAACGGGAAATTTCTGCATTTTGGTCGGTTATGGTTGTGATACATACACGAAAGGGGCAAAAAAAGGTAGCAGTTTTGGGATAAATTTGGTAATATAGTGTATCGGAAGGTTTGGGAATGTTGAAAAGCAGTGTATATAAATGGTTAAATGGTAAGCAATTACCAGTTACCAATTACCAGTTACCAATTACCGGATGGAGGACTTTTTTATGAAGCTCGTAGATGTCAGGCTTGTACTCATTTCTCTCCTGGGGCTCGTGCTCGTTCACGGCCGCGTCTACTCGATGACAATACAACTTGTCGCTCCAGGCGATACCTGGAAATTCTTCCGGGGCACTGAGCAACCGAGTGAGCCAAATGACGCCTGGAAAGAGACCGACTTCAGTGATTTGCACTGGGAGGTAGGACCGAGTGGCTTTGGTTACGGGGATGGCGACGATGAGACGGAGCTGCTCGACATGCAAGGTAACTACGTTACGGTGTACATCCGAAAGGAGTTCCCGGTGTCGTTGTCGTCATTGGATCCCAATGCGGTTGTGGAGCTCGTGGTCGATTACGACGACGGGTTTATTGCGTATCTCAATGGAGGAGACGAATTAAAACGGCGGCACATGCCCGACGGTCCCGCTACCTACCAGACGACGGCGACTTCTCACGAGGCCGGGACGCCGGAGACAATCCTTCTGGGAACCGTGAGCGACCTGTTAAACGACGGAAATAATCTTCTGGCCATCGAGGGGCATAATACCTTATTGGGTAGCACCGATTTTTCACTCATACCGGCCCTCCGAGTGCGGTCGAATATAGTGCTGACCGAGGATACCACGTGGTCGGGAACGCACATTCTTGAAGATACCGTTGTTGTTGCGCCCGGTGTAGTTTTGAATATTGAGCCGGGGACGGTGGTTCGAATGAATAACGGAGTGGCGATCATAGTCTACGGGCAACTGCTCGCCGACGGGACCGAAACTGAGCCAATTCGCTTCACGCGCTATGGTGCCGGGACAAGATGGAAACAGATTATGTTCGTCGAAGCTGCAGATAGCCGCCTTGTGCACTGTATTATCGAATTCGCCAATTGTGAAGGCGACCACAAGGACTACTACGACGACGACTGCGACGACGGGACGGTTCCGCCGTCGAGGGACTACTTCCAGGCGGTGGTTGCCCTGGCAAGTCACATCGATATCGAAGGCTGCGTCTTTCAGAACCTTCCCGATGACGGCGCGGGTGGGCAGGGAGATGCCATAGCCATTATATCGGACGACCCGGACCGCCCGGGAGAGGCGTCAGCAAACATCACAGGCTGCCAATTCCTTGGCATCGGACAGGGTGTGCATACGAGATACGCCTACGTACTGGTTGAGGACTGCTTCTTCACGGACCACCATGGCGACAACGACGACGTCGACTTGTATGGAGAGAGCACGCCCCCTCCGCTCATCCTGAATAACGTGCTCGTAAACTCCTACGATGATATGATAAACCCCACCAAATGTTCGGCCATCATCATCGGAAACGTGATCGCGGGAAGCACCGATCACGGCGTCGTTCTACGCGATAAATGCTATCCGGTCATGATCAATAATCTGATTTATAACTGTCCAAGCGGAGGCATTGCGGTGCAAAACCAGTGTGATGCTCTGCTGGTGAACAACACTATTGTCAATTCCGCGGTGGGCATCAAGTTCTTTGACCACACAGGCAGGTGGGGCCCCCCTTATTGCCTCACGCCTGGCAGCGGGAAGGCCACGGTGATCAACTGCATCATCTGGGACTGTTCGACATCGTTGTCACTGGCGGACAGTCCGTATACGGGAGATCGCGGTTCTCATGCAACAGTTATCCACTGCGACATTGAAGGCGGCCGGGGCAGCGCATCGGTGTCCACACATTCAACCCTTACGTGGGGTGCGGGAAATATCAATTCCGACCCTCAATTTGCCGACCCGGGCAGCGGTGACTTTCACCTAAAATCCATAGCTGGCCGCTGGCACGCAAATAGCCAAAGTTGGGTACAAGACGATGTGAATAGCCCGTGCATCGACACAGGTGACCCTAATTCAGATTGGACAGCAGAATTATGGCCGCACGGCAAACGAATAAATATAGGTGGTTTTGGCGGGACTGTTGAAGCAAGTATGTCTTCATCAACCGTCGGCAATATCGCTGACTTGAATAATAACGATATAGTTAACTTGCTGGATTTCGCTCTGTTTGGCGGTGGCTGGCGGCTTGAGAGGCATTTGTTGCCTGAAGACCTCGACAGAAATGGATTTGTCGACTTCAAAGATGCTGCCATTTTCATAGATAGCTGGCTTTGGGAAGAATAGAGAAAATAGTAACTTAAAGTAATTTGTGTTCGATTTCTCTTAAAGCTCTCATCGACTCTTCAGCAATTTTCTTGCCACCGGGCGAAAAATCAAATATTTCCAGGGATATCCATTTATCGTACTTTAAGCCTTTGAGCGTTTGAAAGGCTTTTACATAGTCATTAACCGCTGTCCCCGTACCCAGATGTTTACCATCCATTTCCTGTACATGAATATGATGAATATACTTGCAGTGTTTTTCCAGTAGGACATCAAATGGCTGAGTTTCGTCGACAGTATTATGGAAATCAAACATGATTTGAATTGCTGGATGGTCAACTTGTTTAGCTAACTCTAATGCTTCTGCCAATGTATTAACAACATCAGTTACGCTTCTACCCAAAGGTTCAATCAATATCTTGACACCACGTTCCTGAGCATGGTCGGCAAGCCTGGCAAGACCCTCAGCAAAATATTTTTTTGCCTCTTCAATGGAGATTCCCACCGTACTGCGTTGTTTCGGAGAGCCAAAAATCATGCAAGGCCCTCCAAGGTCGCCACAAAAATCGATAAGTTTATCGAAGTAAGCGATGGTTTTTCGGCGGACAGCAGTATCAGGTGTTGTAAAGTGTAAGCCTTTTGGTGGCGGCGCTAATAACCAATGCAGTCCTGCACATTCAATGCCGGCATTTTTCATAACCGAAACTATTTGATTGCGTTTTTCAGGGCTTATCTCCTGCACACCTTCTTTAACCAGGGTAAACGCCGCAATTTCGATCCCTTTATAGCCTGCATTACCAACAATTCGGCACTGCTCAGCCCAGTTTAATTCAGCCATGCTCTCGTTACACATGGCATATTTGAAACCACTCCATCTGGAATCAGTAAGCATCTCTTTTCTCCGACAACTAAAAGTTAATCCACCTAATACGGCCGCGACTGAGATATTCCCCGAGATTTTGATAAAATCTCTACGGCTACAGTTCGACATGACTCTTCCTTTCCGGCTATCTAAAAGCTTTTTCAAAATACATAATCTTACAGAAAACAACAGCTCACAACTGTTCTTTCACCGTCTCCCATTAATTCTGGAAGATTATATCACAGTTTTAGTATAAATGAAATAATAGTATCTGCTTTGTTACTTAGAAGTCCTAATGCTCTGTTGAAAAGCGTTGGTGTCATTTATCGCGGGTTTTCAACAGAGCAAGAAAGCGTTTGAATTGGCCGGCTGATTCCGCTATTATGACGGTTAGAGACATAAGTCCCGTCACGCCGGGATAAGGCAAAGATGTGAGTATCTGTGCCCCCGCCAAACGAAGGATGTGCTGACAAAGATGAGAACAGGACAAAAACAAACAACAGGTGTTTTCTTGCTCGTTGCGTTCGGAGTGTTGGCAAGTATAATGCTTCCACCTGTGGGGGACGCAGTCAGCGAGAGTGACATCTATCACCCGTACGTAAATAAGGACACTTGGCAGCAGACTATGTTGGCATTGCGCAGGGCGCTGCGGAAAAACGAGGCACCGCAGCAAGCAAAGAACGAGATGCAAAAAGGGCTGTGGAGGCATGTCGAAAAGGGCTTCCCCGTTCAATGGGACTGGATAAATCAGGATTATGGGATGGACTTCCATAGGTGGTTCAGTAATGACGCCAACACCGGTATTGAGAGGAAGATCATCGGTACGGTGCTGGCTGAGCTTGGCTCAGAAGGGAAGAAACTGGCTGCCGATTTCGAACTGCTCTGCCAAACCAATGCGTCACCAAACGACCGGCGGTGGCTAAACCTGTATGTTAAGGCATGTGAAAGGCGACGTGGGATTCGTCTGCGACCGCTTCTGAAGAAATGTGAAAGAATCGTCTTTACGAAGCACTTCAACATGGGCGGCTCACATTACGCATATACCGAGGGCCAATCCGATGCACAGCATGAGCGGAATTTTGTGTCTGGCTCGGCTCTTTGCCTACTGGAAATGGACGGCTGCTATGGCAGGGTACGAACGCTAATCGATGATGTTGATGGTGTAATTCGTGATCCGGATGTATCCTATGACGGCAGGCGTATCCTGTTTGCCTGGAAAAAGTCCGACCGGCAGGACGACTATCACCTGTACGAGATGGAGGTGGAAACCGGCAAGGTGCGGCAGTTGACCTTTGGACTTGGTTTTGCCGATTACGAAGGTGCTTATTTGCCGAATGGGGACATTATCTTCAATTCTACCCGCTGCGTGCAGACGGTCGATTGCTGGTGGACAGAGGTTAGCAATATTTATGCTTGTGACAGGGATGGCAGATATCTGAGGCGGCTAACCTTCGACCAGGTTCATACAAACTTCCCGACCGTTACCGAAGACGGACGGGTGATTTACACACGGTGGGAATATAACGACCGAGGCCAGATTTATACGCAGGGACTTTTTCAGATGAACCCCGATGGCACGGGGCAGACCGAGTTCTATGGCAACAACTCGTGGTTTCCCACGACAATCCTGCACGCCCGCGGTATCCCAGGTACGCAAAAAGTCGTTGCAGTTCTCTCCGGACATCATACCCATCAGCGGGGCAAGCTTGCAATCATCGATAATCGTAAGGGGCGACAGGAGGCTTTGGGCGTGCAGTTAATCGCTCCGGTTCGTGAAACCGAGGCTGTTCGCGTTGATGCTTACGGCCAGGATGGTGACCAGTTTCAGTACCCCTATCCATTGAGCGAGACGGAGTTCCTTGTTGTCTATGATCCGCAAGGCAGCAGCAATAGGCGCTATGTTCGTCCCTACGCTATTTACTTTATGACGATTGACGGTCGGCGGGAACTGCTTGTTGCAGACCCGAATATTGCCTGTAATCAGCCCATACCGGTTGTCGCACGCAGGAGGCCACACGTTCGGCCGAGTCTCGTGGACTACCGCAAGAAAACAGGGACATATTATGTGCAGGATGTGTACATCGGACCGGGTTTGCAAGGGATTCCGCGAGGCACTATTAAGAAACTTCGTGTTGTTGCTTTAGAGTATCGGGCGGCTGGTATCGGCGAGACCCGCAATAGTGGGCCTGGCGGTGGTTCACTATCCAGTACACCGGTTGGCGTGGGTAACACCAGTTGGGAGGTGAAAATAGTATTGGGTGATGCTACCGTTTATGCAGATGGCTCGGCCATGTTCACCGTGCCGGCCCGCACTCCGGTCTATTTTCAAGCAGTGAATGGAAAAGGCCACACAGTTCAGACAATGCGGAGTTGGTCCACCTTGCAGCCGGGGGAAATATTCTCATGCGTAGGCTGTCACGAGAATAAAAATGAGACGCCCCGTATTGTCAGACGAACAACTCAGGCGATGAAAGCTGGTCCTCAACCACTCAAACCGTTTTACGGCTTGCCGCGGGGCTTCAGTTTCAATACAGAGATTCAGCCGATTCTTGATCGGCACTGTGTCAAATGCCACACCGGCAGAGAAACAGAGCCCTTTGGTCTCTCTGGAAATCAAATTGTAGAAAAGAATTCCAAGCGGAAGTGGAGCGAGTCTTATCTGGCCTTGACCCAGGCGAGTCCGGTAGAAAGGTCGGGTCGGGCCCTTTATTATAAAGGCAACCAGGATGGTGAGCTTGTGAACTGGATTAATAATATGTCGGTTCCCACAATGCTGCCGCCCTACTACAAGGGTGCCGCCAGGAGTAAACTCATAACCATGCTTGAACAAGGACATGAGGATGTGGAACTCTCGCAGGAAGAGATGGACAAGATTGCCTGCTGGATCGACCTGCTCGTGCCATACTGTGGGGACTATATAGAGGCCAACACATGGACGCAAGAAGAGGCGGACAAGTACGACCACTTTGTGAAGAAACGCAAGCGCATGGAAGAAATAGAGCGTAAGAACATCGAGGAGCTGATAGCCACAGTGACTGGACCTTAAACCGAACGAATGCGTTGTATATGAAAAAAATAATACTTGCATTTGGTGAGGTACTATGGGACATATTGCCTTCATGCACCGTTCTTGGAGGTGCTCCCTTTAATTTTGCTTATCGAGTAAATTCACTTGGTGATACGGGCCTTATGGTAAGTCGTCTTGGCCGGGACGAGCTCGGCCGAAGAGCTTTTGACCAGATTGTCCAACTGGGCCTGGACACAACTTATATTCAATGGGATGAACACCTGCCAACCGGCACGGTCCAGGTTAGCTTTGATGAAGATGACAACCCGGACTTCGTCATCATGCCGCAGGTTGCGTATGATCAAATTGAGCTAACTGATACGCTTCTTGAAGCTGTCTCGACTGCCGATTGTTTGTGTTTCGGAACCCTATCCCAAAGGTCTGAAAAATCACGTAAGACCATCGAAAAGCTTTTGGAAAGATCAACTCCAAACCTGAAGCTTTTGGATATAAACCTGCGAAAAGATTGCTATAATTTGGAAACAGTCAGTTTTTCCTTACAAAAAGCAGACGTCATCAAACTGAATGAAGATGAGGCTCACCAGCTTGGCCGGATGTTAGGTGTTTCACATCAAAATATTCCGGGATTTTGTGAAGAAATGTTAGACAAGTGGTCTCTCGAACATTGCGTGGTAACGTTTGGCGAAAAGGGTGCTTTTGCGATGTCCGCCGCGGGCGAAAAAGTATATGTGCCGGGCTATAGAGTCAAACTCGTCGATTCTATCGGTTCCGGAGACGCTTTCTCCGCTGGATTTGTCCACGAAATTCTCCGCGGAACATCAATCGACCAGGCCGCCCGGTTTGGCAACGTGCTTGGCGCCCTGGTTGCGACAAAAGAGGGTGCTACCTGTCCAGTCACAGTCGATGAGATAAACCTGTTTCGTAATCAAAATTACGAGCGTGATATTTATCCTGACGTGGAAGAATTCATAAATTAATAAAAGTTTGAAAGGAGATAAAAATGTTGCAAGACGGTGACAAGGGAGTGATATTGCAGCGGGACAAACAAAGCTATGCGGTGGCGCCCCATATTCCGTGCGGGGTCGTTAAGCCGCAGACCCTGCGTAAACTCGCTGATGTAGCTGAGAAGTACGGCGCAGCGGCACTTAAAATAACAAGTGCCGCAAGAATAGCAATAGTAGGCTTGAAGGAAGAAGATGTCGATAATGTCTGGTCCGACCTCGGGATGAAAGCCGGTGCCGCAGTTGGACTTTGTGTAAGAAGTGTTAAGGCCTGTCCGGGGACAACGTTCTGCAAACGGGGTATTCAAGATAGTCTCAGTTTGGGCCTTAAGCTGGATGAAAAATACCATGGGCTCCAATTACCCGCCAAGTTTAAACTCGGTGTAAGCGGGTGTGCAAACCAATGTGCCGAAACCTGCATAAAGGATATTGGGCTTGTGGGCTTGCCGAAGGGCTGGAAAGTGCTTGTCGGAGGCAATGGTGGCGGGCGGCCGAGGCTGGCCCAGGAATTGGCAAAAGAATTGAGCACCGAAGAGACTATCGCATTAGTTGACAAGATTATCGAATACTATAAAGCCAACGGCAAGCCGCATCGGAGGTTAGGTGCGATGATAGAAAAGATGGGTTTCGATAACTTCAAATCAGCGGTGCTCGGTGAGTAAACGAACTGCCCAGATTAGAGACTGCCTGGAAAGACTTTATGCCCGCTATAATCGCCGTAGATTTATCGGCAGCGACCCGCTGCAATTTGTATATCGATATTCCAATCGCGCAGATATGGAGATTGCCGGCTTTCTGGCGGCTGAGCTTGCGTACGGCAGAGTACAGCAGATAGAAAAAAGCCTGACCAATCTGTTCGGACGTATGGGAGAAAGTCCGTATGCGTTTGTGAGAGATTTCGGCAAAGCGCAGCGCCGGAGCCTGACTGGTTTCAAACATCGTTTCACAACAGGTCAGGCCATCTCGGATTTGCTGCAGTTATTAAGAGAAGTTTTTGAGGAAAGCGGCAGTATAGAGAAGCACTTTTTGTTGGGCTACAGCGAGGACGATGAGAATATTATTTTGGCGTTGTCGAAATTTTGTGATTCGCTGCGAGCGATGTATGCCAGCGTTCATAATGGTCGAATCAGTCGTGGGTTGAAGTACTTATTAGCAAGTCCCACAGGCGGCAGCGCCTGCAAACGGCTCAATCTATTTTTGCGATGGATGGTACGTAATGATGATGTCGATGTGGGGTTATGGAAATCGATCGATAAAGCCAGGCTCATTGTGCCGGTCGACGTGCATATGGCCAGATTGTGCAGGATTTTAGGACTTTACCCCCAAAAAACAGTGTCTTTATCAACAGCATTAAAAATAACAGAAAGTTTTACAGAAATTGAACCAACCGACCCTGTAAAGTACGATTTTGCGTTGACCAGAATCGGCATCCTGGAGGACTGTACGGGGCAACACCGTAGCGACTGTGAGTTTTGTGAGTTATTCGCAGTTTGTTTTCATCGATAAAGGCTGTAAGGCCAAAAATTAATCATCCCGGGTGATTTTTCTATAAAAAATCTATTGCAAAGAAGAAAAGCGTTTGGTATAATTCGTTATATGACGAAGTATAAGGGATGTCTAAATGTATGATTTTATAAATATTACCAAGGCTTTGTCTGACGAAAACAGGGTTCGGGCACTGATGATGTTATGCAAAGGCGAGCTTTGCGTATGCCAGCTCATTGAAATGCTGAGACTTGCTCCGTCCACTGTTTCTAAGCATATGTCCATTCTGCGTCAGGCAAGATTGGTTGAAAGCCGTAAAGATGGCAGATGGATGTATTATCGGCTGGCTGATGGCGATGCATCTGATGGTGTCCTGCAAGCTATTCGATGGGTCCAAAATAGCCTTGCTAAGGACAAACAGATACTTATAGATGCCAGGCAGGTTAAGCGTGTTTGTAAAATAGACAAAGATGAGCTGTGTGATTGCTACAAAAAGCCGAAACTAAAGAATAATAATAAATCAACCACTCTCTGTGGGAAATAAACGGAAAACTTTCGAAAGGAAAATAGAATGGCTGAGAATGATAATACTGATGAAGCCGGGCAGGAAAATCCGAACGACGCGCAGGCGTGTTGTTCAACAGCATCCGGCAGCGGAGATTGTTGTTCACCCGATTCCAGCAGCGGTGGGAAAAGTTGGAAGATGCTGGTATTTCTTATTATTGTGGTTGCAGCAGGCGTAGTTTTGGCACGTTCAATTATTAACAAGTCAGATTCGACGACTGACCAGACGCAACAGTTGTTTGCCACAATCCAGCCCGAGGTTAAGTCGGATACTCTTTCGCCATCAAACGCTGCGGTAAAGGTGGAGACCCTCGACAAGTCCAAAGTCGGCACAGACAGTCCTTCCACAGTGACACCCACAACAAAGGTGCCGGTATCCGGTGATCCTGAGCCAAGGCTGTGGGGTAAGCCCCTCGATTCCCTTGCTTCTCTCAACAAGGTGGCGACAGACACTGACGCAGTCTTTATCCTTCTTGCGGCCGAGGACCGACAGGACATGCAGCCTGTTACCAGCGAGATCGAAGCAGCCGCCAGGAAAATCCAGTCCAGTGGAACTCGCATCTCGGCTTTCACACTTAAAAAAGACGCACCTAATTATACGCAGTTAGTAAGGCAGTTTCCCGTTCCCTGCGTGCTTGCTATGGTAAAAGGTCGCGGGATGAGCGGTGTTACCGGCCAGATCACCAAGACGAAGCTCATTCAGGCATTTGTGACGGCCTCAAGACCAACCTCAGGTTGTTGTCCGCCAGGTGCTGATTCTTCAGCTTGTGGTCCTTTACGTCCTAAATAGTTACAGGGTGTAGAAAACGGTGGAATGGCTCCAGTCGATAATAGAATGGGTTAAGACCGTACTTGAGCAAACCGGAATCGGTCCTGCGGCACTGCCTTTCGTATTTCTCCTCGGGCTGTTTAGCTCAATAGCATGTGCCTGCTGCACTCTCCCGATATTGGGGGCCATAGCCGGGTATTCGGGCACGCGAAAGGATGATAACCGTCGGGCAAGTCTGCTTGCCGCACTTTTTTTCATGCTTGGTACAATTATCGCGACTGTCATTCTTGGAGGTGTGGCTGGCTTTATAGGCGAGGTCGCTCAAACTACGTTAGGTAAATACTGGAAGCTTTTTGCCGGACTTATCGCGATCTTCGTTGGTCTTGCTGCACTTAAATTATTACCATTTAAGCTGCCCCAGATAAGACCGTCCCAGGACAAGTCCCAGCCGAAAGGTTTCTTTGGTGCGGCGTTGTTCGGTCTCGTTGTGGGAGGGGGCGTCGGCGTGTGCTCCTTGCCCTGCAATCCGGGAATTTTAATCGTGTTGGGAGTAGCCATCCTGCAGGGCTACACCTTCTGGACGATAGCCATACTTATCGCCTACGCGATCGGCTTCAGCTTGCCCCTGGCTGCAATAATCTTGGGAGTCTCCTTTGGTAAATCGGCAATTAAGGCAAAGAAAGCCGATACTGCCATAAGAATCATAGCTGGAGTTCTGCTTATTCTCGCCGGCTTTTATTTCCTGGCAACATTCCAAAGTTGATCGAGAAAACAGTAGTTCTTGTTATAAAAAAGGTCTGTAATAACGAGGTCAACTTAAAAGGATAAAGAGCAGTTATGTCTGAATCTAAAGACAGGATAAAGGTGCTGTTTCTTTGTACGGGTAATTCGTGCCGGAGCCAGATTGCAGAAGGCTGGGCCGGACACTTGAAGTCTGATGTTATTGAGGCGTACTCTGCGGGAATCCGACCAATTGGAGTTAACTCCAGGACAATAAAAGTGATGGCCGAAGCAGGCGTTGACATTTCGGCTCAGACATCCAGGGGCGTCGATGAGCTTGTGGGTATCAACTTTGATTATGTCGTTACGGTTTGTGATAATGCCAGGCAGCAGTGTCCGATGTTTGGCGGCCGAACAAAACACGTCCACAAATCATTTGACGACCCTTATTTCGCGACCGGCAGCGAAAAAGAGATTATGGCAGTATTTCGAAGGGTTCGTGACCAAATAAAGGCCTTTGTAGAAAAAATGCCTGATAATCTCACAGGCAAAGAAGGCGCATAGAATAAATCATTATTCTTTTTATAAAAGGGAATGTTAATGGCAAAACAAGTTGATATTGAAGAAGGTGAGAATATTCGAGAATCTGTCAGAAAAGAATACTCAGAAATTGCAAAAACAGATGGTTCCTGCTGCGAGGCTTCATCTTCGTGCTGTGGTTCCTACTCCCCCACCGACCTGGCAAGGGGCATTGGATATTCGCAGGAGGATTTATCTATACTGCCTGACGGTGCTAATATGGGCCTGTCCTGCGGAAATCCAACCGCTTTAGCTGGATTAAAACAGGGTGAGTTTGTTTTAGACCTTGGAAGTGGCGGCGGCTTTGACGTTTTTATTGCTGCCCAAAAGGTCGGTAAGGATGGATTTGTAATTGGCACTGATATGACACCTGAGATGATAACCAAGGCCCGAAACAGCATCAAAAGGTTTACTGAAAAAACAGGCCTTTCAAACGTTGAGTTTCGTCTGGGTGAAATCGAGCATCTGCCTATCGAAGATGAAACTATGGATGTGGTTATTTCCAACTGCGTTATAAATCTTTCTCCCGATAAATCCCAGGTCTGGCGAGAGATTGCAAGAGTTCTAAAGCCAGGCGGACGGGTTTGCGTCTCTGATATGGCGCTGCTGGAGCCGCTACCGGAAAAAGTAAAGCAATCGGCTGCTGCTTTGGTCGGCTGTATATCGGGCGCTGCACTGGTAAATGAGACAGAAGCAATGATTAAATCGGCTGGGCTTGTCAATATTAAACTTATACGCAAATCATATAATATGGACATCATGGATGGATGCAATGACCAGCTTTACAAAGCTATCAGTGAAACTCTTCCCAAAGGCAAAAAACTCAGTGACTATGTGGTAAGCATGGACATTACTGCTTTGAAAAGAAAATAAAGTTTTCGCAAAAAGGATTGATAATGATTGACCCAAAAATAAAAGAATTGATTGCCATTGGTGCATCTGTTTCCGCTAATTGTCACCCGTGTGTAAAGTATCATGTGAACAAAGCTCGCGAAATGGCAATTGATGAAAAAGAAATCCAACAGGCAATAGAGGTCGGCAAAATGGTAAGAAAAGGCGCTGCTGACCAGATGGACGGGCTTGTTTCAGAGATAATTAGATGAGTCGAAAAATTATTATTAAGGAGTAAGATTAGTGGAGACAAGGAATGTCACGGAACAGGCCAAGGGTTTAAATGTTTTTGAGAAATACCTCACGATCTGGGTGCTCCTTTGCATTGCCGGAGGCATTATTTTAGGCAAAGCTGCTCCCCAGTTTGCGAAATTCCTCGATGGTATAGCGATCTATGTTGGCAACGCCCCTGTTGTTTCGATACCTATTGCAGTTTGTCTGTTTTTTATGATGTATCCGATTATGGTGAAGATTGACTTCGCCGAGGTTCTAAAAGCGGGTAAAAGCATAAAGCCGGTCGGCTTGACCCTCTTTGTCAACTGGGCGATTAAACCTTTTACAATGTATGCCATCGCCGTATTTTTTCTGGGCACATTATTTTACGGTTTCATAGGGCCGGATGCCATTGATTATGTCAAGATTCCCTTTGGTCTGAACCTCGATGTGGGAGCAACACACGGTGCCGGAAAGGTTGTACTTGTTGAAGGTGTCAGGATGCTCGAAGTGCCGCTTTGGCGCAGCTACCTCTGGGGCTGTATTCTTCTTGGAATTGCGCCCTGTACCGCGATGGTTCTGGTCTGGGGCTATCTTGCTAAAGGCAACGATGGCCACACGCTGGTAATGGTCGCAATCAATTCTTTGACTATGCTGGCCCTTTATGGGCCGCTGGGCGGTTTTTTACTTGGTGTGGGAAGACTCCCTGTCCCCTGGCAGGCGCTGTTATTATCGATTGCCATATATGTCGCTTTGCCGCTATTAGCTGGTTACCTGTCCCGCAAGTGGATCATCTCCGCCAAGGGCAGGGAGTGGTTCGACCAGAAGTTCCTGCATTTCCTCACGCCAATTACGATTATTGCTCTTCTTGTGACCCTCGTGTTGCTTTTTTCCTTCAAAGGCGATATGATTCTTTCAAATCCCCTGACAATTCTATGGATTGCGATTCCGCTTTTCATTCAGACTAATGTGATTTTCTGGCTCGGCTATGCTCTCAGCAAGGTTCTTAGATTGAGGTATGCGGATGCCGCACCATCGGCAATGATAGGAGCATCCAATCATTTCGAGGTCGCTATTGCCACCTCGACAATGCTCTTTGGTCTGTCTTCCGGCGCTGCGCTGGCAACTGTTGTAGGAGTGTTGATTGAGGTGCCTGTAATGCTTATGCTTGTTAAGATATGTCTGCGAACTCAAAGCTGGTTCGAGCGCTGACATAAACAGCGCAACTCCAACATCCACGGGGGAAATTTTGGCTTTGCAATTTGTATGCCGAGGTCTAAAATACATTTCTTAGTTTATGTCAAACAGTAATTGGGGCCAACAGAAAATGAATTCAGAGCAACTGGAAAAATACACCTCGGCGATAACGCTTTCGGATATGGAAATCTTTGTGTTTCCGGAACTGATGTACAGCCTTGTTCTGGCTGATATTATGAGCCCGATTATCTGGCAGTGGCGCCAGATGGAATGTTTCAAAAAACTGGAGGGCAAAAGCAGCTACAAAAAATTGATGCGGCTCAAACAATTCGTAATGGATGAGTATGAGTTTAATCTTGACCTCGAAACGTGGGGCCTTACCAGCAAGGCCAAAGAGCTAAAGCGCTTTGAGAAGTTTATTTCGTCCGATGATATCGCCAAAAGCAACGCGCTGTTCGGCTATCACGGAGACAAGTATTACTTCGATGTGGATATCCGCAGGCACTTTGGGCTGGATAAATATGATAGTGACATCATTCCATACTGGAAGACGGAAACCGTCGAGGCGATGGATGCTTTTCGGCACAAAACTGGTTACACAAAGCGGGCGGGAGAGTGCATTTCATTAGCAGCTTTATATGTAGCGGCTGCGTTTATCGTATGCGGAGTCCCTCTGGAAGATATCTATATGATACTTACCCCCCTTCACTCGCAAAATTTCATCGATATACAGGATGGGGTTCTGACCAACAATAGAAGGCTCGTTACGAAAACGATGTGGTTTAATGGCACCGCTATCTCCAACAAAGCCCAGCGGGCGCTGCGAAATGAAAACGTTACAATCATAGCGCACTCGTCCGGCTATGTGCATTGTATGTATGACGATGCAACGATAGATAGAAAAGCTTACCAGCACTTTACCAGGCAGCTTGGTTCATATCTGTCAACAGAATTGACGCTATCGGTCTTTGCAAGTTTCTTGCGTTCCAATCGAGACTATCAAAAATTCTTTCAGGTCTGTCGCGAGTGCCGTGGACAGGCACAATTCTTAGAGGCTGAAGTCCTGTTTCATTATGAGCACAGCAGTAATTACAGAATAGCCGACAGAACACATGAAAAATTACTTGCCGAGGTTTCGGATGAGGATTTTGTCCCGTATCAACTGCCAGGCAGAATTCGCTGCGATGAGCTTGAAGAGTTTATAAAAAAGCAAAAGGTCGACGTGAGGAATTCGCAAGGCAGAACGGCCTTAAGAAAATATATTGAGCCGGTTATCTCTGATGCGCAGCGGTTTGTAGACGAGTTGGCTGACTTTGTGCACACAGAAGCAAAGCTGCCGGCTTTGGACAAAAATTTTATACCTGCTAATCCGATTCAAATCCACGTGGACCAGAGCAGAGAACAGATAATCGACTATCTGCAACAACTGCGGGGAAGCAATTCCACAGCCGACCTCGCCTTTTATGCATATCGTGATATGGAAACCTGTGATTGGGCCCCGTTTATAAAGGCGGCGATAGAACGCAACCCGGTCTCAATCCAAATAGTAGATTCAATGTCGGCCGAAGAGGTACATACCTGGCTTGAACAAATGAATAATATTTCAATTTACGATGGCAAGCACCTTGCCCAGCCGGATGAAGTGGCAAATTACAAAACCGGAGACGGACTTGAGAAGGCCTTTTTGCTGGCCAACGTAATCCGTCAAAGAGACCCCGAACAAGATATTAAAATAACTGTAGATAATAATAGTGTGATAGTAAGAGAAAAACACGAATACCGTTTTGTGTCCGCCAAAGACCTTGGAAAGCAAATTCGCATCTCTGCCACAGGTGCTGTTACCATTGCTGGCTGACGAAAGACATCCGCAGGGTGGATGGATTTTACCCTTTTTACCCGGTGCCGAAAATTTTTTAAAAAATCTTTTTTTAATTTTGACAATGTAGATAAGTAGGATTATAATAGTCTTATACAGCAGATACAGAGACTGAAAGGCCCATTTACGGTTTTTTTTTGAAGGTCGAAGATGGATGTTTTGAGGCGAAATACTGATTATGCGTTGCGGGCGATAGTGAATCTCGCCGCGCATTACGGAAATGAGCCCGTTTCGACCAGGACAATAGCGGTTGAAGAAGATATTTCGTATCAATTAGCCTGCAAGTTAATGCAGAAGCTCCAAAATGCCAAGTTTGTGAAAAGCTGTATGGGGCCTAAAGGTGGATTTCGGTTGACCAGAGAGCCATCCATGATAACTTTATTGGAAGTAGTAGAAGCGATTCAAGGACCGATAAGCTTGAACCGATGCTTGCTGGGCGTGGACGCCTGTCCAAAGCAGATGGGCTGTAAAGTAAGAGCAAGGCTTGTTGGGCTGCAGGAATGTATATACGAATATCTAAGTGGTATTACGCTGGATGAACTGCTGCAGGGCAAAGGCACAAAAAGAAAAAGGAAAGCAGAGAGTCTTAAGAGGAGAAAAAAATGAGCGACGAGAAGAAAAAGGCAACTGTACTGCAGGCGTGCCTGGGTAAAGGACAAAGATTGGCGGACATGGTCGAATACGCAGACAGTTCGATTGTCAGCAAAACGATACTGGATAAATCGGTTGGCACGATTACTTTGTTTGCGTTTGATAAGGGCCAGCGGTTAAGTGAGCATCAAGCACCTTATGACGCGGTTGTTCAGATTATTGACGGGGTGGCGCGGTTGACCATAGGAGGCAAAGACGTAAATGTTTCGGCTGGCCAGATTATTATAATGCCCGGCAATGTGCCGCACGCGGTTGCCGCAGAAGAAAAATTCAAGATGCTGCTTACGATGATTCGCGCATAAGTAAGAGTGATTTGCTTCAAATATATGAGGATAGCTTATGGTCAGATGTCCAGGACAAGACCAAAGATTCTGGAAGCCGGAAGACATTTTTGAAGTGCAATGTCCCGGCTGCGGCGACACCATAGAGTTTTTCAAGGATGAGCCGAAACTTAAGTGCCGAAAGTGCGGACGGCTCGTACTTAATCCGAAAATAAATCTCGGCTGTGCCGAGTGGTGCAAATATGCAGAGCAATGCCTCGGTATTATGAAGAAATCCGATGGTCAGGCTGATGAACCAAAGAGCTCAAAATGAGGTGTTTCGAGATGGTTATGCGAAACATAGTTAAAATAGACGAAGAAAAATGTGATGGGTGCGGTCAGTGTGTAAATGCCTGTGCCGAAGGTGCTATAAAGATAATTGACGGTAAGGCAAAGCTGGTCAGTGAAGTTTACTGTGATGGCCTGGGCGCCTGTATCGGCCACTGCCCCCAGGACGCGATAACCATTGAAAAGCGAGAAGCTGACCAGTTCGATGAAGAGGCAACCAGGGCGCACTTATCTAAAGAGCGAAACGCCCAGACGCAAACCGACTTTGTATGCCCTGGAACGATGGATAAGCAACTAAGAGAAAAAGGCAAATCAGGTAACTCTGGTACTGCTGTGGTTCATTCGCAACTGACTCATTGGCCGGTTCAGTTGAAGCTGGTCTCACCGCATGCCCCGTATTTTGCCGGTGCTGATTTGCTGCTGGTGGCGGACTGTGTGCCGTTTGCAATGGGCAATTTTCACAGCAAGTTTTTGAAAGAGCATCGTATCGTTGTTGGCTGTCCGAAACTGGATAATGCAGAGTTTTATATTGAAAAGCTGGTGGCAATATTGAAAGCCAATAAGCTCAACAGTTTGACGGTGATTCATATGGAAGTGCCCTGCTGTTTTGGTCTGACACATATCGCACGCGAAGCAATTGTCCGCAGTGAAGTGAAAATGCCCTTTGAAGATGTGACAATCGATTTGCATGGCAATGTCAGTAAGACTGAAACGATAGAAAGTTAGCGGCTTATTGAAAAACGGTGGTACGTAATGTATGATTTTGTTAAGTCGATAATCATAGATTTTTGGTGGACCATAGCCGAGATGTCACCCTATTTATTGTTCGGCTTTTTCGTGGCAGGCATCCTTTCGGTGCTTGTATCACAGCGCCTTGTAGAAAAACATCTGGGCGGCAGGGGGATATGGCCCTTGTTAAAGGCATCGCTTTTCGGGATTCCGCTGCCTTTGTGCTCGTGCGGCGTGATTCCGGTATCAATGTCGCTGCGCAAACATGGAGCAAGCAAAGGTTCCACAATATCATTTTTACTGTCCACGCCCCAAACGGGTATGGACAGTGTTTTTGTGACTTTAAGTCTTCTCGGCCCTCTCTTTGCCATCTTCAGACCATTAGCAGCCCTCGTAACCGGCCTTGTCGGAGGCGGCCTGGTCGATGCGTTTGGCCGGAACAGAGAAGATGAAAACGGGACACCGCAAAAATCTTCGGATGAATCCAGCAGTAGTGAAAAGAAAACGAGCAGAGTTGCGAAGGGCTTAAAATATGGCTTTGTTACACTGCCGCGTGACATTGGCAAGGCAATGCTTGTCGGACTGGTTATCGCCGCTGTAATCTCTGCCCTGGTGCCGGATGGTTACTTCGCCGAGAAACTGGGCACCGGCATTTTCGCAATGGTGGTGATGATGTTTCTGGGCATACCGGTTTATGTGTGCGCAACGGCTTCGGTGCCGGTAGCGGCGGCGTTGATATTGAAAGGATTAACGCCGGGAGCAGCATTGGTCTTTCTTATGACCGGTCCGGCCACAAACGCCGCGTCATTTGTAACTATCTGGAAAGTTTTAGGCAGAGTAACAGCAATTACCTACTTGGCCACTGTGGCGGGATGTGCCATCTTAGGCGGTATTCTGCTCGATTATATCGCTGCCGGCGTTGACTTTGAAATAGCTGCCCGGCCTGGTTGGATGCTGCCGCCGTCTATTAAATACATATCAGCCGTGCTGCTTTTGTCAATTCTGGCATTTGCCATCCTCAGTAAAAGAAAACAAACTGACTAATCTTGCGGACACAGAAGGTACCGTATATAGTGTTGACTGGATAGTGTCTGAACTAATTGGGATAGCCGTGTTGTCTGAGTCCGCCAAAATCCTGTTAACAGGCCCGCCGCGTTGTGGCAAAACAACCGCTGTAATGCAAATAGTTACAAGTCTTAACCGCGAAAAGGTCGCAGGTTTTTACACACAGGAGATTCGCCAGGGTAGTATTCGAAAAGGTTTTAGCTGGCAGCGGTTTGATGGTGTCACCGGCACACTTGCTCATATCGGCATCAAGGGGCCTTTCAGAGTGGGCAAATATGGTGTGGACGTTGCGGGCTTTGAGAAATCGGTGGTGCCGATTTTGGACGCCGAAAGAACCGATGCTGAATTGTTTGTTCTTGACGAAATCGGCAAAATGGAATGCTTATCTACAAAGTTTGTTGACGCGATACGTAAACTCTTCAAATCCAATAAGTCAATCTTAGCCACTGTGGCACTTAAAGGCACCGGTCTTATCTCGGGAGTAAAAAATTACCCCAATACAAAGCTATTTAATTTGACACGTCAAAATCGCGATAAGACAATAGATGAAATTTTGCAGTCTTTGTGTTTTTTGAAAAAGTAGTGAGTTGGAAAATGGCTGAGTTAATAAAACTTGCCGAGCCGAATCAATCCGGCTCGATGTCGCTGGAGCAAGCTATGGCCGTTCGACGCTCGCGGCGGCATTTTTTGCCGAAGTCTCTTACACTTGAGCAAATCGGCCAGTTAGCCTGGGCGGCCCAGGGTCAAGACGCCGGCAGTAGGTATCGCACAGCACCTTCAGCCGGAGCAACCTATCCTCTCGAGCTCTTTGTGGTTACCGACGAGGGCATATCTCGCTATTTACCTGCCAAACATTCGCTCGAGAAGCTCACCGGTCAGGACCTTCGTGCTGCTCTTGCCTCCGCTGCCTGGGGACAGGAATTTATTCAAGCCGCACCGCTGACGCTGGTCTTTGCAGCTCAGTTCAGCAGAACAACCGGACGCTATGGCCAACGGGGTGTTCGTTACGTATATATGGAGGCCGGGCACGCTGCGCAGAATGTCCACCTTCAAGCTGAAGCTCTGGGGCTTGGTTCTGTCGCAGTTGGTGCTTTTGATGACGCCGGCGTCAGCAAAGTTTTGTCACTGCCGGACTACCTCGAGCCTCTCTATATGGTCGCAGTAGGCTATTGTCGAGAAAAAGAATATTAACCACAAATTAACACGAATTTTTAATCTCTGTCAATTCGTGGAAATTCGTGGCTAAATCTTTTAGGATGCCGCCTCCAATGTCACCGGATTGGGCCGACAAAATCGCGCAGCAGCTTTTAAGCCGGGGCTCAGTAAAAACAGGTATATGTCTGATTCTCGGTGCAGCGGATACCGGCAAAACTACTCTCGCAGCGGCTCTGGCAAAGCACGCAGCTTCAAGTCAGCCGGTTGGAATTGTCGATGCGGATATTGGCCAATCCCATATTGGCCCGCCTACAACGGTGGGTTGGGCTCTTGCTGATAGCCGCCGGACGGATTTCTCGCAGCTTACTCCCGGCGGCATCAGCTTTGTTGGCGATGTAACGCCGGTCGGTCACCTGCTGCAGCTAACTGCAGCCATCGCACAATGTGTTCAGCAAGCATCCGAAGCCGCCGAGCTGACCATAATCGATACTCCGGGTTTTATCCACGGGCCGGCAGCGGCTGTCTTATGGTGGACAGTGCAGCGAATATTAAAGCCGGAGTCGATTTTGGCGGTGCAGCGCGACGATGAGCTGAGTGACATTCTTACTGGCTTACAGTCTTTTGAAACGCGGCTTGAGCGAGTTAGCTCTCCGCCGGAGATACCACTCAAATCACCACAGGACAGGCGAAGATATCGCCAAAGCCAATTTGCCAAGTACTTTCGAGACTCTTGCCTTTATAATATCAGCTTGACGAAAGTTGCAGTCCAGTCAGGCCGGAATTTAAGCCGTGAGAACCTTGTTCGTCGGCTTCTCGCTCTGAGGGATGGAAAGGGTACGGATGTGGCGATAGGTGTAATAATCGATTGGCAGCAGAGCGACAACGTCGTCGTAGTCAAGGCCCCTCAACTCGATATCGAGCAAATTCGTTGTCTCGTTATTGGAGATGTCTCAATAGATATTGCTGCGGCACTGCAAACATGACAAAAGAATTCACGGACCCCTGGGGTAGTACGATGGAAACTATTTTCGTTGATGGCAGCGCAGGAGAAGGAGGAGGGCAGATACTGCGAACGTCTCTGACCCTATCCTGTATAACCGGCAAGAGTTTGCATATTGAAAATATCCGTGCAGCTCGCCGCAATCCAGGCCTGGCCAAGCAGCATTTAAGTTGCGTTCGAGCCGCCTGTCAAATCTGCAACGGCCAATCGCAGGGAGCCGCCAAAGGCTCAACGGTACTGGACTTTCAACCCGGGCCTGTGCAGAGCGGCGATTTTCACTTTGACATAGGTTCGGCCGGCTCTGCGTCTTTGGTAATTCAAACCCTCTTGCCTGCCTTGTTTTTGGCCGACAAACCTTCCACCGTTACCGTTACCGGCGGAACTCATAATCCCTTGGCTCCTCCCTTTGATTTTCTTAACGAAACTTTTTTGCCCGCTATCGAAACCGCCGGCTTCCAAGGCAGTTGCAAACTGATAAAACATGGTTTCTTCCCCGCCGGCGGCGGCAAAATAACTTTTAATATCCAGCCCTGGCAGAAAAACACGGGCCAGATAATCGACCTTTGCCAGAAAAGCAAAGAACCACAAATTCACGCCCGCATCTACACAGCTAAACTCCCAGAACATGTCGCTAAGCGTCAGCGGAAATTATTACTCCAGAGTGGACTGAGCATTCGGAATGTAGAACAAATCGAAGTGGAAGATTCCGATGGCCCCGGAAATTGTGTGATGGTTCGACTTTGTGGCAGCGAACGCACAACAGTATTTACCGCATTTGGAATGCGCGGCAAGCCCTCAGAAGAGGTCATTAGTGAAGTTGTTAGTTTGACTGAGGCTTTTCTAACAAGTGAAGCTGCTATCGACCGTTTCTTAGCTGACCAGCTTTTAATCTATATGGCAATCGCGAAAGCCGGCTCTTTTACGACCAATGAGTTTTCCAGCCACCTTCAAACAAACATGGAAGTAATAAAGAAATTTCTGCCTGTCGATTTCTACGTCGACCGCCAAAAGCAGGCCTATAGAATTTCCTGTCAACGCCTTTAATTACTCATAGCCGTTCGAGATGACCGTTCAAGCTGTAGCTTTTGCCGGCCCTGGTTTTAATTTTAACTACCTTGTCCCCATAGCGGACTTTGCAAATCCCCCCGCGCTTGGCGTGGATGTCCGCTTTAATCATTTTTCCGTCTTTCCAGGCAATGTTCACCTTGAATCCGCCGCGTGCGCATAATCCTTTTACCGACCCATCGTCCCACGCCTTCGGAAGAGCAGGCAGCAGATGAACCTCTCCTGCATGACTTTGCAGAAGCATCTCAGCTATTCCGGCACAACCACCATAATTGCCGTCTATCTGGAATGGTGGATGGTTATCGAACAGATTGGGATGAGTGGACTTTGCCAGAAGGGCCGTGACGTTCTCCTCGGCTTTATCGCCCTCAAGGAATCTTGCCCAGAAGTTGATAATCCACGCCCTGCTCCAGCCTGTATGGCCGCCGCCGTGTGCCATGCGATATTCGATGCTCTTGCGCGCCGCCGTGACCATCTCCGGTGCATTTTGAAACGTGTATTGCCTGCCCGGATGCAGGGCAAACAAATGCGACATGTGCCGATGACCGGGCTCGGGTTCTTCAAACTCTTCGCTCCACTCCATCAATCGGCCGTCTGAGCCGATCTTCGGCAGCGCAAGTTTTGAACGTGCGGCGATGACCTCTCTGACGAAATCATCCTTGATGCCCAGAATCTCGGCCGCTTCGATGAGGTTGGTAAAAGTGTCCCAGATTATCTCCTGGTCCATCGACGGGCCCATCGACAGATTTACCCTCTTTCCGTCGGGAGCGAGGAATGTGTTTTCCGGAGAGTTTGACGGTCCCGAGACCAGCTTACCGGTTTTGGGATGTTCCACAAGCCAGTCAAGAAAGAACAGAGAAGCTTCCTTCAGTACAGGATAAGCCCTGTTTTTGAGAAACTTCTTATCGCCGGTAAAGCGGTAATGCTCCATAAAATGCTGCGTGCACCAGGCCGCTCCCATAGGCCACATCCCATACCCGACGCTCCCGAATGGGCTTGTGTGGAGCCATACGTCGGTTGTATGGTGGGCGACGAAACCGCGGCAGTTGTACACATCTCGTGCGGTCTTTCGTCCGAAAGGCAACAGCGCTTCGGTGAGCCTGAAAAACGGCTCGTGACATTCCGACAGATTCGTCACTTCGGCTGGCCAATAGTTCATTTGAATATTGATGTTGATATGGTAGTCCGCGTTCCACGGTGCTGCGAGGTGCTCATTCCACAAACCCTGCAGGTTGCTCGGCATGCATCCCGGCCGCGAGCAGGAAATCAGAAGGTATCTGCCGAACTGAAAGTATAAGGCAGCCAAGGCCGGGTCGTCGGCCCCTTCACGCAGGGCTTTCAATCGTTCATCAGTCGGTTTTGCTGCTGCAGGTGTTGTCCCAAGGTCCAGATTCATGCGCCTGAACAATCTGCGGTGCTCTGCGATATGCTCGGCCCTGATTCGCTCATAACTTTTCTTCTCGACCGCAGCAATCTGCTTGGCACACGTCCGGGCCAAATCTCTTGTAAGCGGCTTGTAGGGATTGTCGAAATTATAGTCCGTCGCCGCCACCAGCAGCAGTGTCACGGCATCGGCCTTGTCTACTGCGGAGAACTTGGGTATCAGCTTCCCCCCTTCCGGGATAATCCGTAAATGGGCCTCGAATTTCACACCCTTATGCTTGCCCTGTTGTGCAGCCTGGCCTTCCATCACGATGAGGTCCGGTGCCAGGCCGCCAACATTGACATCTGCAGGTCGGGAAAGGCTCACATCGAAATTAATCTTACCGGGTTTGTCGCACGATAACCGGACAACAATACACTGGTCCACGGCACTGGCAAAAACCTCACGAGTAAACGTGGCATCACCATCACTGTAGATGACTCGTACAATGCCAGTGTCAAGGTCAAGTTCGCGTCGGTAGTCTGTTATGACCTGGCCGGCCGGGAACGTAAGCCGCAAATCACCGAGCGTCTGGTGACTGCGTGGTGATATCCGCTGACCCATAACCTCTTTTTGCATAATTCTTTGTGCTTCGGCATACTTTCCTTCGAAGATGAGCTTTCGCGCTTCGGCGATGTGCTTATAGGCTCCTACACGGTCCTGCGGCACGGGAGGGCCTGCCCAAATGGTATCTTCATTGAGCTGCAAGTGTTCTGTCGCTGTATTACCGAAGACCATCGCCCCGAGCCGCCCGTTTCCCACAGGCAGGGCCTCAGTCCATTTTCGCGCAGGCTTGTTATACCATAATTGCAGACCATCCCAATCCTCAGCACTGTCGTTACTGCTTGGCAAATCACCTTTAATACATCCGACAAAGCATATACCGCCTGCAAATAATGCCAAAAGTAATAGAGTTATGTTTGCTTTTAGATGTTTCACTTTAAGCTCCTTTCAAATATACATGCACCCCGCCTTAACAGCGTCTCGTTTTTTATACCGTAAATGAACGGAGTTCTTGAATGAGCAATTTCGTATGTTTGCCGGGCTTACCATCGCCGATGACCTTACCATCGAATTTGACTACGGGGACAATATCTTTAGTAGTTACAGCGATAAAAAGTTCGTCCGAACGGCTCGCTTGCTGTGGCGTTAAAGATTTTTCGATAATTTCCAAGCCGATATTTTTGCCTGCTTCGATTGCAAATTTGCGCGTAATGGAAGGTAGAATATTAGCGGTAAGGGGAGCGGTTTGAAGTGTTCGCCCGAAGATTGCAAAAAACGCTGAACCGGCCCCTTCGGTTATAAACCCGGCTTCATTGACAAGTATCGCCTCGGCACAATCCTTTTGCGCAGCATCATGGCGGGCAAGCACATTGGCTAAAAGATTTAGCGATTTTATGTCACATCTCTTCCATCGCCAATCTGGATGGGTCGATACTGCGATGCCTTTGTTTTTTTCTTCCGCATCACTGGGCAGCTCCGTGACGGTCAGAAAGAAGTTTGGCTGTAAATTAGTGTCCCAATTATGGTCTCTCGGCGCTGAACCTCGGGTAATGTGAAAATATATCCTGGCGTTGGAAATACCGGCAGCTTCAAAGGCCTTCCGGACCCGACCGCGTATTTGGTCGATATTTACTCCGGCTATTTTGATTGCAGCCAAACTATTGGCAAATCTTTGCAGGTGTTCTTCAAGTGCAAAAATCTTGCCGTTGTAGCTTCGAACCACTTCATAAACCCCGTCACCGAAGTAAATTCCACGGTCAAGATAAACCGGCTCAAGCTCATCAACCGGCACAATTTTGTCCTCTATCATGGCTACTTGCATAAAATCATTCCCAAAAACGCTATTTTCGTGCCATTACCGCGCAAGCGGAAATCCACTGTATTATTGTTCTTCCGGACTCCTGCTTCTGCGGGAGTGACAAACTCGAATTTTAGCTTGGTATTCAATAAATAGAATACAAAAATATCTGATAATTTGCTTTACAAAAAAAAATCAGCACGTAGAATACCACACTTATCAGGATTTTTGGGTATAAAAGTCAAGGGTTTTTAGAATGTATGCGGTAATTGAACAAGGTGGAAAGCAATATAAAATCGCTCAAGGCGATTGTTTAAATATCGAACTGGCCGATGTCTCCCCTGATGCCAAGACGATGGAGCTGGACAAGGTCTTGTTCATAAATGATGACAAAAAAGTAAAAATCGGCACACCATATCTGAAGGGCGCAAAGGTTGTCGTCTCATTTAAAACCACAGCTGAGGAGTCGATAGTTAAAGGTAAAAAGCTCTACCCGATGCACTTTCGCAAACGCAAACACAGCAGGAAACGCATTGGCCACCGCCAGAAATATTTACAAGTTGTAGTCGATAAGATACAAGCCTGAACAGATTGCGGCTCTGATAGCTAACACCGCAACGAAATTTGAACTTGATAATTCCCTGTGGCTTGCCACAGGGTGAAAACAAGTATATTTCCTTATTGAAGTTAGATACCCTGCGGCTTGCCGCAGGGAGATTCATTATGGTTTTTGGCTTTTATTTTCCCCTGATATGAGCCTGTCAGCGTAGGCTTGCCACTGGGCGGGACCGTTTTCAATAAAATATTCGAACGACTTATCATCAACCAGTTGCCCCAACAGGGCCTTACGGTCAGCCGGGTTTGGCACGTCTTTAGTAATGCGTTTTCGAAGCGTTTCCAGCTCAGCCAAAAATTCCCCGTGTTTGTCGCTAAAGGTCTGCTCCAGTTTTTTTCTTATATGGCCTGCATAAGCAGGGTAATGCCCTTCAGTGCCGATAGCTATCTGCAGGTCGCCGCGTTTTACAACCGCCGGCACAAAAAAATCGCAAAGCTCCGGGTCATCGACAACATTACATAAAATCTCCAGCTCCTGGCAGTCCTTGTAGATTTGCCTGTTGAGTTGCTGGTTATTCGTTGCAGCTATAGCAAGCACCGCACCTGCCAGGTAATTTTTGGAATACTTAGACCTTATTAATTCAGCGTCGCTGCCTGCACAAAGAGCCGTCAGCATATCATCCACCTGCTCAGCCACTACCACCAGCCGGGCACCCGCGGCGAGCAAGCCTTGAGCCTTTCGTACAGCGACAGTGCCGGCCCCTATCACCACTGCACGACGACCAGCCAGTTCGAGAAATATCGGATATTTAGCCATAACAAATATTGTATTTATACAGCTGCCTGATAGCAACATCGATTTTAAAAGAGCTGAGAAAACGCGAAAAAATTAACCGCACCTGTGCCTGCGCAACCACAGGTGCAGGCAGAGAACGCTGAGAGCGCAGAGATGAGATAAGAATAAAAGGGAAAAATAGATTCCCGCTCGAGTTTACCCCGCACCACGATGCGGGGATGCGGGGCGGGAATGACAATATTAAAAACTCGGCGTTCTCTGCGCACTCCGCGGTAAGAAAAATTACCTTTTTAGCAGCAGGTTTGGTTTCATTCTCTGCAGCCATTCGGGCAATTGCTCTCGGATTACTTTTTCCCATAATCCCTTCTTTTGTCTCCGGGCACTTGCCTCTAACTGCGGGTACTTGTTATAAAAACTATGGCGAAATCGTAAGTCCGCATAGGCGTAACCTTCGCTGACCAAAACCTCATTCAAGAAACTGCCGTCAGACAGTTGGACGTAAGCCAGCAGTCTGCCATACTTACCTCTGGTGCGATGTTCTTCCAAGTAAACCGTAACTTGCTTTCCGAGGGCTAATTTCGCTGTAAATTCAGCGGCCTCCGGGCCGAAATACATAACGCCGGTATCCGGGCTTTTACTCTCCGGTGTGTCGATTCCCCACAGTCTTATTCTCGTGTAATTTTTATTGGCATCGGGAATGTCTATATCAATGGTGTCTCCATCAACTACCTTTACGACGGTGAAAGTTTTTTTGTGATATTTTTCGAGGTCGTAAGCTTTTGCTTGTTCTTCGGATTTCGGTCGCTGCTGCCATCTACGTTTAAGCGGGCTGTGGTCGAGCCAGATACAAACAGCCACCGCAAGCAGGCACAGGGCAATTACACCGGCTTTCCGGCGTCTGCTCATCGCATAAGCAGGTCTCTTTGCTTTAGATGACATTTCGTGGTTAGTGATTCATCAAGCGTCAGTCCTGAGCCGGGTCCCGAAACACAGGCTACGAACCACGACCTCGTTCTTCCGCCGGTTTGTCTAACTCGAAGGCAAGGCAAACTATCTCAAGGGCTTTCTCGGCCTCGTCTTTGTTAACAATGCAACTGATGCGAATTTCACTGGTCGTGATTGAATCGATATTGATTTTGGCTTTGGCCAGGGCACTGAACAACTTATCTGCGACGCCATAATGGGTTCGCATACCCACGCCGACTACGGAGAGCTCGGCAATATCGTCGCGAACGAAAATACGTTCGCAATTAACATCGTTTTTGATTTCTTCTACGGCCTTTTTGGCGGCGGCCAAATCGGAAGCGCCAATCATAAAGGAGAGGTTCGCCTTTTTGGCACTGACTTCGGTTTGAACGATGTCATTGACAACCACTCTGGCATTTGCAAGACAGGCGAAGATTTTCGCGGCATTACCCGGAACGTTATCGACCCCGACAAGACCTATCTTGGCCATATCTTTTTGTACTGTCGCTCCTGAAACTACTACACCTTCCATTTGTGGCACCTCATGAGTAATTATTGTTCCCTCTTTTTCTTCGCTGCTGCTTCTTATGTGCATCTTGACATCATATTTCTTACCAAACCCAACGGCTCTAATATGGATAACACCAGCCCCAAGGCTTGCCAGCTCCAGCATTTCATCATAGCTAATCTCTTCTATTTTCGCAGCGTTCTTAAACATTCGTGGGTCGGTCGTGTGGATTCCATCGACGTCGGTATATATTTCGCACTCCTCGGCTCCCAGGGCTACGGCAAGTGCAACTGCGGTTGTGTCTGAGCCGCCTCTGCCGAGTGTGGTTATGTTTTCATTCTCATCTACACCCTGGAAGCCTGCGACAATAACAATTTTACCTTTGTCCAGCTGCTTATGAATTCGCTCGGCTTCGATACTTTTTATCTTTGCATTTGTATGAACACTGTCGGTAATCATCCGGATTTGCCCGCCCGTAAAGCTGATAGCATTGTAATCCATAGCGTCCAGAGCCATGGCAAAAAGCGAGACCGTCTGCTGCTCGCCGGTACTCAACAGTTGGTCCATCTCGCGTCTGGGCGGATTGGGGTTGAGCTCCAGAGCGTCGGCAACAAGCTGGTCGGTCTGTTTGCCGCGTGCTGAAGCCACAACTACAACCTGATAGCCTTTTTGTACCGCTTTAATTACCCGCTCTGCAGCCCGCCGAATCTTTTCTGCATCAGCAATTGAAGTCCCACCAAATTTTTGCACAATTATTGCCATTGTTAAACCTGTTAAAAAGCTAAATTACACGTTTTCGTCTATTGAACTCGGCTTTGACACACGTCCCCTTTAGCTTTTTAGGAAGTATTCCATAATTTCAAAACCATTATCTATTCTAAATCCTGACTTAGCAGCATTGGCTTCGCTAAAAGTCGTATGCAAAATGCCGCTGATATTATCACCTGCCATAGCGAATGGGACCGGCTCAGATGAGTGGGCCTTGCTTGAGACCGGCGTAGGATGGTCCGGCATTACAAGTATTCGCCAGCTTTCGTAATTTTGCAGCGCCTCAAGCACAGGCCCTACGATATACTTATCAATTTGCTCGATGGCTTTTTTCTTCATCTCGGCACTGCCGCTATGGGATGCTTCATCCGGCGCTTCTATGTGGACAAAAACAAGGTCGTATTTGTCGAGTGCTTTTATCGCTGCAGAGGCCTTGCCCTGATAATTTGTGTCGACAAAGCCGGTGGCGCCCGGCACGTCTATCAGGTCAAAGCCAATCAGCTTTGACAGACCCCTTGCCAGGTCCACAGCAGTTATGGTGGTGCCTTTGATTCCAAATCGCTTTTGGAAATTTTCCATTTGGGCCTTCTTGCCCTGCCCCCAGAGCCAGATGGAGCTGACCTGATTTTCGCCTAAGTCTTTTCTGACCCTGTTAATGTCGTGATTGCTGAAAAGTTGCTGTGAACGGGCCATCAAATCGATGAGCATTTCGGCCCCTTTGCCGCGGGGCAAAATCTTTTCTATCTTCTGTCCTATGCAATCGTGCGGCGGATATGTCTGAACGTCGAAATCCAGCCCTTTGAAAACTAATAAGTGCCGGTAGCTCACGCCCGGATAAAGCTGAAGCTTCTCATTGCCTAAATGTTCGTTTAACTCTTTTATCAGTGCCTTTGCCTCTTCAGTGGAGATATGTCCGGCACTGTGGTCTGCCATTTTGCCGTCGGCAATGGTAACCAGATTACATCGGAAAACCCAGTCGTCTGCGGATAACTTGATATTGCGTGCCACCGCCTCTATTGGTGCACGGCCAGAGTAAAACGTGCGCGGGTCATAGCCCAGCATGCTCATTTGAGCAACATCACTGCCGGGTTCCATATCCTCTGGAATTGTCCGGACAAGACCCTGCCTGCCCTGCGTGCTGATTTTGTCCATATTTGGCGTTTCAGCGGCTTCGAGTACCGTTCTTTTACCGAATTGCTCGAGCGGCTCATCCGCCGCACCGTCAGGAACTATTATCGCGTATTTAGTCATCAATTCTTATCCTCTGGAATATCCACGATTCTTATACAGACAGGCTTTCCGCTGAGAACATCCAGTTCTGCAAGTTCGCCTAATGCGGCGGTGACATTTTTCTGTTGCGTGGGATGCGTTGTGATTACTACTGGGACGGTATTATCAGGACCAGTACCTTCGTGTTGTAGTGCGCCGGATATACTTATCTGGTGGTCGCCAAGTATCTTGCTATAGCTGGCCACTACCCCAGGCTGGTCCTTTGCCAGGACCCTGATATAGAACCTGCTCACACAATTGCCGATTTTTTCTATCAGGGACTCTATTTCGCTCCTCGGTTTTAGATGCAGGTGCCGAAAAGTGGTAGCGGAATTGCCAACAGCAACATCGATAATATCCGCAACAACCGCACTTGCGGTAGGCATCATTCCCGCACCCCGGCCATAGTATATTACCTGGCCGACGGCACTGCCAAAGATACTGACAGCATTAAATGGGCCGTCTACACGGGCAAGCGGACTATCCTTGGCAATAAAAGATGGATGCACCCGCAGTGAAACTCTGCCCTCTTTGTCTTTTTGTCCGATAGCTAACAATTTCAGGATGTAACCCATTTCGCCGCCGTAGCGAATATCAGCTTTTGAAATCGCTTCAATTCCCTCAACGAAGATATCGTCGAGTGCAATTTCGTACCCGAACGCAATGGAAGCCAGGATAGTCAGCTTGTGAGCGCTGTCCTCGCCGCTGATATCGAGCGTCGGGTCTGCTTCAGCGTAGCCTTTGTTCTGGGCTTGAGTCAGCGCCTCTGAGAAGTCCTGATCTTTGCTGGTCATCTCGGAGAGGATATAGTTGCACGTTCCATTCACGATGCCGTACATTGCGGTGATATTGTTTGCGGTCAATCCCGTTCGGATGGCCGAAATAATCGGTATACCGCCTGCACAGCTACCTTCAAAAGCAATACAGCGGTTATTTTTGTAAGCGGCTTTGTAGAGTTCGTTGCCGTATTCGGCCAGTAACGCCTTGTTGGCGGTAACCACGTCTTTACCCGCCTCGAGCATTTTGAGCTGGACCTGTTTTGCTGCATCGGTTCCGCCGACCAGTTCGACACCTATTTGAATGGTGTCATCATTTAGGAGTCTATTTATATCGTTTGTCAGGATACCGTCCGGCAGCTTTACCGGCCGGGGAGATTCTGTATCGACATCTACAACGCAGGCAAGTTCCAGGCGCAAGCCGGTCTTAGCTGCTATTGAATCAGCCTCATCGAGTATCAGCTTTGCAACGCCGCAACCGATGGTGCCAAAGCCGACAAGCCCAACTCTCACAATTTTCTCAGCCATATGTGTCTTTTGCCTCGTGAATCGAATCTCGCATTTTACGGGCAGTAGTTTATTAACTCAATAGTAAATCGTCAATAGTCAATAATCAATTAACCGCGGTCAAGTAAAAACTGCCAGATAAACATTATAAGCAAGCGAAATAATCATTATAATCTCTGGGTGTTTACGATCTTGGAGAAATCGTCGGGGTTGGCAAATGCATTAAGACCATTGGGGTTGTGTTTGGTGAGCATTTTTATGGTTGTGGCGAATTTTTTATCGAGCCTGGCGATAAAGTAAACAGGGTGGTTCAAGGAATTGTCAATTAGATTCATCGACTCCGCCTGCGGCTGCGCTCGGAATGACAGTTGGTAAGCGTGCAGTGTCAATCGCTCGATAAGCGGCTTCTCGGTTTGGCCCTTAGCGAGTCGGTAGTCTGTTTTGAAATCCGAGAGAAATAACGGACGCCTATTTCCATATAACGGGTCAATCGCTAAAGGCAATCCGATGTGAGGCAGATGGACACGAATTTGATGTGTCCTGCCGGTTAGCGGCTCCACAGCCAATAGTGCAACTGTCCCGAAATCGGCAAGCAGTTTCCAATGAGTAACCGCTTCTTTGCCTTTTTTGCGGGCGATGCACATAAGGCCCGGCTTCTTGTGACTCTGTGCCAAAGGTACATCGATCGTGCCTTGCTGGCCGGAGACTGCGCCGGTTACGAGAGCCAGGTATGTCTTTTTGACCAGTCGCCTCCCAAAGTAACTTGAGAATCGGGATTGCGTCTCAGCGTTTTTAGCTAAGATCATAACGCCGGAGGTATGTTTGTCGAGCCGATGGACCAGGCGCAGCTCGCTGCGTGTTTGCTGCCCTAACTGCTCGCCGAGTATATCGGCAAGCTCAGCGGCACCGCTGCGGTCTTTCGTGACCGATATCCCGCTCGGCTTATTGATGACGAGAATGTCGTCATCCCTTCGCTGCGCTCGAGGGCAGGCCTGATATATTATTTCGATTTGTGCTCTTGCTATCTTTCCTTCTGCAGGCAAATAAACTTACTAAACCTGTTCCTAAATGAGTGTGTTTGCACTTCTGTCCAGAATCTTACGGGTTGGCGACGCCAGGCGAAGGTGTAGCCGCTTCCCAATTGGCTACGTCATCGCCAGCAAAAGTGCTAACACGACCAGGGAGTTGTTTGTAGAGCCACTTTGTAGTCATATTCGGTCTTCTCTTCTCTTCTATTTACACAAAATAGGATTACCTTAGACTCGCCCAGCCCATCCTTTTATAGACTTTAGGATGGGCGGGACTCGCAAGCTTTCAACCCCACGTTACTGATATGCTTCGGCTCGAGTTTGGTCATTTTTGCCGTTGTCAACCGTTAATATCCAGTCCAAAGATATAATAGCTGCGGCGTACTAAGCTCGTACAGCGTGGCTCTGTCGAACTTTAGAATATTTTTGCTTCGTAAAGTCAAAAAGCCGGCCAAAGAGAACGGCCTGCGATATTCCACCACCTGGGCCTTTTCAATCTTTGCCAGCGACTTAACACGCTCTATTGCCTTATCGAGATAGCCCACATCGTCTATTAGCTCTTTGTTTTTTGCTTCCCTGGCGCCATAAATGCCGCCGTCAGCCAGGTCTTTGACATCACTTAATGTAAGCGATGGCCTTCCATCGGCAACAACCTCTACGAATCTGTCAAAGGCGGGGTTGATTAGCCTGTCTTGTACATATTGCCGCTGCTCTTCTTCAAATGGCTTGAACATACTGGGCCAACCTTTTCTCGGGCCTGAGGTGATGATGACTGGTTGAATACCAAGCTTATCCTCTAACAATTGCTGTAAAACAAAGTGTCCAAATATCACGCCAATCGAGCCGGTAATCGTTGTTTGCTCAGCTACGATTTTATCGCATGCAACCGATGTATAATAACCGCCTGAAGCAGCCACTCCCTGCATAAATGCGACGACCGGTTTGCCTGCTTCATTCCGGTACTTCCGGATTTCATTATATATTCGGTCACTGCCTGAAATCGTGCCGCCTGGTGAATTTACACGAATAATCAATCCCTTCACTCGTTTATCCTGCCGGGCCCGTTTTAGTTGCCTGTACACATTTTTAGCTTGAAAGCCATCTATTATGCCCTGCACTTTGATTATCACAATTTTGTTTCCTCGCGGCCCGGCTTGTATGACTTCCTCAGTAAAAATGTCTCTTTGCCCTGTCGCAAAGACCGCACCTACGCTGATTACCATTAGAAGTAGTGCAACAAGTGCGATATTTGCCATAATCGACATTGCTAAAATAATGCCCCAGAAGATTCTCCAGCCGCTTCCTTTCCTCGCCGGCTCTATTGTCGGCCCGCTTACAGCGGCACCGGGAATTTGCCCTGCTCCGCCCGTGGCGGACGGTTCCATTGACTCCGATTGATTATTATTCTGCTCAAAATCCATAATTAATCCTTTCCACAGTAAATCCTTTCAAAACACTTACTATAGCAGTGTAGAACCAATAATCTCGATTGTCAATCTACAAATATTGGATACATTAGTGTGTGGTATTGCCGATAGCTCGATTCTGTCATTCCCGCCCCAGCTCGACTTTTTGCCTCTGAAATTGGGTTTGTTTGGGTTTGTTTTGTCAGGGCCCGAAATCGCGGTATTTTTCATAATCCTTTGCGGTAAATAGGTTTGCACTGGTTTTTGTCGTTTCGAAATTTGGCTTTGTTTTTTCGGAGCCTGAATGGGTGGTTTATTTTCATATCCCTTTGTTATGTAAGACGTTACGTTCATTTTGGCTTTTTTGAAATTGGCTTTGATTGGGTTTGTTTGGCTTTGTTTTTTCCCACGTTCACCAAGTGTCTTTTTTTCATAATCCCTTGTTAATACCTTATTTACGTTCATTTGACTTTTTCGGAAATTGGCTTTGTTTTGCATAAAAGGTCTGATTTGTAAAGCGCTCTCTACAGTTGTAGAGGGGCCGAGACTGGCGAAATACGAAATACGAAGCACGAAATACGAAACAATATCAAAATCTAAATGACCCAAATTCAAAACCTTGCCTTGCTTGCCAAATAGTGGTTTATGTGCGTGTATCTGCTGATACGAAAACGTGCGGTTCTCCGCTATATCTTTGCCTACTGGCGGTTTACGTTTGCCTGCCGGCAAACATGAGGGTATTTTAACAGACTTTCAAACAATAGTCAACAAAAAAATGATAAAAAATGCGCACATTTTTAGCAAAAGTGAGCAGAAATTTGCACGTTTCTATTTTAACATTTTGTTAATTTAGGGGGTATAGGGGATTTTAGTTTTGGGTTTGGCCAGGGATTTTACAGATTTATTTTATCTTTAGCGGGCGATGAAGAGCTTGAAGTCGGAAATATTTTATCTGTTCGGCCGGGAATTTTTGTTGTAAACAGCACGGAAAAGCACTGTGGATTCTTGAATAGCACTATCTGCTGCGGCTAATTGCCTTTTTTTTGATGACTAAGATTAGGCCTATGAGAACTATGCCAACTGCAACGGCGGCCACGACAACAGTCAATGCGGCAGGGCGTGACGCTTGTCCTAGCGGTGGCTTTGGGGATTGCTCTAATTCTCGCTCTTTCAATCTCTTCAGTTCTTCCTTTACGCTCGAAGCCCTCTTTCCGTATTTTCCTTTTGGATATTTAGCACCGAGCTCATCAAGCAGAGAAAATGCTTTTTTATAATTGCCCCTTATAAATTCTGTCTTTGGAAGTTCATAGAGGACCCTCTCACGAATCGGAAATTCATCTGGAAGACTCAGGGCTTTGGAAAGATGCAACTGAGCCTGCCTTACAAGTGGCTCAACTATTTTCTTTTGTCTATATTGAACAGTGAACTCTACGCCAGCAGGGTACTTCGCTTCCAATTCTTTGGCTTCCTCGATGCCTAATCTGGCGGCGGCCCATTTGGCCAGCAACGTACCCTCACACTGCTCTACAACCTGTTTAAGGTGAGATACTCTTTCCGGACGTTTTTCCGGGTCCTCGTGCGATCCATATTCTAAAAAGCGATAATCGTTTGGATCTGAGAGCAAATTTATAGCCAATTGTTCAGAGTTAGATGCTGGCTCGACACTTATATCCAACGGTTCTGAACGATTGCGCCACCCTCTTACCGTGACTGAGTACCTGCCAGGGATAGGAAAAAGAAATCTATTTTCTCCTGGATGATAGAAGCATAAAAAATACTTGCTATATTCTAAGCCCAGACTATCTTCTAAATTCAAATCAATCGGAAAAAGTTTATACCCTTTTGTCGAAAAATCTCCGTTTTCGTGTTCTATGTCAAGATATGCATGATGTCTGAAGTATTTTCTAGCTTGTCCATTATGCGGTGACGTTTGGGGCTGCTCAAACTTATATAGTAACTTCAACGTTAGCGGGTCACCAACTCTGATTGACTTCCCCCGTGAGCTAATTTCTATCACGGAAGGTATATGATTGCGAGCAGTCGCACCGCTAAACAAAAGCGAGGTTGTTACAAGGGTTATTTTAACTGTTGTATTTAAGCCTACCATAGTTATTCTCCGTGCAAAAAGTTAAAAGGAGAAATCTTGCCAATAAATCGCATCTTTCCTCATTTTCTTCAAGCACTTCTCGCAGAATTCATTGCCTATTACTGCAAATGAATCGGACCACATGAGACAGCCGGGTTCGCACTCGTTATCCTCGATCCCAGCGCTTCCTGTTATCCTGTCTAAAAACTCTCTGTGCTCTCTGCGTGCTCCGCGGTTAAATCTGTGCTAATTTGCAGTCAGCTTTTTCAGATGTTCTTTGGCGTTCTGGACATATTTAATAAGTTGCTGAGCATACTCTCCTGTTTGGCCTTTCCAGAGCCAGTTGATGATTTTTTCTATCCTGTCATCATCTAATTTACGCCAATCGCCAAATCGTAAATTAGTGGGCAGTTTGTACTCTTCCGCCTTTTCCAGCAGCACGGCGATACCGGCAAACGCTGCCAAGGCCATATTCTTCGGCTCGATACCATATTCCAATGCCAGAGCCATAGTTCCAAATATGCGTCCGTTTATTGAGAGCTTACGGACCGCATCGCGGCCGGCCCGTCCAACCGTATCCGCCAGATACGGATTGGTTATACGTTCGAGGAGGTCCTCGGCATAGCGTCTTATGCCTGCCTCGGTGAAAAGTTCATCTCTTAGGTGAGCGTGCTTCTTTACGAGTGCTGTGCCGCACTCATCTAAAAAAGCCAGTCTGGCGATTTGCATAACGGCCTGGTCGTCCTTGAGCTCGCTCATCGAAGTTGCGCCGCGGGCTTCGCCGATAAAGCCAAGCAGGGTATGTATGGCATTATGGCCGAACAGTTTTGCTTCCTCGAAGGGCAATAGGTCGTCCTTTTCAATAAAGACTTCAATGCCGGGCTTGAAATCGCCAATTGTCGTTCGGCTGACCAGGATTTGGTTGAACTCTTCCACCAGAAAGGCCCGCTTAATACCCGGCGCTATGGTTGCGAGTTTGCACTCTGTGATTTCGGCCGGGTCGGTAACGACCCTGCTCATCTTGCCGATTACGGTGTTGAGAAACTGTACCTTAAATTTTTTGCCACGAATTTTCACGAATTTTTCTCTTTCTGAATTTGTGTCCATTCGTGTTAATCCGTTCTCCGTAGCAAGGCTACTGCGAAGGATGAATTCGTGGCTGACTGCCTTTTCCAGTATCTCTGCTGCGTGATTGTTGTTTTCCGCTGTGTAAATAATCGCTGCTTCAGCCTTGCTGTTCTTTAAGCCCTCAGCTATCAATGAGGCGACACTACCGGCTCGGTCCGATTCGTAAAAATCTACAGAGGGCAAGCAGGTAGCTATTTCTGTGGATTCGGCTAAAACCTGAAGAAGAATTTGATTGTCCCCTGCGACGTTGGGGTTGAGCAGCTCGATATTATCAACCTTTAGCGTTTCAATGCCGTCGGCTTTCGCAACGTTGATGTAATATGTTCCTTTATTAGCCCTGACTGCGTCGATTAGCTCAGCGTCAATCTCAGCTACAACTATGCGCGTAAAATTGCCGCTTTGAAATGCTTCCTTGGCGAACAGTCCGCCCTGGATTGGCCCAAATCCAAACCCGGTAAATATGTGCTCTGCCATTACTTCAAAACTCGTAATTCCTTGTTCGAAATTCGATGTTCTTTATAGCATTTTGAATAATGAATATCCAACAAGGAATATCGAATGTCGAATTTTGTTTCTTGTTTCTCAGGGTGGCAGCCCTAAGCGAAGCTTGGGGATGGTTCTTCCCTGTTTACGTAGTTACGTTATTTATGAAACGGTGTACTATTTTACCACTCCCTTACGGTCGCGGCTCTGTTCATACACTTTTTAGAAAACGCTTGATTTGCTTTTTGTCCGTCAAAACTGTCATTTCGAGGTCATACGTTCTGCTCATTCCCGGCGCGATGTGAATCAGCTGCTTCTGTTCTCTGGCTTTGGCCTGGCCGATCGGCGGATTGGTTCCCGGTTCGAGCGCTGTAACATATTCACCGGGACCCCAGTGCTGCCAATTAGCAAGGCAGGGTAATTGCTTCTTCTTATACCTCATAACAAGGGCAAGACTGAGCCGTTGATTGTAAAGACCTACGGTGCAAACGCCCTTTTTGTCAGCTACGACGTCAATAAAGCCGCAGGCTTCTCCGCCGCCTCTGTGACTATTGCGAGGCTTTTGGCATTTTCGGAAATTGTGTTTGCTGTTGAATATGGCATTATCCATATCCAGGCCGCGAGAGACACATTTTCCCTTCCATAGAATCTGTGTGCCTTCGTCAACCAACGGCCAGCCGTAGTTACAGTGATACAAAATCATATGCGGCGTGGGGGTGTTACCGAGGTTTGTCACAACATCGTGAATCCTGATGGCCGGCTCGCCGATGGTGCTTGATATAGTACGTTTCAGCTCCAGGTTCGGCCCGAATACGCGAGACTCTTTCACAACCGCTGTTATACTCATTTCCGGCTTTGCTGCCATCAGGTTTGGCTGCACGATTGATTCGAGCCTGGCGCCGATATTGCTGACACGGCCATGCAAACCGCGCTCGCCGAATTCATCGGTTTCGGGCCCGCCGACGTGAGTCAATCCGCAGGTTGTCAATAAGCCGCCAGCAAACGAGTATAGCCACTCCAGGCCGCGGTTGGCATCCGGTCGGGGAGCAGTCACGCCGGCGTGGCTGAGCCAGGCGAGGCTGTGTTGATTATAAAAGGCCTCAGCGATATCCAGTCCTCTATCGATAACCACTTTATACCGAAGACCGGAGCCGGTGTTTACCCAGGCGATTCGGGTCCCTTTGCCGAGGCCGTTGTCCAAAACAGAGGTTTCAATACCTCCAATCTGGGCGAAATTTATAACTTTGTTCTGCCAGGCAAATTTGCGATTGGTTGTGGCCATTTGTGCCTCCTCGTCTTTTCTAAATTGTATAATGCAGAGCCTTTCGCAGCGCATCAAAACTTTCGTATGTTACGTTGCTGCGAACTACTTTTAACATTGTTTCATAAGGCCTGATTCCGCCGTACCTATCATCAAGCGGCGCTTTTATATAAAGCGAGGCAAACAGATTACCCATCTGAACCGCTTCGGCAAAATCCATAGAGCCGTTCTTGAATTCATCCAGATGGGAGGCAATGTATGTAATAAGCCCCGCCCTGAATGAGTCCCCTGCCCCAACGAGGTCGACCACCTCCCCTACCATGAACCGGGATTCGATTTTGTTCGGGCCGTCGACAGCCCCATCCGGACAAATGTGTTTTTCATAGGCACCATTACTGACTGTAACGCCAAACAGTTTTGTTCTGCTTTTCTCTCGCCAGAATCTCTCAGTCAAAAAGTCAAGAAAATGTACATTATTTTCATGTTCTTCAAACTCGCTCCAGGCCCGCCCCGGAGCAAGCGTATTCTCAATCAGCTTGGCTTCGTCGCAGGATGTAAAGAACAAATCAACTTCCGGCAGAAGTGGTTCTAAGAGCCAGTATTGCTCTACAGACTTTCCCGTGCTTATCAGCTCCTGCGGGTTACTCGTTAAAGTATGACAGTCGACAATCGTAACAGCACCCTCGGTGCGACACCATTTGATGAATTCAGCCAAGTCCCGGCCTCCATTGGCGTCGCCCCTTTCAGATAGGCCGGAGTACATATAGTAAACTATATTTGGCTTTAATCGCTCAACAGCTCCTTTGAATATTTCGAAATCAAAATCGTCATTGGCACTGGGAAAATAGGCAATCCCGCCTCTATCATCTCCTGTGGTACTGTGAATGAAGGTAGTTCCTGTGGGTAAAGTCGGGTGTATATGGGTCTGCGACATATCGATACCATTCGCAGTCATCAAGTCATAAAAAAACCTTCCCTGGGCGTCTAAGCCATCGTAATCGCCTTTGCCGAGGTTGGCCCCCACGGCAACTTTCAAGCCGGTCCTTGCTATCAGAGGCGCCGAATTTCCAGGCCCGCCTGCAGTGGCATAACCTTTCTTTATCCATTCTCTCACCTTTTCCTGAGAGTAGTCAGGAATATCTTCGGTTTTGCACTTGGCTAATCCGCCTTTGCCCACCAATTCATCAGCAAATTCAAAATCCGGCCTTCTTAAATCTGCCACCGCCGTATTCAAAACTAACACGTCCACCATCATTTTTCCCTCAAACGTGAATATCGAATTTCGTACGTTTTTATTTGCCCATTAGATGGTTAATTATCAACATATCTAATTCTTCGTAATCTCGTTGTTGTATCAGTTTTTCAACCTTGTTTTTATCAAGACTTCGAACGAGTTCAACCAGCCGCAGAAAGATTGTCCTGCTGTTGGCCAGATGTTTGGTGGCAACCTCCTGCTTTTGAGTTCGCATAGCTTTTACGTCGAGGCCGACAAACTGGCCGTCCTTGCCGTAGTCGTGTTGGTCGAGAATACGCACTTGGTTGAACGCTCTGCGCAAATCAACGGCGCCGAAGGCCCTGTCCTCATCGAATTTCAGGCCGTTCTGGTCGTTGAGGTGAACGCTGAACAGCTTATTGTACGCAAGTGCAAATCCCATCTCATCTGAAGGGTCCAGGCCGGCTAAAACTACGTGAGCGGTTTCGATGTTGACCCCTACTCGGTCGGGATAGTCTGTAAGATAGCCGATAGCTACAGCGTGGCCGGTCGTCGGAATGTAGGTTTGGTCCATTGGCTCGTTCGGCTTCGGCTCAATTGCAATCTTGACTTCTGTGTTGTAGTGGAGCATATCATTGAGTGCCTCTGCGATTTGCCCAACTGCGACCTTGCTGTCCTTCGCCTCGCGAATATATGTCCCTTCGCGGGCATACCAGACAACGACCAGCTTCGTGCCGAGGGCATCCACAATATCAAGCATCCGGCGACTGCGGTCCCTGGCGTACTGCCGGCAGGCGGGGTCGTTGGACGTATAGGCCCCGTCGATTGTGCGCGCATCCTCCCACAGCCGGGGAGCGACAAATTCCGCGACCAAACCTTCGCTCTCAAGCATACTGTGTACCTCTTTTGCCTTTTTGACTATCTGCTCAGGACCGAGGTTATCCATATCCGGCACGGCATCGTCATCGTGGAACTGTACGCCGTCGAAGCCGAGCTTCTTATACATCTTAAGTTTTTTTCCGAATTCGATACTGTCCCTGACCGGCGGCCCAAACGGGTCCGCACCTTCATGAATATTCCACGGCCCAAACGAAAATCGATATTCTCCTGCCATTTCTATCTCTCCTTAGACTCTACTAATCTATTCATTACTGCTCTGGCTAATAATAATAGGTTACTAATTGGTTACTGCATATTGCTTATTTTGAAAGAAGTTGCTTTATAAGTCTATCCGCCTTTTGAGCGCCATCTGTGGGAATGGGTGGATGGTGTACCTCTTTACCAAGATTAGAGATAACTTCTTCGGCTAAAGACTTTGGATTCGTTTGGGAAAACATCATCTTGACACCCGCCTTATGTCTGGCCAATCGGCCCGCTACATGGATCTGCTGTTCAAAATGTCCCTCCAAAGGAAAATAAATGAATGGTCGTCTGAGGGCGGTCAGTTCGAGCGTAGAAGTGCCACCTCCCACAACCACGGCCAAATCGCTCGCAGCAAAGTGCTCGTAAAGAGCGGGAACATATCCCCTAACTTCCACTCCCTCTGGAACTTGCAACGACTCGGCACGAAGGCGGGGCCCACAAACCAGAACCATACGTAAATCCGGGACTTCTTGTCTGATAGTCGGATAAGCCTGGCCGCAAAGCTCCAGCAGACCTTTGCCAATCGAAATGCCACCGATGGAACATACGACCAAGGGCTCTTGGCCGTACCCCAACTTCGCTCGGGTCCTTGCCTTATCGGTAAATTCTGCCGGGTCAAATGGCAGAATGTATCCTATGAAATTATAGTGTGCTTTGGCCCAGTCACGGCGCTTAGGCAGAAAAAAGCCAAAACTCTTATCGGGGATGTCTTCCATTTCACCTACGAAGAGGGCTAAATTCTTCCCGCCAGAAAAGAGCCTGTCCCACTGTGCCCACATTCTGTTCCACATATAGACTCCCAGCTTCTCAACCGGATTCTTAGTCACTGAATCACACCCAACAAAATCGTAGATCATCACGAAGGGGGCTTCTATTAGGACTTGTTTCTTTGCCAAGGCAATGGTTATTTCATAGGTTTCATCACCGATAACGATGTCAAATTCTCCTTTTCTGGTTACCTGTTTGAAGATTTCGACGTTGCGGGCCCATTCCCTCCTTGCATTAGAGGCGTATTTCAGCAGGTTCAGATCGAAGCCCTTGGCGGCATCTTCAGCGGGAACGTTGTCATCGGCATACAGGTCAGCCTCTGGAAGAAGTTTCTCCCCTGCCTCCCTGAGCAGTAAGCTTGCAGGGTGAGCAGCCAACCAGGATATCTCTACTTCAGGTTTTTGCCTGCGCAATTCCTTGGCTATCGCCAAGTCCCTGGTGATATGTCCCAATCCCAGTGACCCACTGATATACAGAATTCTCTTCCTTGTCATTCCCGCACGTCCCTTTAGCACCCTCTCTTTCGCAGCACAATACGGTCGATTTTCCAAAATCTTTCGAGAAAGGTAGAGGACAGTTCCCTGCTTCATTAGTCTCAATTTGTTCTACAGCTTTCTGTTTTTCTCTTTACTCCTATCCGCTATTCATCAAGTATGGCTGTTGCGTGTCGGGCGTAGTGGGTGCGAAGGTCACGCGCGTATTTGTTTAGAATCTTTTCGCCAAGACCCTTGTAATCGCCGCAGCGATATAAGGCCCGTGCCAGAATTAATTCACGCAGCGAGTGGTTCCGTGTCTTCGTGTCCGTAGGACTGGCCGGCGTCCGCAGCCTCGCATCTTTGATTTCAGTAAAGGCGTGCTCCATTATGCCGGGCTTTTTCAGAAGTTGCGCAAGCGGCTTAGCTGCCGCACGGTCACCCAGCGTCTCAAGCGCCATCGCCACCGCCCGGCAATGCGAAAATTCGCTTTTGTCATCGAGCTGTCCGACCTTTTCAAGAATGGATTTCACTGCCCGCTTATCGCGCGTTCGGCCTAAAGCTATTATTAGACTATCAAGTTCGCTTATGCTCGCCCCGTATTGACCCATACCGGTGAAATTCCAGCCTTTGTCCCATTCTCTCGAACCAATGACATCCAATAGTGTATTGGTCCCTGTGGCGTCGCTCAACATTCCAAGGATATGGGCATAAGTTAACCTGGCTTCCTGGCTTTCGGCACTTTTGTAAGCCTCTCGCAGAAGCGGTATCGCATCCCGCAGTTGGGCGAGTACTACCTCCAGCCCATCGTAGTCATTAACAACGCGCTCAACAGCCCTGGCAATCTCTTCTTGCGGTAACGGAAAGGAATCCTTGTCTGTCAGGACTCTCTCCGGCAGATTGCCTTTGTCGATGAGGTGTTTCTGAAGTGCCTTGATGTCGATGTCACGTACCCCCCTGCCGTTCTTTGCAGCCATCGCTGCCACAACGCCCGCCGCGTAGCCCTGGTTTTGTATATCTGCCTGCATGCGTATAACAGGCATCGCGTCTCGGTGGGCGCTGACGCCGAGGCCGGTGACAAGAATGCCGTCCAGACCTTTCGGCAGCAGGCAGCGATACGGTACGTTAACGATTATATCTTTCCTGCCCGGTGGCTTGAGCAGAAACGCCGGATGTATCGTAAAGCCGTGCGAGTCGAAATCGCTTTTTGCTATCACAACGGTATCGGGATAAGTCCGGTCGTTTAAGATATCAAGCGGTGACATAACAAAGTCGCCGACAATCCGCCGGCGCTCACGGGTATCTATTAACTGGCCCAGGTCATAAGCGCCCCTATACTTTTTCTTGGCAACGACAAAAGCACGCCACGTATCGATAACATCCGCATCATCGATGAATGTCCAATCGGTGTTGGTGTACCTGGCGCCTATCTCGCGTGGTGGAAGCCCGGTGCCCTGGACGGCAACGCCGGAGCCGTCGGTGTAGACGCACGAAGCGCCGGCTGCGGCAGCGATGTCGGCGTTGCCGGTCGAATCGATAACTACCTTTGCGAGTATCACGCCGCGTCCCTGTGGCGTGGCAACTACGACACCCTTGACCCGCCCATATTCCACGAATGCTCCACAGCCAAGTGTGCCGAACCAGATATCGGCGCCGGCCTTGCGGAGTTCACGGCGATACCACTCCATCTTCCATTCGATATTCCACGCCCCGCCGCTACTCTTTCCGTTGTCTGCGAAACTTGCGACACCTTCATCGATTTCTCTGGTAAAGCCCATGCGGTAACCGTGATAGTATTTGCCGATGAGGCCGAGCGTACCCACTCCGCCGAGGCCGTGCAAATACTCGACGACGAGAGTCCTGGCCCCCTGCCGTGCCGCAGCGATGCCGGCTGGTGCCCCGCCGGTGCCGCCGCCAACAACAACTACGTCTACCTCTCCAAGGATGGGCAGAGTCCCCTTAGCAGCAGGTATGGTCGCAACCTTAGTTTGCATCCGATGTATCCCGCTCAAATTCTCTCGAATATCTCCCGAAGTAACGGGTGTTACTGGTTTGCCGTATATTCTCACGTTGCTCAGCCTTCGCGTGGCTTTCGCCTCCAAAGCAGCTGCAGCGCCGATGCGGCTGCCTACTTTCATCAGCTCCAGCGGCCGCAGCAGCTTTTCTGCCGCACTACGGGATACATCCGCGCAGCCACCAAGCACGTATAAACGTTTAGTACCCATAGGTCGGAACGCATTCAGGTTGACCTTTTGCGCGCCAGGCCAGGCGCCGGATAAACTTTTCCTGCCTTTCATCGGGTCGGGCGGCACCTGGAAGAGCGTCTCTGACGCATCCACCTGCCCCGGATGCCAGGTTTTGTCGCGTGCAATCTGTTCGGCCTCGGCAAAGGACGCGAAGGAGCCGTTCTTCATAGGGATACTGAGCGTGTACTCGATGGCCATATAATTCCGCCCTTGGCCGCCCTTGGCGCGAATCGGCGCAGGGATTTTTCGTGCCTGGATGCCTTCGCCGGTTCGGACGTCGCCGCCGACAACGATGCGCTTAAAGGTCTGCGGCCCGGTGGGATATGGCTGGAACCTGGCGCCGGCCATCCTCGCTACACTTGCCCGCGGTGTAGCATCAATGATTACCTTAGCCTTTACGGCTTGTCGCCCGGAACGATTGGCCATTACGATGCCGGCAGGGTCTCCCCTTCCATCATGAAGCACGTCCGTCGCATAGCAGCCATACAGAAACTGCACACCCGCTTCAAGCAGCACCTCATCCAGCGTGCGCTTCACCTGCATCGGTGTCGGAGGGATGCGAGGGCTTTGGCTTGGTTCGACGGATGACCGCTCCTGCTCTAACACGATTTCGCCTAACAGTATTCTATCGACATCGGCGCTCTTCTTAACTAAAAACTTCACATAGCGAGCATTTTCCATCATCGGTGCCGAAAGGTCTATCGCCGAGTTTTCGAACGAGCCTTTGCCAAGCATTTCATTCCTGATGACCGCAACTTCCTTCCACTCTTGCAGGTCGTTACTGACAGAAACGGTCACGCTTTCCACTTCGAAGTCGTTGTCTCGCTGATAGACAAGAACGTGGACCCTTCTTAGACGATGGTCTCTACCCAGCTTAGCAGTAATCGTTACGTCGCCGTTGTACTGAACGCTCTGGGAAGGAGCACTGTTCCACTTGCCGTCGGTAAGCAGTGACGCCGGCTGAGTGTCTTTATGAACACCTGCGGACGATTTGTCGGCCTGGTATGTGAAAGCGACTCCTTTTTCAACCCACGCCGAAGCCGTGGGCTCTGCAAAAACCTTCCTGGCAAGTGGCGCTCCCGGCTCTTCACCGGGCTCGAGCCACAGCCGATATGTTGCGCACAGGTCTTCGCCGAGGTACGGTCGTGATGCCGCGAGAAAGACTTTCGCACCTTTCTTCGCCGCCTGTACGGCTGCAGCCACACCACCTGATGAACCGCCGACAACTACGACGTCTACATCGTAAGCTACAGGAATATCCCGCGCGGATTCATTAACTGTTCCTTCGTAAGCTGCCGACACAGAGGCAGTTCCATATATTGCGCGAATCGCGTTTTCAGTGGTGGAAACTCCAGTTTTTGGCAGTATGGAACAGTTGACGTGCAGCCCAAAGAACGCTGCGACCAGTGTGAGATGGATGAGTTTTTTCATCTTCAGTCCTTTGTATGGACAGCTTTTTGCACATTGTAGAATTTCTAACGGGGCTGAAAGCACAGACTTCCAACCAGGCTAACATTATCGTAACTATTCACGTCTTTGCAATAAGAATCCTCAGTGTAAATGCGGACATGAAAAAGGGCCGCGAGCGTAACACTCACGGCCCTGTTCAACTCTCCGTCTGGCAGACTCGCCGCATTATCCGGGAATGGCGTTACGGCCCATAGGTTTCCAACCAGTGATTAGCCATCTCGGCTACGTCCTTAAAATCGACCTTACCGCTGTTGTCGATGTCGCCTCGCTCGCAGCCATATGAACCAAAGTCCAGGTAATAGTGGTCACTAAATATATCATAATAAATATAGTTGTTACCATTGTTCGCACGGCCCCATGTTCGGAGCCGGAATTGATACGCACAGCGTTTCCACTCCATCAGGCTCGGCGGGGCATCCTTGGTGTTAAATTCCTTGCTATGTACGCCGTCCCAGTAAGGAGGCGTCGTCGGTGAATACGACTCGTCGGCGATCGTACCGCGGTTCTCGTTCTTGCCGGCGACGGTGTCCAGCAAGAATCGCCTCAAATAGCCGGTGGGATGCGAGGCGGTTATGGTAAATCGCAGGTTCTCGTCCAGGCTGGTAAGACCGATGATAGCGCATTCTTCTATCAGTCCGTCAGTGCACGGGTCGTAGCTGGGATTGCCTTCGTTGGGGTCGTACCTGACGTCGTGGATTATAGCTTCAACCGGGTTGTTATCAATGAGCAGGATAATATGGTCCCAACCATCGGTCGGCGGCAAGCTCACTTCAACCAGCGTGGTCTGGCAGGGGTCAGCCCAGCGATATGCTTTATAGGTGAGAGTGTATTTGCCGTTTTCACACAGTCTTGTGTTCCACCTGATCCTTAAATCCGGATTCGACCAAATGCTCTCATCGAGCGGTCGATTTAACTGATAGAGATAATCTCTACCATCAATAGTTTTTGGTCCCATCCTTACATACTCATGCTTCCAGAAACCATTGGGGTCAACATACCATCTTACCTTGCCCAGTTGTTGTGCACCCAGCTCTTCGCCGAGGACGACGTAATCTTGGGGCGCGGGTACATTGCCATCATCCCATTTGGCCAACATCATCTGATAAAAATCGACATCATCATAAGGTCCAAACTGTCCGCGGACCCTGAGGGTGGTGCCGAATGGGGAGTCTTTGTATTGGGGAACGCCAAACAGCGCCGCCACATTCGGCTCGACGTTTGCCAGCCCCACATTTGGCTCGTTTGCGTCCTGGCCTATCTCCGTGGTGGGAAGCTCTCCTATATTCGTAATGATAAACCCGGTTCCGGTATGTACAGGTGGCTCAGTTACTTCTCCGAACTGTCCGCCGTATGCACCCATGTCGTTGCGGGAGCCGTCTATATCTTCGTATTGTGGTGCGGGATGTCCGGCATCGATGCAGGGCGAGTCTTCCAAAAGGTGCACGTCATCGTCTTCGGTGCCGACGACGTCGTCTGGTCCGTCGGCATCCACGAACCACGGATCGTCACCGATGTTGCCCGTGCCGCCAAGACCGCCGCTCAAACCCTTCACGCAGGTATAGTCCACGCTTACCGTGCCGTCGTCAATATGAATCTGGGCGGATTCATCGGTGCCGCCGGAATCACTATTGTCCCAAAGAATGCAGTTGAGCACCGTAACGCTCGCGGTCGCCCAGGAACAATAAACGCCACCACCCAATGCATCTGCGGAGTTATCGCTGAGCGTACAATTGGTCATAGTGGCATTGCTTTCCCCCATATTAAACAGCCCACCCCCGGTGTTTGTCGAGACGTTGCCGCTGAAGACGCAGTTGGTCAGCGTAGGCTCGCCACCCTGGCTTTCCATTGCTCCGCCAACACTTGCTAAGTTACCCAAAAATTTGCAACTGATAAAAGACGGATTGTCGGCCGAATAATTAGAATTGGATGCACCACCGCCTCGCACCGCCTTGTTGCGGATAAAAGTGCAATTGATCAGAATGGGGCTGCCCGAACTTATATAGATACCGCCGCCCTGACCAGTTGGATTAGAGCCAACGGCATTGCCGGCTGTGACAGTAAAGCCATCGAGGACAGCACCGCCGCCGCTTATGACGGCACTAACAACGTGGTAGCAATTATCGGCATTGTTAGTGAAGTTCGGACCGTCGTTGCCTTGAAGGTCGCCGCTGAGGATGGTCTCGTAAGCTTCGGTATCACGGGCATCGGGGTCCGGCTCACCAAAGCCGCCGTAGCCGCCTTCGATAACAACGCCGCTGATGAGCTGAAACGTGGCCGTGCGGTCGCCGGGTGTTTGGCCGCCTCCCTGGTCGGGCTTGTAAGTGCCTTCGGCTACCTTTATCTCATCGCCCGGTGCGGCCACTTCCAGGGCCTCCTGAAGGTTGTTGAACGCATTGGTCCAATCCGTGCCGGTATTAGCGCCGGGTGCGTCGGCATCGACATGCCAGACGCACACACCATCGCAGTAGCGGTATTTCACAGGTATAAAGAGTTCGAGAAGCAACACGGTTTGGCCAAAATTATACATCTGGAATCTAATTTGATCCACCGCCACGTTCCCATAGGGAATTCTAAAGTAGCCTGTGCCACTGCCATGTCCGACAGGATAAATAAGTGAGGGGTGGGCAAAATAACCTGGCGTTAGCGAACCATTGGAAAAGGGACGTGCAAAAATTTGTACTCCATTCGCTTCCGTCGTACCATAGTCAAATGTGATGTTGACGTAATCATTGGGGGGCAGTGTTGCCGGAGAAGGAGGAGACAACACAATATTGGTTATGGAATGGGCATAAAACAAATATTCCACCTCAATAAAGAATTCCAGAAGCACCTTGCTTTGGTCCTTATTAGTCATCTGGAATTTGACCTGATCGACGACAACATCACTGGACATAATTGTAAAGAATCCGGTGCCATTGCCTTTCCCGACAGGATAAAGCGGTGAGGGGGAAACTGCAGCATTCGGGGTCAACCGCCCCTTCGTGTAGGGAAATACAAAAATACGCACCCCTCCCTGATCCTCCGTAACATAGGTAAATTCGATGTTGATACGTTCATTGTCGAGCAATTCTGCCGGAGTACCGGGAGTCATTACAATATTGCCTATCGAGTGTGCCATTGCGTATGGAGTTAGGCCGAAACCGGCCGCCCATACTATTAGAGCCAAAATGCTCACATTCAAAAAACCTCTTTTCTGTTTCATCTTCCTTTCCTTTCAATAAATGTGGTTATTATGTGGTGCGTACACCGCACCCATTTGTTGTATTTTGAGCAAATTACGCCGATAGAACTGGATTTTACCCATCGTCCTCCTATCAGCTCCCCACAATTAAATTAAATACAGCAGAATTATAAGGCCATTTTGCTGGGCGTCAAGTAAAAAAAGAATTTTTCATGGCTGCTAATGGCCGAGCTTCGGCACTAAATAGGCAACGGAAGAGCCGACAGAAACGAGGAATCGCGGTCTCTGCCGAGACTATAGCAGCATTTCTTCAGGAACGCCGATTAAGAGCGTCTGACAAAATCCTATACGTTAGCCTGAGCGATTAATCCGAACAAGTCGGGCTTCTCATTTTAACGGCCAGCCCGCCGGGCAGTAGCAGAGCCACTGCTTTACAAGCAGGTCTAAGTCGATATGGTCAACGTTACCCAACTTGTCAAGGTCGGCTCCGCCACACCAGTTATTGTCTGCGTCGCAAGGCTCATCCAGCCAGTGCTCGGCGAATTTTGCAAAGTCATCGAACTGTACTATGCATATTGGCCCACCCGGCAAAAAGCCGCCCAAGAGTTCATAGTCTCCGCCGCTGCTCCAGGCAGCATCCGGCTGACCAATTGTGCCGGTAAGCACATACGGCCCACCGCTGCTCGTCCCGCCGCCACCGTCAATCGTACTCCAGGTCAGTTCATAATCGCCGCCGCTTTGGGCCAGTGCGTGTGAAAACAGCAGCAGCCAAACCAGCAGGACCGCCTTGCCCGCGTCTTTGCGAATCACCTTATTGATATCAAATTGTCTCATTGCTTAAGCTCCTTTATGTCAATAGCCGAGGCTTGCCTTAGTTGTAAACCCAAATGCGAATGCGGACCTGGTCTAGATTGGAGTCGTCTGGATATCGTCTGACATAGATGGCGTTTGCCGCCAGGCCGTACCAGAAACCACCGAAGTATTTGTTATCAGACCCATACCCGCCAAATCCACCATTGTTGATGCCGGCGCCAGCGCCAGAGGTATCCTTAAATTGCATATCAACCACGTAGTTGCTCACATTACCACCGATATTGTGCCAGATCATTTTCCCCACATCCTGTTCAATTGAAACCCAGCCGCTGTCGTATGCCGGCCGCGGGAAAGGAGCGCCATTATTCGGGCCGATATCACCCTTGTAGGCGCCGGTGACCTTCAGGTCGCCATTTACCTCCAGCTTTGCATCAGGACTGGTCGTGCCGATGCCGGCATTGCCGGAGACGGCTGAATACATATCATTGCCGGAGATAGTCCAGTCGCCGTCTCCTGCAATACCCGTTAGACCCGATCCGTCTCCAACAAATGCTGTAGCGTTTACTGTTCCAACAACGTCAAGTTTTGTCGACGGATTCGTTTTCCCGATGCCTACATTGCCATTTGAATTGGACAAATAGATATAAGCTTTGGTAGGGTCAGTACCGTTCGTATTTGAAGCAACCCATGTATCATTATTGTTACCGTAAATCCCTGCTACCGTACCGCTTGAAAATAATCGCATTGCCATTCTTGCCGTCCCTCCATTATCTAAAAGGGTGAGATGACTAGAACCATTTTCGTTCTGGAAAGCTACAGCACCCAATCCTTTACCAGCGCCAACTACATTTAATTTATAACTTCCCGGGGTCGTTGTCCCGATGCCGACGTTGCCGGTGTTGTGAACAACAAAGCTGGTGTTCCCAAGTGCGTCTTGAACTTCCAATTGGTTGGCGATATTCAACAAGTTATGCTTGATAACTAAGCCGCCAACAGTTGACGGTCTCATAATAGCTCCCCTTGGCATTTTAATAGATAATTTTGCATCCGGGCTCGTGGTTCCGATGCCGACGTTGCCGAAGGGAATCGCATACATGTCATTCACGGAAATTCGCCAGTCGCCGTCACCACCTGCGGTCTGCGCATAAAGCGCATACGGTGTTGGTGTCAATTCCAGCAGCGGGCTGAGAGCAGCGGGGTCGCTGCCCATAGGACTGCGAACGACCCTTGTTTCGAGCCAGACTGCATTGCCGTCGAAGATGCCGCTTCCAAAATCCAGCTCCACTACAAAGTGCCCGTCAATGACGTCAAGGTCGTTTATATCAATCGGGCTTGCCAATTGAGTGCCGGTACACGGGTCGTTGCTGTCATAAAGTTTGAACTGGAAGTCATATAGGCCGTCCGCGGGCTTGTTCTTGTCCATCAGCCGGCCCTGGTAGGTAAACGCCGTGCCTAATGGCGCTGCTTCGCTCACTTTGGCTTGACAGGCCATCAGGCCCAAAGCCAGAATCACAATTGCTAAAATTTTTGTCGTTTTCATTGTTTTTCTCCTTTCAAAGCTTGTCCCTGCCCCGCATCCTTGTGCGGGATAAACTCCAGCAGGGAACGGTTAATATTTGACGGTGCACACTGTGCGCACCGATACCTTTTCGTGAAATTTTACGGAATTAAGGCAATAGAATAGTGTTTTTTCACCACTTCTCCTATCGCAAAACCATTTATTAACTAATTTAGACGGGACTAACAAGATAAAACAGGAGAAAATCCTGTAAATCCTGTCTAAAAAAAGACTAATTGCATAATTATACGCCCTACGATCTCGCCGTCAACAAGAATCTGCGGAAAATATGGGATGCGAAATTTCGTGCTCTCCCGAGTGGGATGGCCAAGCCCAGATGTTCGATATTTACCCACCGCCGCACAATACGATTTGCTAAACCTTGACAGAGGCTGTTTTGAGTCTAAAATCACGGTGTATGGCAGAACCGGCCCCACAAAAGAAGAAAAAGAAAAAACATCATCCCTTTACGGATTGGCTAAGCTACATCGCGCTGCGGATTCTTGTGGTTTTTCTTTACCTGTTCGACGTCGAGACCAATCTAAAGACCGCATGTTTGCTCGGCCGATTGCTGTGGGGACATTATCATCGCGGCCGCAAGCGGGCCCTGGATAATCTTCGTGCAAGCTTCCCTGACAAAAGCGAAGAATGGCTCCGGGCGACAGGGCGGCGAAGCTTCGAACATATCGCAATGTTAGCGATTGATATATTGTTCACGCCACGATTGGTGAAAAAAAACAACTGGCGGGATTATTCACGGTTCAAAACCACTGAAAGGGCCAAATGGCTGATGCAAGAAGGCAAAGGCATGATTATGGTTGCGAGCCATTACAGCAACTTTGAAATAATGGGCTATATGTTAGGGCTGTTTGGTTTTAATGTTTACAGTATTGCCCGGCCGTTAGATAACAAGTTTATTAACAAATACTTATACGATGTCCGGCGGCAAGCCGGCCAGAAAATAATCGATAAGAAAGGCGCCGCCGAGCTGATGTCAGAGCTAACTTCGAGCGGTGCGACGCTTTGCTTTATTGTCGACCAGGATGCCGGTAGAAAAGGGATATTCGTCGATTTTTTCGGCCGTAAAGCCAGTACCTATAAGAGCATAGGCCTGCTTGCTATCACTAATAATATACCAATAGGAGTGGGTTACAGCAGGAGGGTCGATAATCGTTTTTACTTCGAAATTGGTGTTAATCGCGTTATTATGCCTGAAGAATGGGCCGACAAGGACGACCCACTGGAGTGGGTCACGGCAGAATACACCAGGGCAATCGAGAAATTCGTGCGGGAAGACCCGAGCCAATACTGGTGGCTGCACCGCAGATGGAAACATCGGCCAAAAGAAGAACAACAAAAATCTTAGAGGCACCTTACCTATTTTCATACAGATGAGGTAATTCTTGCAAGTACCTGCGCTGATAATTGAAAACCGTGTAATCGGCAAGTAGAGGGAAAGAGTTGATAAGGTAGGATGGTTGTAGTATTTTATTGTATATTCTCGAAGCGAGTTTGGTAGAGACAAGAACGTTTCAGGCGTATTTTAAGGAGTGGAGCAAATGGGAGGTTTTATCGTTCTAATTCTGTTAGCTATTGGCTGTATTGTGTGCGGGCCGATTGCGCTTATCATCAGCATTATCGCGTTGAACAGGTCAAGAGTAGTGCGTCGTGAGCCGGAGAGGGTAGAGAGACCAGTAAGAAAGGAAGAGGCTGCAAAGCCAGCGGAGGTACCTGAGAAGCGGGTTGAAGTAAAAGAAAAGGAGCGACCGGCAGAGGTGCCTGAAGCGGCGAAGGTCGAACTAACAGAGGTTGGAGAGGTCAAGAAGCCGGAGGTGGGTAAGAAGGTCAGCACGCTTGAGCAGCGGATCGGTACGAGGTGGGTGCTTATAGCAGGTGTTATTGCGGTAATATTTGCAGTCGGTTTTTTCCTTAAGTATGCTTACGACAATAACTGGATAGGGCCGTTGGGCAGGGTGATTATCGCTGCCATTGCGGGGCTTATTGCACTGACGATAGGTGAGGTAACACGGCGGCGTGGTTACGGGATTGTGGCTAAAGGCGTGACGGCGCTGGGGTTTGCGATATTGTACCTGGCGGTTTTCGCGGCATATGCGTATTACCATCTTTTCGCTTCGCCAACGCCGGCGTTTTTGCTTGCTGTGTTAGTGACGGCGGCGGCGATGCTTTATGCGGTGAGCTTGAATTCGATATTGATGGCGTTTCTGTCATTGCTCGGTGGCTTTTTGACGCCGGTGTTAGTTTCGACCGGTGAGAATCGGCCGAAGGCCTTATTCACCTATGTTTTGATTCTGGGCGTCGGTGCGATGCTGTCCGCGTATTACCGCAAGTGGCGAACGGTGAATCTGCTTGCATTTTTGGGGACATTCTTGCTGTATGTGGGGTGGTTTGAAAAGTTCTATCGGCCGGAGATTATAAAAGTGGCAGAGGGTGCTCCCGGGCAGATGCCCATTGCTCTGGCTTGGCTTGGGGTGTTTTTTGGAGTTTACCTTCTGCTGCCGCTGCTTTACGAGCTGGTGAAAAAGGTCAAAGCGAAGCAGGAAGATGTACTGCTTGTGCTGGCCAATGCCGCTGTTGTGTTTTATTACCTATGGACTATTCTATTTGCAGAATACAGGGAAGGTCTTGCTTTTTGTGCACTCGGGATGTGCGCGGCACACCTGCTTGTGATGAGCGTCGTTATCAGACGGTGTAAAGATGATGTGAATTTAAGGCTTGCGCTTCTGGCGATTGGACTGTTTTTCCTGACGATTGCTGTGCCGCTTCGCCTGAAGATGTATGCAATAGCAATGGCCTGGGCGGTCGAAGGTGTCATATTGGCGGTGATTGGGTTGCGTTATCGCAGTATCTGGACACAGGTTGGAGCTGCTGTTGCGCTTTTGTTAAGTTTCGCCCAATTGATACACCGCCTGCCGATGCATACGGCAATGTTCGATTTGGTATTCAACCCCGCCTTTGGGACGTGGTGCTTTGTTGTAGGTGCTCTGCTTGTTTGTCACATCATGTACAGAGCGACTTCACGATTGGCGGAAGTTGAGCGTGGACAAATTTCACAGTTTCTGTATGCCGCTACGTTGCTTTTGTTGATGGTAGCGGTAATAATGGAGTGGTGGTGGCATTGCGAACACAATTTATTAGTAAATTTAGTAGCCAGTCCGCGTAATTACTTCTTGAAGGGAATGGTGACGATATTTGCAGTGTTTCTGCTGCTATTCGTTATTCGGCCAATCCGCCCGCGGGGGATGGTATGCAAGGTTCTGGCAACGATTTTAGCGGGGGTGGGGTCTGTTTTTACAATGGTGGTGTTTACAGAGTTTTACGAGAGCAGCTTTGTGATTTTTGCGAATGTGGAATTTGGGAGAGTCGCTATATTCGTTGCGGCACTTTTTGCAGTTAGTTGGCTGCTCCGCAGGGAACGTGAAGAGGATGAGTCTGGTCGTAAGTTCGCAACGGCGTTTGTGCTGGCGGGGATATTCGTGCTGTGGGTGCTGCTGACGGAGGAGATTTATCTTTACTGGTATTGCCGGAACCGATTCGCGGAAAGAATCGCCAACTGGAGGTTCTTATCGCATATGTATATTTCGGTGATGTGGGCGGTGTATGGAGCGGTTTTGATGGTGGCTGGCTTCTGGCGAAAAGTGCCACTGCTGCGGTACTTTGCTCTGGGCTTGTTTGTGCTGCTGCTGGCCAAGGTCTTCATTCTGGATACCAGTACCGTTAAGAGCGTGTATCGAATTGCAGCATTTTTAGCAACGGGAGTTACATTAGTGGGAGTGTCTTATCTTTATCAATTTTTGAAAAAGAGGGGCTTTTTCGAAGCAATGTTGGCGGAGAAGAGTTCTGATAAGTGATTGCGAGGTCGAAGATGACAAAGTCAAGGATTTTGGCTATAGTTGTGGTGCTGGTCGGGATGGTAAGCAGCGTTTTTGCGCTTGACCTGGCGGGGTGGAAATATCAGGCTGAGGTAACTATTGAGGATGGTACCGGCGAGTACGGCAGACTGATACTTACGCCTGGTATTTACGACGCAGCGAGACTCGACCTGGCGGACATTCGACTTCTGGACGCTCGTGGTGAGCAGATTCCGTATGTGGTGGCTAAGCCGAAGGATATTATGGACAGGTTCAAGTATAGCCCAGCGATAATAAACCGCTCAACAAATTCCGACGGGGCGGCGATGGTTACGCTGGACTTCGGCAGGAAAGTAGTCAAGAATTCCATAGAAGTAAAATCAGCCGGAAACAACTTCAGACGGGCTGTCAAGATTGAAGGTTCCAATGATAATGTCGAGTTCTTTACAATGGTCAGGCAAGCCTATGTTTTTGCGATTGATTATCGCACGAGTTTCGAACAGATTGATTTGCCGGTGAATGATTACCGTTATTTGCGGATTACTGTTAAGCCGATGGCGACGGAAGAGAAAAGTCCTGTCATAGACGAAGTAAGGGCATTTAAGGTCGAAAAGAAATTTGCCCAGCGCCAGCCTGTACAGATGCTGCAAATGGAGCACAGCGAAGACGAGAAGAGCAATTCGAGTATCTACGTTTACGAACTTGCTTGTCGTCGTTTGCCGGTCAGTGAAATTGAACTGGATGTTGGTGATGATGCGTTTTACAGATATGTTGCGGTCGATGGCAGAGATACGGCTACGCGGAAGGTCAAGGTCGACAGCGAAGATAACAGACAGCGGTTCAGGGAAGTCGAGGTAAAGTGGAAAAGAATAATCAGTGATACGATTTACAGGTATACCGATGCAGATGGGAAAAAGCGTGAAGAGCTAATTCTGCGTGTTCCTTCAAGCAGGCGTGTTTACAGGTATCTGAAGATTACGATTCGGAATTACGACGATAGGCCTCTCACGGTAAAGTTGGCATCGGCGAAGATGATAGCGCACAATATAGTGTTCGCGGCGCAAGATGGTACCGCAGCTACGCTTTACATTGGTTCCGAATCAGCGAGCAGACCGCGGTATGACCTTGAGCAAAGGCTGAATCAGCCGTTGCAGGTCAAAGCGAAGGTAGCTAAGCTCGGTGTCATTACCGACAATCCGCTATTTGGAGAAGCTGAGGATAAACCTCTTGCCTGGACGGAAAAGCACAAGGTCTTGCTGTGGATAATCATGGGTGCGGTGGTAGTGGTGCTGGGCGGATTCATATTGAAATCGTTCAAATCCATTCAGACCAAAGAGGTTCAAAGTTAACTACCGCGGGAGGACATAGAAGGAGAAGGTTATGCCTGACAGGAAGTTTATTATGGACCTCGCGAAGCTGCTGATAGCGGCTGCGTGGGCGGATGGCGAATTGCAAAACGAGGAAATCAACGCGCTGAAGGATTTGCTCTTTAATCTCGAAGATGTTAGCGGTGATGAGTGGTCACAACTGGAAATTTATATGGACTCGCCGGTCAGCTCAGAAGAAAGAGAAGAGCTGCTCTGGACGGTTTTAGAGAAAATTAAATCTGAAGAAGAAAAGGAGCTGGTGGTCGGTACCCTGGAGAAATTGTTTCAGGCGGATGGGATCGTTACCGAAGAAGAACAAGCCGTTCTTGAGGAAATCAAAGAAGGCGTCGCAGGTGTGAACATCGGCGTGTTAGCGAGACTTTCAAAAATGATAAAAGCAACTGTGACCGAGCGCGGCGAGACATACAAAGCTGCTGCTCAAAGAGAAAGTCAAATTGATGATTACATTGAAAATAACGTCTATTATCAGCTTAAGTCAGAGAGTGAAAAGAAGGGAATAAAGATTGAGCTGCCGGAGCAAAAGGTCAGGCAGCTTTGCCTTGCAGCCGGACTTCTGGCACGAATTTCGGCGGTGGATTCGGATATCTCAGACCAGGAAAGACGAACCATCAAGGATGTGCTTTCAACGCAATGGCACTTGTCTGAGCAGGAAGCAGAAATCGTGACACAAATTAGCTGCGACAGGACTTTACAGGGGCTTGATTACTTCCGTCTTTCGCGAGGCTTCTTTGAGTGCACAACTCTTGATGAGCGAAGAAACTTTATAAAGTGCCTGTTCAAGATTGCGAACGCATCGAATAAGACTTCATACGACGAAACTGAGGAAATTCGCAGGATTTCAAACTCCCTCAAATTAACACACAAAGATTTTATTGAAGCAAAGCTAACAATACCTGACGAAGATCGCCAGGTTTTGTGAAACATACAGGGAAGGTGCCCCAGCCGGAGCCCGGCGCTGCTATGAGATTGCTTTCCGCCAGAGGTGGACTCGCAATGACAGGAGCACTTATACATTTGTATCTCTTTTTCTTGTTGATAGAAGGAGTAAGTTTCGTATGGCGGCGGTGTCCCTGGCGGCGAGCCATCGCTTCTCAAAGTCCTTCTCCTGGGCAATCTGGGCTATGGCCATCAGGGCGCGAAGATGGTAATTACGCTGGTCCTGGCTGCCTGCCAGGATGAACATTGTCTTAACGGGGTCTTCAGCGTGCGGGAAATCGATGCCGTCAACAGCCCGGACAAGCAGAATATCGAATTTGTTTTCGCCTTCGACAACTATGTGCGGTATGGCAAAACCCGGCTGGACTACTGTGCCGCCTTCTGCTTCGCGATGAAGGAATTTCTCGAAAAGGACGTATTCGTTTATGTCCAATTTCTTTTCCAGTATTTGAGAGGCCTGGCGGAAAACCTTTTCGGCACTGCTTTTACCCTGGATATCCAGGATTTCACATTCCCTTATAAGCTCATCGAATCTATCTTCGATTATATCGTCGCGCTGCAACAAAATATCTCGCAGTTCATTCTCAAGGGTTACGGTTTTCAGCTCTCTGGCAGTAACTCGTTCTACGATGTGCATAACGGCTGAGGCCCTGCTGACTCGGCGCCGGACATAGAAAATGAACCAGGCTGCGCTGAGAGCGATGAAGGCGGCAGTAATCAGCAGCGGCACCCGGCCCATATCTATTATCAAAGCGCTATAAGCGAGGATAGCAAATATATGTATATAGGGATATAACGGCGATTTGAACTTCGGTCGATAGCTTTGTATTCTGCTCTCACGCATTATGATGACACTGGCGTTTGTAAGAATAAAAAGAATTATCTTCAGGGTCGAGGCTGTTTTTACCAGTGATTCAATATCAAGAAGGACAATTGCCATAACCATAAACCCGCCTGTGAGCAGTATGCTGAAGTGAGGTGTTTTGAAGCGGTTGTTAACGCGAGCTAAAGGTGGTGGCAGTAACTGGTCCCTGCTCATAGCCATAGGAGAGCGTGATGCAGCGAATATGCCGCCGTTAGCAGTGGTTACGAAGGCAGCTATCGCAGCGAGACTCAGCAGTGCAAATCCAAGCGGGCCCATAAATTTGGACGCGGCCAACGATATCGGCACATAACTTCCGGCCAGCTCCGTGCCATCGACGACACCTACTGTGATTGTTATTACAGCAATGTAAAACAGCGTTACGACAAGCCAGGCCAGTATCATCCCAAGCGGCAGATTTTTGCCGGGATGTTTGACTTCTTCTGCAATGCTGGCAACTTTAGTCAGGCCGCCGAAACTTATGAAAACCAGGCCTGCAGTTGCAAGTACTGCCGGCCAACCTTTGTCGAGAAAACCTTTATACCTGACAGCTTCAACGGCACTGGAGCCGAAAAGCACGAAGAAGGCAAGTATCGTCAGGAGAGAGACAACGAGCCAAACTTGAAATCTGCTTGTGTATTTGACGCTTACGATGTTCAGCGCCGTAAAGCCGAGGCAGCAAATTGCGGCTATTGCTTTGAGATGCCAGTGGCTTAGCTGCGCCGGGGAAAACATTTGCACTACAACCTCGATAAGCACAGCCATCCCGACAACGGCAAAGGCGCTCTTCAATGCTAATGAAAACCAGCTTGCGAATCCACCAAACAGGCCCCAAATCGGGCCTAAACTCCGCTCGACAAAAAAATACGTTCCGCCCGCCCGCGGCATTGCAGTGGCTAATTCGGCCTTGCTGAGGACACTGGGGATTATCAAAAGCGATGCAAAAAGATAGGATAATATTACCGCCGGGCCGGCTTTTGTGAAAGCTATGGCAGGCAAAATAAACAGGCCTGAGCTTATCATGGCGCCGGATGCCACGGCAAATACATCAACCGAACCCAGTTGTTTCTTTAGCTGAGCCATCTTAAGACCTGCCTGTTATTGCAATAATTCGTTGCTCGTGCCTCGAATAAATAGTGCAAAAACCATAAAACGGTAACTTACTTCTGCTCTTGTGCTCTTATTCGGTATTATACCAGGATGCTGTACTTTTCAAAAGGAATACCAATTGATTGGACAAAGCCCGCTGCATCTATTATTATAATCCATAGATTCGGCTTACAGTATAACCCCGAAAGTGTTGAGGGTGAATCGCATTTTTCACCGGGAAGGTAAGCAAGATGATTAGTAGAAGAAATTTTCTTGGTTCGGTTACGGGCGGTGCTGTAGCTGTGGCTTTGCGCTGGGATTTCTTCTTAAAAAAGAGAGGTATAGACAAACCGAACGTTATCCTCTGTATGGCAGATGACCTGGGCTGGGGCGACCCGGGATTTAACGGCAATTCGATAATTAAGACTCCCAACCTAAATGCGATGGCGGAAAGCGGGTTGCGATTCAGGCGTTTCTATTCTGCTGCCCCGGTTTGCTCGCCGACTCGTGGAAGCTGCCTGACGGGTCGGCATCCATATCGGTACGGAATCTTCTTTGCAAATGTTGGACACATGCCTGAGGAGGAAGTTACACTGGCCGAGGCCCTAAAGACCCGGGGGTACACGACCGGGCATTTCGGCAAATGGCACCTGGGGACGCTTACCACAACGGAAAAGGACTCTAACCGCGGCGGACCAGGATGTGCAAAACACTACTCGCCGCCATGGAAGAACGGATTCGATATATGCTTTTCTACTGAGGCAAAGGTTCCCACGTGGAATCCGATGAAAAAGCCGGAGACAAATGGGCCTTATGGAACATACTATTGGAAAGAGGACGGAACAAAGGCGGCTACGAATCTCGACGGTGACGACAGCCGGGTTATTATGGACCGGGTTATTGCGTTTGCCCGGAAGGCTGCAAAAAATAAGAAGCCATTTCTCGCTGTTATCTGGTTTCATACGCCACATTTGCCGGTCGTGGTGGGGCCGGAATACAGAAAGATGTATTCGCAGTACAGCGAAGACGAGCAGCACTACTATGGATGTGTTACTGCTTTGGATGAGCAGATGGGTCGGCTTCGCGACCAGTTGCGAGAGCTGGGTGTTGCAGATAATACGATGGTATGGTTCTGCAGTGATAACGGGCCGGAAGGAAAAGATGGCAGGCGAGGCCGGACCCGCGGTTCGACAGGTTCGCTGCGTGGACGTAAACGCAGCTTGTTTGAAGGCGGGGTCCGGGTTCCGGGTCTGCTCGAGTGGCCCGCTCGCATAAAAAGCGGGCGGGTGACCGATATTCCGTGCTGTACTTCAGACTATTTCCCAACGGTTCTGGATGTGCTCGGTATCAAGATTAAGGGGCAGCCGAAACCGATTGACGGTGTCAGCCTGCTGCCTTTGATTGAGGGCAAAATGACTAAACGTCCGATGCCCATCGGCTTTGAATCCGGCAGCCAAATCTCGCTTACGGACAACCGTTATAAAATCTACAGTAAGAACAAGGGCAAAACGTATATGCTCTTTGACCTGATTGAGGACCCCGGCGAGACAAAGGACCTGGCCTCAGAAAAGCCGGAGATTTTACGAATGATGAAGGCAACGCTCGAGAAGTGGCGTAAATCTTGCAAGGACAGCCTGGAGGGAAAAGATTACCAGAAAGAGATGTTTTGGAAGACCGGATAAATGTGTTTTGAATGCTGGGTGCCAAAAAAATCTGTTCTATACGCAAAAAGGGTTAAAAGATAGAAAGGGAGACGAAATGAAAAGACAAACAAGAAGAGAATTTTTGAAAACGGTCGGCACAGTGGCGGCCTCGGGGATGGCACTATCAATACTGCCGAGTTGTGCGAGTATTGGTCAAGTAGCGGGGCTGAAAAGAAAACGGCCGAACATTATCTTTATCATGACGGATGACCACGCCTCGCACGCGCTTAGCTGCTACGGCAGTAAAATAAACAAGACCCCGAACCTCGACCGCCTGGCCAAAGAAGGGATGCTGTTTGAAAACTGCTTCTGCACCAACAGCATTTGTGCGCCCTGCAGGGCCGTGATTCTCACCGGTAAATACAGCCATATCAACGGCGTCATCGACAACAGGAAAAGGTTTGACGGAACCCAGCAGACCTTCCCCAAGCTGCTTCAGAAGGTCGGTTACGAGACCGCTATGATTGGCAAGTGGCACCTCAAGAGCGACCCGACCGGCTTTGACTACTGGAATGTCCTGCCCGGTCAGGGAACGTACTACAATCCGGCTATGAAAGAGATGGGCCAGCGAAAAAAATACACCGGGTACACTACGGATATTATTACCGACCATTGTCTCAAATGGCTCAAAGAGCGTAAGGATGACAAGCCGTTCGCCCTTTGCTATCACCACAAGGCACCGCACCGAAGGTGGCAGCCGGGGCCAAAACATCTGACAATGTATGACGATGTCACCATACCGGAGCCGGACAACCTCTTCGATGATTACTCCAACCGTGGAAGGGCCGCGAAGGAGCAGGACATGAGCATCGAAAAGACGATGGACAAAAGAGACCTGAAACTCGTGCCGCCGGGCGACTTGAATCCTGAGCAGAAAAAGCTGTGGGATGCGGCATACAATCCCAAGAACGAAGTGTTCCGTAAGGCAAACCTCCAGGGCAAGGACCTGATACGCTGGAAATATCAAAGATACATTAAGGACTACCTGCGGTGCATCGCCTCGGTTGATGATAATGTTGGCCGGCTTCTGGATTATCTTGATGAGTCGGGCCTGGCTAAGAATACCATCGTCTTCTACACTTCCGACCAGGGTTTCTACCTGGGTGACCACGGCTGGTTCGACAAGCGGTTTATGTACGAGGAATCGCTGCGGATGCCGCTGCTGGTTCGGTGCCCGCGGAAGGTTAAAGCCGGCTTGGTCAATGATGATATCGTGCTGAACCTGGATTTTGGACCGACGTTTCTTGACTTTGCCGGCGTTGAAAAGCCGGCCGATATGCAGGGTGACTCCATTCGTCGTCTGCTGCGGGGCAAGACGCCAAAGGACTGGCGCACATCGATGTACTACCGCTACTACGAGTATCCCGCTGTGCACAGCGTAAAGCGGCACTACGGTGTGCGAACGCAGCGTTACAAACTGATACACTTTTATCACGACATCGACGAGTGGGAGCTGTATGACCTCCGGAAGGACCCGCGTGAAATGAAAAACGTCTATGACGACCCCGCGTACGCCGACGCCGTCAAGCAGCTAAAGGCTGAATTGGAGCGGCTTCGCAAAAAATACAGAGATACAGATTAATTTCTGGAGGTAGCTTTTTTGGAAATTGCTGTTCTACTCTTGAGGTAGTAAGTAACATAGTCCCATAGAGGCCTGAATGACAAGAGGTAACAGACCGTCTCAGCGGCGTAGCTGAGCAAAGGTCATTATGAAAATGTTAGCTAATGAGGAGTCAAATTATGGGTGGTTCAATAAATCGAAGAGAGTTTCTGGGGGCAAGCGCAGCGGGAGCCGGAGCCGTGTTTCTGAGTGGGCATTTGGGCAGCCGGGCCGCAATGGCCGGCGAGGGTGGCGAATGGCCGCCTAAGATGCCCGCCGTGAAAATTCACAAGGTCTACATTGGCAGGACAGGCGGGATTTACCTGTCCAGACCCAAGGAGGAAATTGACAAGTTCGATAAATACCTTGACAAACTGGAACGCAAGCTCGGCGACGTCAAGTTCGTAGGCGGCGAATTGGTTCCTCCTGCTAAAGTGGATGAGGTGGTAAAGAAACTTAATAATGCAGATGGTGTAATACTGTTCCATCTTTCAGGCCACGGAGGGGGCGCACCGAAGCAGGCGATGGATCATATCATCAATGTGGGGCTGCAGACGGCGGTGTTCTCGCAGCCGTTCAGTGGTCACGGATGGATGTACTTCCCCCAATGGCGCAAGGCGGGCAAGAAGGTCGTTGTCCTGCCCACAAGTGACTGGGGCGAGCTTGAGAAGATAGTCAGGCTGATGCGGGTCGGACCGCATTTAAAGAAGTCTCGTATCGTCGTTGTGCGTGGGCCGCGGGGAACGGCGGCGGCGTGCTCGGCTGAGCAGGTCAAGGAAAAGCTGGGTGTTGAGCTGGTCCCAATCACAGTCGAGGAAACCATCAAGGCCCACCAGGCCGTGGATATCAAGGACGCTGAGGCTGAGGCACAGCGGTACTGGATTAGCAAGGCCAAGAAGATTGTGGAGCCTTCGAGAAAGGAGATTATCAACTCGGCTCGGCTGTACCTGGCGATGAAGAACATCATGATAAAGGAACGAGCACAGGCCACCACGAGTTCAAATTGTATGGGCGGACCGGCTAAAGGATGCCTGACGTACAGCAAGCTCAACGACCTCGGACTCGTCGGGGCCTGTGAAGGTGACATGGACTCTACTCTGACGATGCTGATGTTCGCCTATGCGTTTGGGGTACCGGGCTTTATCACCGACCCTGTCGTCGATACCGCCACTAACGCGCTGATTCATTTCCATTGCACCTCGGCAACGAAGATGGACGGCCCGGATGGCAAACGCCTGCCATTTACAATACGCACCCAGAGCGACAGCGAGAGGGGAGTATCATTGGAGGTGGAGAACCGAATCGGACAGGTCGTTACCTGCGCCAAGTTAATCGACCTCGACAAAATGCTGATTTCCACCGGAAAAATCTTCAAGGTAACCTACGACGAGCTTGGCTGCCGCACCCAGTATTGGACCGAGGTAGCCGACGTCCAGCGGATGTTCCATGACTGGGGTGCCGGCATAGTCAAGGGCGGCGTTATGACACTGCTGCACCGTGCAGTCTTCTATGGCGACTATATGCAGGATATCAGGAACCTTGGCATACTGATGGGATTTAATATCGTTGAAGAAGGAGAACCGGTAAGCCAGGCTTAAAAGTTTGGGGCAAAAGAGAGTACCGGACAGCGAAACCAATCGTGAAAATTCGAATGGTGCCGGCGCGTTATACTGCAATCGGCTTGGGTAATTGCAGATAAACTTATGAAGCCGAAAATTCTGCTTGTGAATCCGCCGGTTTATGATTTTGCTGCTTACGATTTCTGGCTGAAGCCGTATGGCATTTTGACCGTTGCAGGGTATCTTCGCAGCAAGGCTGATTTCAAGCTCTTCGACTATCTCGACCGACTGGACCCTTTCATGGCCAAGCAAAAGGAGCTTGAATCCGACCGGTGGGGTCGAGGCCGATTTTACTGCCAAAAGCTGCCGAATCCAGCCTGCCTCCGGGAAATTCCGCGATACTTTCGACGATTTGGTCTGCCGCGGGAGTTATTCAGAAATTTCCTGACCGCCCAGCCACCGTGTGATTTTGTTCTTATTCAAACGATGATGACCTATTGGTATCCCGGTGTGCGAGAGGTGATAGAGGATATTCGCAGTGCCTGGCCTCGAACGAAAATTATAGTGGGCGGCAATTACGTAACACTATGCAGCGGGCACGCACAAGAATTGGGGGCGGATCTTATAGTGCAGGGAACAAATCTTGGGCCGCTCGCCGAATTTCTGGAAATCAGCCCGGACTTGAAGCAGCCGCCCTTTTGGCAGGCTTACGAGAAGCTAAACGTTGGTGTGCTTAAGCTGACTGATGGCTGTCCCTTTAATTGCACTTACTGCTCTGTGCCGAAGGTTTACGGCAAATTCAAAGCGCGGCCGCTTGAACGCTCTTTAGCCGAGTTGGAGCTATTGCGTCAGCTTGGGGCTGAGAATATTGCCTTCTATGATGATGCTTTGCTGTTCGAGGCTGAAAAAGTCCTGATACCATTTTTGAATGAGGTCTTAAACCGCAATATAAAAGTGAACTTTCACAGCCCTAATGGTCTCAACGCTCGCTTTATTACGAGCGAGCTGGCTGAGCTGATGGTGCGGGCCGGCTTCAGGACTTTTTATCTTGGGTTTGAGAGTGCTTCTTTACAGTGGCAGCAGCGAACCGGCTCAAAAGTTTCTTCTGATGAACTTGCGCAGGCGGTCGAGCGCCTCACCGCTGCAGGTGCAGAGCCTACCAGCATCACCGCGTATCAAATTCTCGGCCATCCTCAAGCCGATATTCAGGAACTCGAAGATTCAATGCGCTTTACCAACAGTCTGGGCATTCGCGGGATGTTAGCAGATTTTTCACCGATACCGGGTACAGTCGACGGGGACTATTGCCGGAGATGGGTAAATATGGACGAGCCGTTGTTTCACAGCAAGACCGCATTTCCAATTATCCTGCTCGGCTTCGAGGAAGTAAACCGCCTAAAAGACCTGCAGCGAAAGCTGAACAGAACACAAACCCCGCGTCAAACGCGTGGCTAAATAGAGATGTAACCGCGATTGATTTTAACACTTCAAATTGATATACTCACCTTTCTGTATGAATGGGAAAACCGTGCACATCAAGAACTACGGGTGTCAGATGAACAAGCTGGATACGGCGTTGGTGAGTTCTGCACTTAAAAAGGCAGGGTTTGGTCTTGTCGACAGCGTCAAAGAAGCTGATGTTGTTCTGATAAACACCTGCTCGGTCCGCCGACATGCGGAACAGCGGGTTTTTTCGCACCTTGGGCATCTAAAACATATCAAAAAAAGGCGGCCTGAGATGATTGTCGGCGTAATCGGCTGTATGGCGCAGCGACTCGGCACCGAACTGCTCAAACACGAAGCGGTCGATATCGTCTGCGGGCCGGCACAAATACCACAAATAACGAAACTGCTGACAGAAACACTGCAGCAAAAGAAAAAGAGTTTAGCGGTAACAGAAAAAATCCGTAAAACTACTGAAAAGCAAAACCAGACACTTGAAAAATTCGAATCTGCTTATGGCATCGAGGACAAGCAGATACCCGGTCAGGCATTTGTCCGGGCAATGCGGGGCTGTAACAATTTCTGCACGTATTGTATTGTTCCTTTCGTGCGTGGGCCGCAAGTTTCCCGTGCACCTGCAGCAGTAATCGAGCAGATAAAAAGATTAGCAGGCCAGGGAGTAAAACAGGTTACGCTGCTTGGCCAGAGGGTAAATTCGTATAAGTACAGGAGCAGCGAGAAAACGTATTGTCTGGCTGATTTGTTTGAGAAGGCAAGCGATATCGAAGGAGTTGAGTGGATAAGATTTGTTACCAGTTACCCTTCGGAAGAGTTCTTCGATGAAATTTTACAGGCGATGGCTGATTCGCCGAAGGTCTGCAATTATTTGCACATGCCTGCGCAGAGCGGCTCGGACAGAATCCTTCGTGCGATGAATCGCAATTACACCGCCGAAGAGTATCTTCAGCTTTTGGCTAAGGCACGGGCCATCGTGCCGGACATAGCGATTGCGGGTGATTTTATGGTGGGCTTTCCAGGTGAAACTGAAGCCGATTTTGAGGCGACCGTCGAGCTTGTCAAAAAAGCGCAATACAAAAATTGTTTCATTTTCAAATACTCGCCCCGGCCGGGTACAACCGCGGATAAAAGGTTAGCCGATGATGTCCCTCTTGAAGTGAAGAAAAGCCGGAACATAGAGCTACTCGCCGTTCAGGAAAAGATTAGCGACCGGCTTAGCGCCGAGTATTTAGGCAAACAAGTAAAAGTCCTGGTCGAGGGATTGAGCAAAAAACCGCATCTAAATGTCGCCCAAAACACGGACACGCCACAGCTTATTGGCCGAACCGCAACGGACCATATAGTAGTCTTTAACGGCCCTGAATCCCTGGCTGGACAGTTTGCAAAAGTTAAAATCACCAAAACCTCGCCGCTGACCCTCTTCGGCGAGCTTATCTGACACCGGCCTCACTTCCCGAACAAGGCCGAGGGCATCTGGAAGATGCAGAAATAGCCGAATACTAAGAACGCAATAATCAATCCAACGGCAAATATCCAATTCGGCTTGAGGACTTCGGCCGCCTCTTTGGAAAGGATTTTGGGCATCACCACAAAGAGTCCTATCGCAACCCAGATAGCTTGCAGCGGCGTCAAAAGTAACCCCTCAAATATCGCTGAAATCTTGACCAAAACAACCGGATCCTCCTCGAAGAAAAAGACGATAATCATATTTGCACACAAAAAGAAGAGCAGGAAAAATCTGAATTGCGTTTTCCAGGAGAACTTTTTATTGAAGCCGGGGATGCAAATCCTGCAGGAATCGGCCAGTAATCTTGGCCAGCCGGCTAATTGGCCAACCTGCGTCGAAATCAGCGCAGCGGCCCCCGCCAACATAAATAGAAAACCGCCCGCCGAACCCCACTTCGATGAGAACACCTTCGAGAGAGTAATAGCAACCTCGGTGCCTTCCGGCGCCAGCTGCTTCGGCCCCAGGACTCCTGCACCTGCGATGAAGAACGCACCGGTAACCACGATTCCTATTACCATAGCCAGACTTGCATCGACATAAAGCACGTGGCACCAGCCCTTTATTTTTTCTGCAGCGTCACGGCTCATACCCTTTAGCATAGATACATCTGCGGGCCTGCCGTAGCCTCTGCCCGCGGCGGCGCCGTAGCCGGCACCGAGCACCCAGTATGTGTACCATACCTGGCTGGCAAAGCCCCCCGCTCCCCAGCCGAGCAGTGGCAGTATCTCCTTCCACGGATTGTCACTGACCTTCTCCATCGATGACGCCCATTTGGGGACCTCGGGGATACCAAAACTCAGACTTCGCAGAAATTCCGTAAAACCCGGGAACACATAGGCAGCCACATATATCACGCCTAACACAATAATCAGGACAAAGATGCTCATCACGATTTTTAAGATGTCGAATTTACCCGACCAGGCCACTGCTAAGGCAAAAAGCGTCACTAAGCACACGCTCAGCTTCGTTCCGATCGGGATGATACTATTGACAAAGACGCCGGCCGCCGTGGCAACCGAGCCGATGGAAATCGTCGCGCACGCAAATTGTATCACCAATACAAGCCAGACCACCCAGTGCGATGGGCCGGGGATGCGGTTGAACATATCAATCATGCCTTCGCCGGTGCAGACGGTATATCGGGCGCCGCTCATACCAATCCAGAACTTCAGGAATATACCTATTACAATAGCCCAGAGGATGGTGGTGCCTAAGATGGCGCCGGTGCGTGTAGCTAAGATGACTTCGCCGGAGCCGATATATTCTGCTGCCCAGACAAATGCCGGCCCTATTAACACAAGAATCATAAGGCCCTTAGGCGGTTTTTTGATTGCTATATCATCCATATACGTATTTTTAACCACGGATTGCACAGATTGCACGGATTTCTTGCCACAGATTAACACAGATTATACCGACCAAGTAAAGCCAAAAAACGTTAATCGTCAAACTCAGCAGCATTTTTTGCCTCTGAAATTGGGTTTGTTTGGGTTTGAATTGGGTTTGTTTCGCCGCGGGGGGCGGGGAAATTGGGTTTGATTGGGTTTGTATTGGGTTTGTATTGGGTTTGTTTTTCCCGCGTTCACCAAGTGTCTTTTCTTCATAAGCATTTGTTAATACCTTATTTACGTTCATTTGACTTTTTCGGAAATTGGGTTTGTTTTGCAAAAAAGAGCTGATTTGTAGAGGATTCTCTACAGTTGTAGAGGGCAAGTTAGTGAAGAGTGAGCTAAAGTGCCTAAAGTGAACTAAAGTTGGATTCTCGATGCTCATGATTGGTAATTCCCCTAAGGGGTTTTCGCTTCACTACAAGACGATTAACTAACGACCATTCAATAACGATGCTTTTTGACGTGTATCTGCTGATACTAAGACTTGCGGTTCTCCGCTAAATACCTGCCATTTCTATGGCGTTTTGTATTATACCAAACTCCCATAGAATGTTCAATAAAAATCGAACTTTTTAATAAAAAAAGTGCTTTTTTTTTGTCATCGGCCTTAATCATTTAACCGGCTGTATTTTAGCCGCGATAAATCCTCCCCCGCCCTCGCCTTGCGAAAAACGAACAAATGCTCGTGCATTATCAAGTAAAACTTATCGCGCATGGCTTTGGCTCGCCAGCGTTCGGTGGACGTGCAATGGTGCTGGACTTTGATAATGTCTTCTTTCAATACAAACCCGACTTTCAGAAAACGCTGCATCACGTTAAAAGCAAGTGGGACCATGTGTTTTCCTTTGCGTGTCTCGCCGATAAGGATAGCGCAGTATTTGTCCGGCTTAAGGACCCGCAATAATTCTTTGGCGATTTTTTCAATTTCATCACAAAATTTTGGCAAGCTGCTGATATTCGAGAGGTCCGCCGGTATTTTCCCATCCGAATATTTGATAATATTCATATACGGAGGATGAGTTAAAACTAAATCGAAGGAGTTATCTTTAAGAAAAGTTAAATCTCGCGCATCGCCAACCTTTACTTTCTGCTCACTTGGCGGATGATGTTTGAAACGCAGCGCATTTTTTGTAAGTTCGACAGCCTCCGGATTTATATCCATTCCCAGCGCATTTCTTGCTAAAAGTTTTGCTTCGATAAGTGTCGTCCCTGCCCCAACCATCGGGTCGAGGATGGAATCGCCCTTTTTCGTATACATCTCAATGATATTACGTGCTATTTGTGGAGCAAAATTCCCCCGATACTTCGGATTATGCGTCGCCCAATTCCCACGCTCTGGGAACGACCAGACCGTTGTGTATTCTGGAGTGTAGTTATTGAAGTCTGTCATTAATTATCGGTGACAATTCTAAATCTCCCTGATTTTGCAAGTTCAATACTATTATAGTCCTCTATGTTGTTGAACTGAAAATTCCAAATAGAATATGTGTCACCGCTTTTCTGGAAAAATAGAGTAATTACGTTTTTTTGAGTTCTGGCCTGCCACTGTCGGAAAGGATAGTACAGTTGCCTTATTATTACATTTTGAGTACTGCCACTCTTAGCTTCTACTAAAACAACCTGAGATCTTCCCTCATATCCTGCGTCGACTTCTGTTTGTACGCTTTTTACATTGATATGATGTGTTCCTACTTTGAAGGAAAACTCCGGAGTGTATTTCCTACCTCTAATAGTCAATACTAAACTTTCATCTTTCATAAAGCTTCTAATCAGGCTGGAAGCATATGCAAAATCTAAGTGTTGCATTTCGGAATTTCCGACTAACGAAGTATCCAAAGGAAAATCGAGTTTTGATACATACACTTCTTGTGTTCTCTCGATTTCGGGGATATCAACGTAACCTTCGCCTTTTACAATTACATACTCTCCATTCTTTGTAGGTAGCAAAAATAAACCTCTTTCAATGAAAACCTTGGGTCTATCTTCTCTACTATCCTGTTTGCATAGGATTCTTACTTCCTTTTGGCCTACTTCTGTGAAGTTTTGGCATGCTTTTTTGATTTGCCCGGCTGTAATTTGAAAAGGCCCCTCATCAAAATCGTGATCATATATATTATAATCCGCAAATATCTTGTTCCAAGACTCACTGTGTGCCACGTTTGTCTCCCACCTAAAACTGATAGTTTGTTATTAAAAGTTCGTTAATTTGTCCTCTGCCTGAAGCTTTACAGTTGATGGCTCTTATTGCTTTAACTCTTTCTATTTTGAATTCCTTGTAGTGGTCTTCAAAGAAATGGTCTTTCGGATTTTCATTTTTGGGGTCGGAGTTGCTTAAAAGAAACTTAGCCCCCCTGCTGTTTATCTCTTTGCAGAATTCGGCAAGTCGTATTTGATCTTCGTGATTAAAATCTTCTTTTGAATAAGAAGTAAAACCTGCAGTTGGGCTTAAGGGTCGATAAGGGGGATCTAAATATACAAAAGTACGATTGTTGATATACCTTTGGCTATCTTTGAAATCGCCATGAATTACTTGTGCTTTTTGCAAGACTTCTGAAGCAATCCTCAAGTTGTTAGCAGCACAAATTCGAGGACTCTCGTAGCCACCAAAAGGAACGTTAAACTCGCCTTTCCTATTAACACGATACAAACCGTTAAAACATGTTTTGTTTAGGAATATTAATTTTGCAGCAGTTTTAGTGTTGAAGTGGGCAACCTTCTCAGTGTTAAACCTCTTTCGTATGTTCAGATAAAGCTCTTTTCGTTTGGATCTTTGTGTTGCCAAGAATTTATCCTGCAGAGAAAGGAGTTCATGAACAAGAGACCCAAAATCTTCCTTGATAATGTTGTAGCAGTTGACTAAATCCTCATTTATGTCAAGTAGGTAAAAATATTTCACCTTGTCGTAATTCTGCACGATATGAAAGAAAACCGCCCCACCGCCCACAAAGGGTTCAACGTAAGTTTCGATTTCGCCGGTCTTGATGCCTTCTGGTAACCGTGCGTCAATCTCGGTGATAAGCTGTCCCTTGCCGCCAGCCCACTTTAAGAAGGGCTTTGCCAATCTTTCCGCCAAAAGAGCGATATCCACCTCCTTTATAATAAGTCTTTGATGTTGACCTTTAGAGCTTTCGCGATTCGTTCGACATTTAGGAGGCTGACATTTCTCTCGTGTCTCTCGATGCTTCCTATGTAGGTTCTGTGGAGATCCGCACGATGAGCCAGTTCTTTCTGCGACCAGCCCTTTTCGAGACGTAGAGACTTAACCTTTTGGCCAAATCTTTTTAGGATGTTGTTGGTGCTCATAAGTTGTAATTATTGCTCTGCGGTGATGTAGCGTCTACGATACTATAAGTAGCATTTTCGGGGATAGCATAAGAGAGGTGGTGGTTGTGGTTCGACTACTTAGAGGCAGCAATTTTCAATGATTAATGATTAGTGATGATTGATTCCGCCGGAGGCGGATCTTCGATATTGATTATTTGGAGAGGAATGTCGAATATCGAGTACGGATTACCAGGTAAGACAATACAATTTCTGTTTTCTCGGCGGCCTCTCCGTAAGGAGTCCTAAGGACTGCGGCCTCTGCGGTTAATGAGAAGTGCAGGTTAAGGCAAAGCAGCGAAAACCGATTCGCGGGGCAAGCTCTCAAGACCTGCATCGCTATCGAAGCTGAACTTATCGGCAAACGGCAGACGCTGCGGCACCACGTGGACCTGCGTCGTAAACTTATAAGGAACCGGCCCGCCGCTATCGTAAATCAGTTCAACGAAAAACGCGGTCCAGCCTTTCTTCGGCTTAGCAATCTTAGCTATATATGTCCCCCCGCCGCGAGCACCAAGATCTGTGCTTGTCCAGACCGCCCCGATAGTCTCAAGGCGAAAGTCACGTGCATTTTCATTCGTCGCCTGCCATAATTTTACAGCCGCTGGTGTTGTCTGTGTATTGACCTCTATCACACCATCGTCTCTGACTTTCCAGCTAAACTTCGGCAGCGGCGAACCTCTCAGGATGGACTTGTAGAACATCGACAGACTTGTCAAAGCATCTATGTTAAGACCATGGTCTGTATTGGGGATATATCGAAGGTATTTTGGGCCTAACAGGTCGTGAAAATAGAACTGGGCCGAATCCGGCAGAAAGAACTGGTCGCCGCTCGAATTTATCAGGAACTTGGGCATTGTATAGCGGCTGCGATACTCATAAGGGTCTATAAGTTTTCTGAGCGTCTGGCCCCTGGGTGTATCGAGCCTCTCGAAAACCTTCATCTCACCGTAATCCCTGATGGCATCGGAATAGAAGCCATAGGCGCTGAAATGGTGTTTCATCTGCTCACCCATATTCAGCACGTCGATGACCGCCGGCGCTATCGCCGTGACGCGCTTATCAACCGCAGCCGTCAGCCAGGTAGTCCAGCCGCGCTTGGAGGCACCGGCCACGACAAACTTTTTTACCGCGACCGCCCCGCCGGTAACGGACGAAACATGCTTCTGGACCGTATCCATTGCGCGTACGGCACTTTTGACCATTGGCAGCAGCAGCGGCCAGGTTTCGTCGCCGGTCGCCATACACTTGTCATAGGTATAGGCGATAATCGCATCTTCATATCGAGGTCGGCCTCCGTCAGGAAAGGTCAAAGGCTGGTTCGGCACCATTCTCAGGTCCGCAACCACCGTGCTGGTGCTTAGTGCTATATTGACCAACATCGAATCAGCCTTGGTTGGGGCAGAGTCATTGTTACTGCCGCCGTTTATCCAGAGCAGTGCTTTATCGCCGGTGGCCTTATCGGGTTTGATTATTGTCAGCCAATGCTGCCAGAGGGTGCGGTCGACCTCGAGGCCGTTGCGCCAGACCTGCGAGGTCATATCCAGAACATAGGCCGTGTAGCCTTCGCCTTCGATGGTGTTGACAAGACTGTACCGGTAGTTCGCATCGTGTGCTGCGACATAGTCATCCAGTGCTGTGCCGAAAGCGAGCTGTGGCGTGATAAGAACCAGCACAGCCAAAGTCACCAAATAAAAGTTTGATTTCATAGCTTACCCTTTCCTTACTCTTGTGTGCAAAAATATGATATTAGACAACACGCCGTAAATTAACTCTGTGTAATTATACCGCTTATGGCGTCGCAAGTGTACAAAAAAAAGCCCTGAGGCTCCCCCTACGCTTGCCTGCTTAAGACTTAGAGCCTATCCAAATAACCCGCTCTATTGCGGCCGGTTGCAAAGCCCGATGCCTGCGTTGTCAGCCAAAAACGTTCTCAACGTGGAGAAAACCACTTCTGGCGAGCATTTTTGGCCTGCCGCCTGGATATCATCTATTTGCTGGGATTTGCTCTTCGGTATCTTGCTCTTCTTTAACTTTGCTGCCATATTCTCAATTATAAACGTCCTGCTGTATGGCTTCAACATGAAAGCACCCACCTTCCCCACCTTTTTGCATCTTGATATGTAATTTTGCTTTTTTCTTTTTCTTAACTTTCGCCCTTTTTGTCGCCACTGTTACCCAAAACCAACTATTTTTGAACCAGGCCAAAAAAATTTTTATTTTTTTGTTGACAGCTTGTACAAATGTACGATATTCTACTTGTACGCTTGTAAAAGGAGAATTATTATGACAAAGAGAAAATTGCCGGCTGTAAGCCCGGCTGAAACCGAAATCCTAAGATTAGTCTGGCAGCTCGGCAAAGCAACCGTGCAGGAGGTCCGCGATAGTTTGCCTGCCAGAAGAAAAATAACTTACGCAACGGTTCAAACGTTGCTGCGTCGGCTTGAAAAGAAAGGATACCTGAAACACCGCATCCGGGGCAAGGCCCACGTCTTTTTCCCCGCTGTCAAGAGCGAAAAAGTCATAAAAAGGTCGGTCAATGACTTTCTCGACAGGCTCTTCGGCGGCGACCCTGTCCCGCTTATGCAGTACTTAGCCGAGCACGGCAAAATCAACGCCGACGATATCGAAAAGCTGAAACGACTAACAGATAAAGAATAGCCAATAATTTCTGGTGGAGCGTTTACAATGGAAAATTATTTAACCCAAATCATAAATTATCTGCTGACGCAAAGCTGGCAGATAGCGGTCCTGGTGGTGGTAATAGCGGTTGCATCGTTGGCGCTGAAAAATAAAAGCGCACACGCTCGCTACCTGCTCTGGCTGATTGTTCTGGCCAAATGTCTCGTGCCGCCTTTGCTTACCATACCTTTGGCGGTTCTGCCGGAGCGGGGACCTACGGCGGCGTTTGAACCGGTAGCCGCACACCCAGTTGAGCCTGCTGTAGTCCCTGCGGCACCGGTGGCTGTGGTGCCTGAGGTGATTGCTGTAAGACAAACGAGGAAGCTGACACCCCGGCAGTGGCTCGGGTTTGGGTGGATTGTGGGAGTAGCCGCCTTTTTGCTTTTTGCTTTAATAAAAGCATTGCGTACTAATTCTTGGCTGCGGTGGCAACGAAAGCCACTTCCAGCCGAATTGCAAAGCGGCATTGGAAACTTATTCCCCGGCCTTGACTTTAAGACCTTCCCGAAGGTCTGGCTGGTCGAAGGAATAGGTCAGCCGTTCGTATGGGGTCTGCTGCGCGGAAGTATCTATCTGCCGGCCGACTTCGTCAAGGTCGATAGCAATGAGCATCGCAGAGGTGTTTTCGGCCACGAGCTTAGCCACATCCTGCGTTTTGATGCTGCGGTCAATCTTTTACAGGTAATCGTCCAGGCAATATTCTGGTTCCATCCGTTTGTCTGGTGGGCGAATAAGAAAATCCGGGCTGAGCGGGAGAAGTGCTGTGATGAAATGGCAATCGCCCGCCTGGGTGCGAAGGTCAAAGATTACAGCAGCGCGATTGTGAACACACTAATTGCAGAGCACGAATCAACCCGGCCTGTTCCATCGTTGGCTGTAGCCGGGCCAGTGAAAAATATTGAGGAAAGGATAAAAACCATGATGAAACCAGGAAAAAAATTCTACAAACGACCAAGTTTAGTGACTGTGACAGTCGTACTGCTATTGGCTTTGTTGATTGTACCGACTGCGCTTGTATTAACCGCCGAGGCACAAGAGAAAACCACAGCCGCCCCGCCTCCTGCGCCGACAGCAAAAGACAAGGCCGCAGCCACTGCTGCACTCTTCCGGGCCATCAGAGATAAAAATGTCGAGCGGATGAGGTTAGCCATCAACCAGGGTGCGGACCTGGAGGGCAAGAACAAAGATGAGATTTTTCTGATTGATAATGTCCAATCGATTGGGTGCACACCGTTGTACGCCGCTGCAGGCGTGCCAGGTGGAAGGGACAACTTGATCGGAATGCTTCTGGAAGCCGGCGCTAATCCAAATACAAGGGGTCCCGATGGCGAGATTCCGTTGCACGCCGCGGCCCGGGGCTGGCACATATCGGTCGCCGAACTGTTGGTCTCTGGTGGTTCTGACGTTAATGTCGCTGACAAAGAGGGGAGGACACCAGCAATGATTGCCTTCGAACTGGGGGGAACCGATATGTTCGATCTGATGGTTGCCCATGGGGCAACGGTTTCGACTGATTTGATGTCTGCCTACAAGGGTAACCTGTCACGGGTGCAGAGTCTAATCGAGAATGGCAAGGCACAAGGGACGTTTGAGCAGGGCCTGACTCTGTTGCATGCTGCAGCCGCTGGAGGCCACACAGCGATTGTGGATTTACTCCTGACAAACGGCTTAGACGTTCACTCGGAAACGCAAGCGGGATATACTGCACTGCACAACGCAGCGGCTGGCAACCATCGGGAAGTAGCAGAACTACTACTTGCCAAAGGGGCCGACGTCAATACCGAGCCTGGGAAAGTAGATACTCCCCTGCACTGGGCCATACGCGGAGGCCACAAGGACATGATTGACTGGCTTCTGGCAAGGGGGGCCAATCCGAACGCCGATGGAGGTGACTACTGGGCGACCCCCCTCCACTGGGCCGTTTGGTGCTGGGACGTTGACACCGCTCTGCTCCTCGTATCGCATGGCGGCGACATCCATCTCAATACGCAGAAGTATCCGTATTCTTCGCTATTTGATTCCGTCTTGCAAGGTAACCCGACTATGGCGGAAGCTCTCGTCACAAAGACAGGAGACACAAGAGCAGCTAAATGGGCTCCGCTCCTTGCGACTGTCGTATCGGGGAACAGGCAGGCAACGAAGGACCTGCTTGCCAAAGGAGCTGATGTCAATGCTAAAAGCAAGCGGGGTTTGTCTGCCCTCCACTCGGCAGCCGTGTTTGGTCACAAGGATATCGCAGAACTGCTTATCGAAAAAGGCGCCGACGTCAATGCCAAGGCGGAAAGCTCAATGTGGGACGAGGGCATGACAGCTCTGCACGGGTCGTGCGTGAGGGGGCAGAAAGGTGTGGCGGAACTGTTGATTGCCAAAGGTGCCGATGTCAATGCTAAGAGCAAAAACGGCTACACACCTCTGCACATTGCGGTAACGGAAGGCTACAAGGATGTGGCTGAGCTTCTTATTGCCAAAGGCGCCGACGTAAATGTCAAGGACAAGACAGGGAGGACTGCGCTGTCATTGGCGAAAGACAAAGGTCATGACGAAATCGTTGAACTGCTACGCATGCACGAGGCAAAAGAATGATTATTGATTATTGACTATTGATTATTGAGATTCTTCAGCTCGCTGCGCTTCGTTCAGAATGACAAATAGGCTTATGGTTTTTTGCTCACGTGCCCTTATACTCTTTGTTTGGGCATAGCGGTGGCTTCAATTTCAAACAACAACTCAGGGCGACAGATGTCGCAGATGACCGTCAGCCACGGCCAGGCAAGAGCGCCCTTAGAAGCGTTGAAGACCTTCTCAACCTCTGTTGTTTTACAGTAGGCCACCACCTGCACGACTTCCTCATCCCGACAGTGCATATCTCTTAGAACTGCTCGAACGTTTTCTATGGTTGTCTTTATCTGACCGGCGGCATCACCGATATTCGTTGTAGCACCGCCGGCATCGATAGAGGCGGTTCCGGAGACGAATACCGTTTCTCCCGCCGGCGTAATGCTGCGTGCGGCTCGCGAGAAGGCTGAGCCGTACTCCAGCGCACACTGCTGCTTGCCCACTGCTTGAAGGAACTGGATTGAGTCGGCCGACTCCAGCACCGCTGTCAGATCCATCGCGCACTTGCTCCCGTCAGCAGGGCCGAGCCCGATGCCAGTGCTGGCGGGCATTGACTGCCGAGTTCCCTCTCCAATGAGTCCCCGCTCGGTGAAAAACTTATTTCTTGCTCGATTGAAGTCACCATACCAGCTAAGAATGTCGCACAACCACATCCACGTACGCGGCACCGAAAGAAAATCAGCCCCAAATTGCTTAAGTGCCGATTCAGATTTTTCCATCATAACCTTTGCCTGTTCGGCCGGGTTGCCTGCTGCTTGTGTGGACTGGTCAGCACGGATGCCCGAAAGTGTAAGGTATGTTCGGCCGGGCACACGAAGAATTCGCCCGCAGGGAGTTCCCTCCAGATTAACCACATCTGCCTTTGTGTCACAACTGATGGCGTGGACCTGCACCCCGGCAAATGGCCCGGCCATTCCTTCCCTGCCGACCAGAGCGCTTGGAGCAACTCCATCGTCAATATCGCCATACTCTTTTGACCGCACATGTAAGACTTTTTCCATCGCGCTTTGAGCGGCAAAGACCCGCTCCTGGAGAATATGTGCTTTTTTTGAACGGAGTATGTCCCGGATGCCGGAAAAGATTTCCTGTGCCTTGTCCTGCAGCGGCCCGATTTCGGCGGGCGTGGCTGAAATATAGATTTCAGTCGCCGCAGCGGACTCAATCGTACGAGTGTCTAAGTTTACAGCCATTTTGACTTTATCAGCCTTAACAGGTTATCTGGTCCGGCAACTTGTCGGACCCAAAACTTGCGCCAGTTCACATAATTTACGTAAAACAATCATTTTAAATATCGTTTATATAAAAATCAAGCTTAACTTCAAAATTCGCCGCCAAAAACTCGTATCGCCTACTCGATATTTCCCTAGCGAACAAACGCCAGTCGGCGTAGTAACCAAACGACTTACGCCGACCGTTAATCGTCAAACGCGGCAGCATTTTTTTGCCTTTGTCCCGCCACACTGATGGCGGACAAGAATTGGGTTTGATTGGGTTCGTTTTGGGTTTGTATTGGGTTTGAATTGGCTTTGTTTTCACAAATTGCCCAATTTAACTTATTTTCATAATCCTTTGTTAATACTTTATTTACGTTCATTTGGGCTTTCGGCAAATTGGCTTTAATTGGGTTTGATTGGCTTTGTATTGGGTTTGAATTGGGTTTGTTTTTCCCGTGTTCACCAAGTGTCTTTTTGTCATAATCCTTTGTTAATACCTTATTTACGTTCATTTGACTTTTTCGAAATTTGGGTTTGTTTTGCATAAAAAGTCTGATTTGTAGAGGCTTCTCTACAGTTGTAAAGGGCCGAGGGCAGAAGACAAGGGTTAGGGGAGAGGGGTTGGGGGCGAGGGCCCAGTTAGAAAGCAAAATATAGACAGTTGCCGGTTGCCAGTAGTTTCCTTCGACTACACTCAGGACAGGCAAGCTCCCTTCGACAGGCTCAGGGTGGGCAGGGCTGGATAGGCGGTTTGCGTAGCTTGTAGTTGGTGGTTGGTAGTTCATAGTTCTTAGTTCCCGCCACACGAATCCGCCACACAAATGGCGGACAAGCGGCGGGTAAACCCGCCAGAAGAAAGGCGGGTAAACTCCTTGCATATTTGCCGGCTTTAAAAAAAGACGTCCCTCTATAAATGCACGAATGTGCGCGTTTGATGCGAAAAAACACCCCGATTTTTGATGCCGGATTCTCTTAACTCGATGATATGAAAGCAGTAAAAAAAATTTTATTTTTTTCAGATTTGGCCGGTTACTATGTGCGCTTTTGGTTGAAAAACACGGACTAACACAGACTCCTTGCCACGGAGGACACTGACTACACAGACTTCTTGCCACGGATTAACGCTGATTGACGCGGATTCTATTTGGCCACGAAGAGGCACGAATTTTTTAGACGCTGATTTCGCGGATTAACGCGGATTTTGTTTTTGCCAGCTTTGGCGTTTTCGGCCATACCTTTCCTCGAAGCAAGCTTCTGCGAAAGGTCTGGCCTTATCCGCCGGGTTCCGTCTAAGCCGGACCTCATTTGGGAAGCTGGCGAAAAAGGTGTTTTATTAGCCACAAAAAGGCACAAAATGCACAAAAGAGACAAAAAAATGACCAAAAAAAGTGCTTTATTTAACCGCAGATCCATTCGACTACTTCGACAAGCTCCCTTCGGCAGGCTCAGGACAGGCAGTACAGGCAAGCTCAGGACAAGTTTTTTGTTTTCAGTTTGACAATTGCAACAATGCTATATAAGTATATGTATATATACTTATGGGCTGCTTTAAGAATCGTGGTTTTTGTACAGAGATATAAGTATATGCATATATACTTATGGACTGCTTTAAGAATCGTGGTTTTTGAAAGAGGGATTTATGGTTTTTGAAAGAGGGCTTTGAGGTGGAGATTTTTTTATTTTTAGCCACAGGTTTCGCGGAGAGATTTTGGTAGCAATATCAGGTTGTGTTAAATATGGAGGTGAGCAGTTATGGTTGATGCGGAAAAGCTGGCAGGGGCATTTAAATTGCTTTCGGTTGAGGCAAGAATACGCATTGTGCAGGTTCTTAAGCGGCGAGCGCTGTGTGTTACTGAGCTGACATCGCAACTGGGTATATCACAGTCGGCAACTTCTCAGCATCTTTAAATTAACCGCCTTCGGCGGAACCTTTTTAGCCACATTACCTATTTTCGCTATTATTACAAATTCCTATACTATGAACTT
>JAUXAB010000056.1 GCA_030615025.1 Phycisphaerae bacterium | reverse complement strand
TCTGTCTTGATGTTGTAAAGGAGTTTTCCCATGAGCTTGTAGTCGCCCTTGCGGATGGTAGGGATGCGGACGCTGCCGCTGACTTCAAAGACGATTTCATCGCGTGGACTGGGCTCACCGCGGAAGAGCATACCGGTCATATCGAGACTGTCGACAGGGAGTTCCTGCTCGTGGCGGCCCCCGGCGATGGTGATGAAGGTCGTGAAGAAATCGGCAATGAACATCATCCCGTCGTTGGCAGTGCCGGGCTGGGTGTGCCCCGGCCAGCGAATGATGCAGGGCACGCGCACGCCACCTTCGAACGTGGTGTTCTTTGTGCCGCGATAAGGCTTGTTCATCTCCTCGGTGAGGCCGCCGTTGTCGTTGGTGAAGACAAGCAAGGTGTTGTCGGCAAAGCCGTGTTTTTCCAGTGCAGCCACGATGCGCCCAAGGGCGTCATCGAAACACTTCAGGGCGGCTTCGCGAGCGGTGTATTTGTCTGTGTATCGGGGAACGCGATCGATCGGCCCGTGAACGGCGTTGAACGGGATGTAGAGGAAAAACGGCTGCTCTTTACTCTGTTTGGTGATGATACGCTCGGTTTCCGCGGCGATAAGGTCGGTGGTATAGCCCTCCTCCTGGATTGGCTGTTCATTGCGGTGCCAGTCATACACGACAAAACGCGCCGGTGCGTTGTGCGGGATCATCCTGTCATAGTAGTCGATGCCCCAAGCGTAGTGGCCGTATTGGTGCATGAAACCCTGCTGCATTGGCAGGTGTTCCTTCAGCCATTCGCCCGCATGCCATTTCCCGATGATTGCGGTGAAGTAGCCCGCTTCCTTTAGGGCTTCAGCGATGGTCAGTTCGTTGGCGTCGAGAGCGTGGATACGGCGAGTGGGGACGCCCTCGTCGTTGTGGGCAAGAGTCAGGCCGAGCTTTTCGAGATAGCTGGGTTTGCCGAAGTCTTCGCTGCGCCAGTCCATCCAGTTGCGGAAGGCATAGCGACCAGTCAAAAAGGCGCCGCGGGTCGGCGCGCAGACGGAGTGGGTGTAGAACTGGGAGAGCCTAAGACCATCAGAGGCAAGCTGGTCGATATTGCCGGTGAGCTCTGGGTTGCCGCCGTTGAAGCCGGGTTCAGCCCAGCCCATGTCGTCGCTGAGAATGAAAACGATGTTGGGTCTCGAACCGGCGAGTTTCTTGCCAATTCGGTTCTTTGTTGCATTGTCGTTTACTGAACAGCCGGCAAATAAGGCCGTCGCTGTAGCCGCTGTGGCTTTCAAGAACTGTCTTCTGTTCATCTTGCCTTCCCGGAAAAAAGTACAGGTTCGACAGCATCCTGACACTATCGTCCCGACACATCGGGCCTGAAGTGATTTTATTGTATCATGCGAAGCTCCGCCATGGCAAGGCAACTTATGGCTGCGATTGCGTCTTCGGAGATACAGCCAGCCAGTAATACCCGCACCGGGCATTCCGGAAATAGGCCCCCTTTTCGTCGCTCGGCGTCTACAACCCGAATACAACTCTACAACCCCTTATCTCCCAATTCTGCAAAAACGCCCGTTTCATAAGCCCTGTGTAGACAGCGAGTTATGAAATACTGAAAATTTAGCAACGTTTCAATGACTTATTCACCTTTGCCAGATCGTACCGCCTACTCAATTCGCGCTAACCTCATAATTGTAGAGATCCTGATTACACCGAAGATACAGCCTGGCCATCGTGCGCCACAAATGGGCAAGACACTGGAGTTTGAGCAAGCTTGTGGGCTTGCGAATCTTGCGCCGAGGCATCTGGCTGTAGGAGCAATCAGATGTACTGGAATCGGACGGTGTATTATGGTATCATGTGGTTTCGAAGTATGCAGGTACCCTATCCATGAGGACAAATGGGAAACCCAAGTTGATATGTAACCAAAGAAGGACAAACGCAAAGGAAAAAGCAATGAGAAGGTTTATGCAAACACTTTGTACACTGGCATTTGCCATCATGCTCCCGGGCCTTGTGTCCCAGGTGCAGGCCGCCGAAAAAGAGGTGAAGGTGTTTATTCTGGCCGGGCAATCCAACATGGAAGGCCATGGCATGCTCGGCAGCCTCGACCACCTGGGCAACCACCCCAAGTATGGCCACTTAATAAAGAAACTCAAAAACAGGGATGGTTCCTGGGCCACACGCGATGATGTAACAGTCTACTGGAACAAAGAGTCGAAAAAGGAGAAACATGGTCCGCTGAGCACAGACTGGGGAGCCATGACAGGCAAGTCAATCGGCCCGGAGCTGATGTTCGGCACGATCATGGGTGAACGCCACGAGGAGCATGTCCTGCTGATCAAAACCGCCTGGGGCGGCAAGAGCGTGTGGTGTGACTTCCGCTCGCCGGGCGCCGGCGAGATGACCTGGGATGAGAAACGGATCCTCAAACGAGACAACCACCTCGAGCCGGGGCTCTTCTACGACAAGATGCTGGCCGAGATCAAGGAGTGCCTGGCAAATATCAATGATGCTGTTCCGGGGTATAAAGGTCAGGGCTATGAGATTGTTGGCATGGCCTGGTTCCAGGGTTGGAATGACTTCGGCGAGTGGCATCTCCAATTGGACGGCAAACGCGTCGGTATGGGCCTCATCGAGCGTTACCCGCACAATCTCGCGGCCATGTTTCGCGACCTGCGCAAGGACCTCGATGCGCCCGACATGCCGATCGTGATCGGCGAACTGGGTGTCGGTGGTCATGAGATGACAAAAAGAGCGGAGAATCCGGATGATCACGAGGCGGTTGCCATGGTGAAATTCCGCAAGGCCCAGAAGGCTGTGGCTGATGACCCGTCGCTCAAGAACATTACCTTTGTGCCTACCGCCGACTTCTGGGATATACGTTTGCAGGAACTGCGCCGCCAGGCTGATGCGTACTGGAACGAAAAGCAGAAGCGGAAAATCAAGGATACGGACGATAACGTGCTGCCGACTAAGGAGTTGAACGATGAGTATTTGAATCGGGGTGGCCACTGGTACTGCCACTACAACGGCTCAGCCGCCAACTACTCACTGATCGGCTATGCTCTGGCAGAGGCACTCAATAGGGACTCAGGCATTACACGGGCCGCTGACGACATCGTAATCGCGGATTTCGAAGGCAAGGACTATGGCGAGTGGAAAGTTACCGGCAGCGCTTTCGGCAGCGGTCCCGTAAAGAGGACGCAAGCAGCCCAACATACGGTCAGCGGGTTCAAGGGCAAGGGGCTGGTCGACACATACGTCGATCGTGACGGCCGGTTCAACGATGATAACACCGGCACGCTGACTTCCCCCGAGTTCATAATCGAGCGTGATTACATTACTTTTCTCATTGGGGGCGGGGCTCACAATAACACGTGCATGCAATTGCTGATCGAAGAGAAAGTTGTAGCTTTGAGTTCGGGAGAAAATGATGAGAAGTTAGTTCAACGGTACTTCGATGTCGCAAAACACAGAGGCAAAACCGCCAGGCTTCGTATCGTTGACGAACAGAAAGGCGGCTGGGCACATGTCAATGTCGATCAGATCGTCCAGTCCGATGAGAAGCCCAAGACGCCCAATTTCCTTAGCGGACAAGAAAAAGAGATGATCCTGATGAGGCGATATATTTTGTTTCCCATCCAGAACGGAAGCAAGAAGGCCCGCATTGATGTGAGTATCGGCGGCCGGAGCGTGCGGGAGTTTGACGCCGAGATCACCGTATCGAAGGATGAGGTCAGTTTCTGGGCGTTCCTCGACATGGCCGCCTTCAAAGGTAAGGTTGCGATACTCAAGGTTAATGGAGTGACCCAGGAAGGTATGGGGATGATCGTTCAATCGGACGAGATACCCGGGGCCGACGATTTCTACAGCGAGCCGCTGCGGCCGCAGTTCCACTTCTCGCAGAAGATCGGGTGGAACAATGACGGCAACGGCATGGTTTATTATGACGGCGAATGGCACCTCTACTTCCAGCACAACCCCTACGGCTGGAATTGGGGTAATATGCATTGGGGACATGCGGTCAGTAAGGACCTGGTTCATTGGGAACAGTTGCCAATTGCCATCTACAACAAGAAGCGCGGCGACTGGGCGTTCTCCGGCGGCGGGGTTTTGGACGAGAACAACACGGCGGGTTGGCAGACGGGCAGGGAGAAGGTGATCGTCGCCTCCTGGACCAGCACCGGTCGCGGCGAATGCATCGCATACAGCAATGATCGCGGGAGAACCTTCACCGAATACGAAGGCAACCCTGTGATTAAACATGCCGGCCGCGATCCGAAGATCGTCTGGTACGAGCCCGGCAGGCACTGGGTCCTGGCGGTGTACGACCATCACGAAGACACGCCCTGCATGGCCTTCTACAACTCGACAAACCTCAGGGACTGGCAGTTCCAGAGCCGGCTCAAGGGCTATTACGAGTGCCCGGAACTTTTCGAATTGCCTGTGGATGGCGATACACACAATACGCGTTGGGTTGTCTTTGCCGCCGATGCAAGATATGCTATTGGTAAGTTCGACGGCAAGACTTTCATGCCGGATCACGAAGGCAAACATAGGGTCCATTACGGCAATTACTATGCCTCGCAACTGTTCAGCAACGCCCCCGACGAACGCAAGGTTCAGATCGGCTGGGCCCAGATCGCGATGCCCGGCATGCCTTTCAATCAGACATTCAGCTTCCCGCACGAATTGACTCTTCGCACAACCGAACGCGGCATCCGTATGTTCGCCGAGCCCGTAAAAGAAATCGAGAAAATATATAAGAAGAAACACACCGCAAAGAAAAAGAATCTCACCGAGGGCAAGCCGGTCAGGTTGGATGTTTCGGGAGATATTTTCGACGTCACCGCAACCTTCGAGCTGGGAGACGCAAAGGTTCTGGGGCTCGATATCGGCGGCAATCGCATTGAATATAGCGTAGAGACCGGCAGGCTTCAGGACGCTCCGCTGAAACCGGTTGACGGTAAAGTAACCATTCGGGTACTCGTCGACCGACCGATGATGGAGATTATCGGCAATCATGGCCGGGTGTTCATTACCAGGCCTCGCGAGATAAAGGGCCAAGTCAAAACTATTCAGGCGTTCGCCGCCGGCGGAACTGCCAGGCTTATAAAAATCGAAGTCAACGAGCTCGAATCGATCTGGAAGAAGTAGTTATCAGTCTCCGCCCGGCAAAGAAACGCTTGGAAGAAAGGGAATATGGTGATGCGTATCGCAAGAAGCATCTCTGCAGTGGATACACACGTCTGCGGCGAACCGGGTCGGGTGATTGTCGGCGGGGTGCTGGATGTGCCTGGCAATACCATTTTTGAAAAGAAGTGCTACCTGGAAGAACACGCCGATCGCCTGCGGAAGATGATGTTGCGTGAACCGCGAGGTTATCCGGCGTCAAACTGCAATCTGATTCTCCCGGCCTGTCATCCCGATGCGGATGCCGGCTTCGTCATCATGGAGCAGGTAGAATACCCGCTGATGTCGGGAACCAACACGATCGCCGTGGCGACCGTGCTGTTGGAAACGGGTATGATCCCGGCCGTCGAGCCGGTTACCGAGCTCACGCTGGAGTCGCCGGCGGGGTTGATCGGCGTCCGTGCCGAGATTCGGGACAACAAGGTCGAGTCGGTGACTTTCGAGAACGTCCCCGCATTTGCAGTGCACATCGACGCGAAGATCAAAGTCCCCGAGCTGGGCGAGGTCACGGTAGATGTCGCCTATGGTGGGATGTTCTACGTGATCGCAGAAGCGTCTCAGTTCGGTCTGAAGATAAAGCCGGACAATGCCGGTGAGATCACACGCATTGGGGAGATGATTAAGGCCGCCAGCCAAGAACAGCTGCCCGTCGTCCACCCCCGGCAGCCGGAGATTGCCGGCGTGACGATCTCGCAGCTCTCGTCGGCGTCCTCCAGCCCGGATGCGGACATGCAAAACGCGGTCGTTGTCTCAACGGGCAAGCTGGATTGGGAGCGACCCGCGACATGGACGGGCGCATGCGATCGCTCGCCCTGCGGCACCGGCACATGTGCGAGGATGGCGACGCTTTACGCCCGTGGGAAGCTGGGCCTGCACCAGCCGTTCCGACACGCGGGCATTCTTGGCACCGTATTCACGGGAGAATTGATTCGCGAAGTGGATATCGGTTCTCCCTATCCGGCCGTGGTACCGACAATCAGCGGACGGGCGTGGATCACCGGCACCGCCAACTACCTGCTCGATCCGGACGACCCCTTCCCGGAAGGATTCACCGTGGGAGATATCTGGGGCGGCGCGCTTTGATATGCGAGGAAGACAGGAAAGATAGAATGCACGAGACCGTAGCAACTATAGATGGAGTTTCAAGAATGAGTAATTGTATAGGGTCAATCCGCAAGCGGAGCGCCGCTGCCTCGTGGTGCGCCGTTCTTATTGCGACGTTTATTCTGGCTGTGATGTGCGGGCCGACAGGAGCGCAGGAGCCTTCGTGGGAGCCGGTCAAGGGACATATTATGACGCGTTGGGCCAAGGACGTGTCTGCGACGAATGCTCTGCCCGAGTATCCGCGGCCGATGATGAAGCGCGAGAGCTGGAAGAACCTGAACGGTATTTGGGAATTCGCCATGCGCCCGAAAGGCGAGGCGAGCCGCCCTGAGAAGTTCGACGACCATATCCTCGTTCCGTTTTGCGTCGAATCCGCCCTTTCGGGTGTGAAGAAGAAGGTAGTCGAGACGGATATGCTCTGGTACCGCCGCAGGTTTGACGTGCCGAAGGCATGGGCCAGCCGGCATATCCTGCTGCATTTCGGCGCCGTCGATTGGGAAACCACTGTCTGGGTCAACGGTAAAGAGGCAACGCACCACCGTGGTGGGTACGATCCATTCTCCATAGATATCACCGACATGCTGAAGACTTCGGGGCCTCAGGAGATCGTCCTGAGCGTTTGGGATCCGACGGACAAGGGGCTCCAGGCACGGGGCAAACAACAGATCATTCCCGAAGGCTTCATGTACACGCCCTCGTCGGGCATCTGGCAGACGGTCTGGATCGAGCCGGTCCCTTCGTCGTACATCCGCTCGGTTTACACGGAGGCCGACATCGACGAGAACTGCGTTTGGTTAACGGTCGACGCCGCCAATACGAATGACGGCTATACGATTCAAGCGCATACCCTTCTGCCTTCGCCCGGCGAGAAGGCAGGTACTATTCCGGTCGTGGCTGAAAGCAGGGCTGGTCAACGCCTGCGTATCTCACTGCCAGACGAACCGAAAACCCGTCTCTGGTCGCCCGACTCGCCCTTCCTGTATGATCTCGAAGTGACGCTGAAGGATCGGGCGGGGAAAACAATCGATACGGTCGATAGCTATTTTGGTATGCGAAAGATAGAGGTCGCCAAAGACTCAGACGGTATCAACCGCCTCTTCTTGAACAACAAGCCACTTTTTCAGTTCGGCTTTTTGGATCAAGGCTGGTGGCCGGACGGTCTGTATACCGCTCCCACGGACGAAGCACTCCGGTATGACATCGAGACTACAAGGCGACTCGGCGGCAACATGGTGCGAAAGCACGTTAAGTTCGAGCCGCAACGATTCTACTATTGGTGCGACAAGCTGGGCATCCTTGTCTGGCAGGACATGCCCAGCGCCGTCAACCACCGCGAGGAAATGAAGCGACAATTCGAATTGGAGCTGAAGCGAATTATCGATGCGGCTCGGAACCATCCGTCGATCGTTATGTGGGTTGCGTTTAACGAGGGGTGGGGCCAGTTCGATGCGCCGCGTATAGCACGATGGATCAAGAATTACGATCCGACACGCCTCGTGAACCATGCCAGTGGCTGGGCGGACAGGGGAGATTTCGGGGACGTGCGTGACATTCACCTGTATCCCGAGCCGGGCGTCGCCCCCGTCCAGGCAAACCGCGCCATCGTGCTGGGGGAATTCGGCGGTATCGGCATGACGGTCAAGGGACATGAGTGGCGACAAGGCAAGGGGTGGGGCTATTCCGGTAGCGGCGACGATTCCGATCTGACCAATGCGTACCTGCAACGCATCCGGGCCTTGCGACCAATGATTAGGCTTGGGTTGTCCGCGGCCTGCTATACGCAGATCGCCGATCAGGAAATCGAATGCAATGGCCTGATGACTTATGATCGTGAATTTCTCAAAGTGGATGCCGACCGCACGGCAGCCGAGACGCTAAATCTTTATGATACGCCGCCGGTTGTCAAGACCGTGCTGGCCACATCCCAGGTGGTGCCCCAGACATGGAGCTATACGACAGAGAAGCCCGGCGAGGATTGGTATAAGCCCGGCTTTGACGGTTCGGCCTGGAAGACGGGACCTGCGGGTTTTGGCGACTTCAACCCCACCCATCCTACGTTGATCGTCTCGCCTCGAACCAGGTGGACCAGCTCCGACATCTGGATCCGCCGGTCATTCGACCTGGACGACACGGACCTCGTTGCGCCGCATTTCCTAATACACCACGATGAACGGGCCGAGGTCTACATCAACGGGAAACGGGTTCTGAATCTCCCATATACCAGCAACTTCTACACATGGCTCCCTTTGAATCGGGAGATGTTGAAGACGCTGAAGACTGGGACAAACTGCATTGCGGTGCATTGTCATAACAAGCACCACCCCCAGTACATCGATGTGGGAATCGTCGACATCCTGCCCCCGAACCGTGCAACTGGCAGTGGTTCCAAAGCCAAGGACGGCTGGACCAAGTAGTCTCATCGAATATCTCCCGTAGGGTACATTTATTCATCCGAGCCAGCAGTCCTCCGAATTAAGCCTTGCCAAATCATGCATTTATGCTATCCTGCGCCTTCATGGATGCAAGTTGAAGTCATATTCTCATAGGGCTGCATAGTGGCAATGTGGCCGGGCGACAATACCCTGAATCACGAGCCGTATCCAAGGGCCGCAATCTGTGTTAACCTCACCAACGATATGATATTCTGAGGGAAAACTTTGCTCTCGGAGCGTGTGACGCGGCGAGATCACGCACTTCCACGAAGTAGGTACGCCGTGAAGGTGTAGTCAGTTGTCGTTACCGCGCGCTCTGACTTCCGCGTACGAGTTTCTGTATCCTACGCGTTTGTTCCTTTGCCGTTTTCTCGAAAAAGGCCGTGCACTTTTCTTCGAATCGATTTTGGTGAGTTTGCTGTCACAGCCAACTCAAGCCGGGTTGATCCACAGCACAACGGACTAACGCTTATGGCTGCTCGGTTCCCCGCCTGACCAGGTTCACGCCATTCGTTTGCATGGGACCCGGCTGTCAACATCGCTTATGGCAGTAGTGACTCATCTTAATCAACCCTCAGAAAAGAATTCAGCCTCGCTATAGCGGATTGCGAGTATAGGGTACCGCTAACACCCCGCCTAGCACGGCCAATCTCATAGAAAACCCACAACCACAAAAGTGGCGGTAAAAACATTTTACTTGATTTTTCGTGGTTCAGCAACTTTTTTCGGTTCCATCATGGTACTGTCTTGGGCCCGGACCATTTAAAATGTTCACCAATCTTTCTATATTTAATAAGCCACTTATATAACAGCACTTATGAAACGTGCATTTTTACAAAAATTGCAGATAATAGCCTCCCTGGTTGTAGTGGAGTTGTAGGTGCGCCAAGACAAAAAAGCTGAGAAACAGGGAATACAAAGTATGCCTAAACACGAGACCTGTAGTACATCTATAGTAGATATTTCGATATATTTGGTGAGAGAAAGTCGACTAAAATCTAACAGGAAACCTCAAACTGCTTTAGATGAATACTAATGTTTGAGTCTAATGCGATATTTATCATTGTGCCTTAGGGTCCGCCTCTCGTGAGTGCACGATGTGTTTATTTGAACTTCTGCCTCTTCATCTTTCGGAGTGACTATATTAACACTTAAAGTCGCGCCGTGAATGCTCATGGAGGAGACATCCAACCCTATAGGTCTATCAAAGGTTTCTTTGCCTTCATTTTTGATATTCCGTTTGGCCCAGGCCAAACCACTTGTTACCAGGTTCCTCTCACATGCCTGAAGGTAAGCGGTATCTGATTGGAACAGGATCTTATTCGCACTACTGGTTAAAACGATCATCTCGGCTCCGATCAAAGCTATTGCCACTACTACAAGTATCAACACAAAACCATTTTGTTGCGGATGTTTCATCTCTACTCTACGACCTTTCGAAAAGCACCTACAAAAAACAGATAGGAATTGGCCATCTTCTCTTCCGAACGGCCCCGAATATTATGCTCTATGCAGGTCTTAACCTCCACGGAACCGCCCCTGTCGTTTCTCCGGACTTGCCATTCTACTTTAGCGTTCGGCACCGACCATACTTTCGTCTCTCCTTCGTATTGCTCTTGAGCAGCCGGCAGCCTGCGTCTAAGTACCTTGCCATCTTTCAATTGATAGCAGACAAGACCATGTGGCAATTCAATCAAAAGCAGGTTTTTATCTGTTGTATATTCCCCGAACGATTCTGGCAGTCCCTCCGCAACGTCAACATCCTCATGCATTTGCTCTAACATATTAAGCACACTTGTGTTCTCCTGTACAACGCCACATAAACGCGGTATATCGCTAATAATGGTGGTGAATAATCCCGCCAAAACAATCGATACAGATGAGACAACGACCATCGCTACCACCAGCTCTACCAAAGAATAACCTCTGCGCATCTCTACTGCTCCCGCTCTGCCAAAACATATCTACACAATTGAACTTTAACTTCCTTACTGAAGCTCATACCGCTTGCTTTCACCTCAACCAATTTCATCCCCTTCCATTGACCGGCTCCCGCTGACTCTTTGATAGAAACAGTCAGATTTGGCCAAAGTCGCATGAAATCTTCTTCACGGATCGCTTCACCTGTTACAGCTATGCTGTCCAGCTCCGCCTGGGCGGCTGCTATACAGTGTTGCCTCATCCACTGGATGCGATTGAATTTTGCGAATCCGTGCAGTGACAATGCCAAACCAACCAAAACCATTCCCAAGACCGCAAGTGCAACTATTGTTTCGGTCAGTGAAAACCCGCCGTATTTTTTCTTCCAACCAAACATAACTTTGCTCCATTTAAGGCACTACGGGAACGCAAGGTCCGCTGTATGATTAACAATTACAATGAGTGGAGAGAATATGGCATAAACAACAAAACCCACCATTGCTCCCATAATAAGTGTTACACAAGGCCACATTATGAACCTGACAAGGTTGGCGCGGTAGCTGTAGTTCGAGCGATAGAGCGACTCAAGTGTCTCTAATACAGTCAAAGTATTGCCCTGATTGACCTGCTCATCAAACGCCCAAGCGAGGGGAGACCCTAATCCGGTTTGTCTGGCCGCAATTGCTATATTGTCACCTTGCTCTACTTTTTCCAGCCATTTTTTTAGTCGTTTTCTAAAACAATTGTTCACATCCAGGCCGAGTGTATTAGCAATCGCATTATTGACCGTACCGTCGGCATTGAGTGACAGCCGCAGAAGCTCAACCACCTGTACCATCGAATAATTCTTCTCAAACCAGTGCAGAACAGGCGAGTGCCATTTTATAAAGTCAGCAATTCGCGAAGTTAAATAGGGCTTGTCCGGCCGACGGGGCCGAAACTTAATCCGAATCGAAGCAGGGACAACCACAAGAACTACGAGTGCAAATAGAAAGGTGATTAACCACCCATAATCATAGGCAATAAAACTTGTGATCCGGATTAAAAATCGAGTGGAAGCTGGAAACTGTGCGCCCTCTGTCATTTCTGTCAGCACACTGTGAAACTGCGGAAAAACCATCCACATTAGTCCCGATACGATGAAAAACATAAAGATTATTAGTATTACCGGATAAACTGGGTGAACCGGACTGATTTTCCTGCTTTCATCGGCCTTGGTGACTATATCAGCTTCAATGCTCTTAATCGCAAGCGGGAGCTGGTCAATCCGCTCGGCAGCAGCTATCATTGCCACTACATAACCAGGACATTTAGGGTAGCCTCGCTTGATTGACTCGCTCAGTGAGTAGCCCTGAACCAGCCATTTTTGTATTCTTCTTAAGATTCTTGACCGGTGGTCTGTTCGCCCGCCGGCTGCTGATTCCAGGGCCATAGGTAATGGCAGGTTCTGTCGCATACTCGAACCAATTGTCGAGACAACATATGCAGTGGTCGCGTGCCGGGATGTTAAACCGTAGGCTATGATTGAACCTACGAATAAAATAAAAAACATTAATCCGACTATCGATAAAGGCTTAAACACGAAGCCTACGGTTATAAATAAGAGCAAAAATGCAAGGATTATGAGTATCCATTTTGCACATTTCTGAGGCCATTCTTCAGAATCGGGTTCACGTCTTGCCATTAGCACAGCCAGCAATGTAGCAAGGAAAATAGCGGGCACAAATAATATATTCGCAAACGTCTCTCTCAAAACGGCAACGAAACCCAACAAGAAACATACGACCGGCAATGTAACCAAAGCAATACCCGGCTTCTTAAAACCCAGGATTACGCAGAGAAGCAAAATTAATATTGCTATAATTGCAAACATACTCTACCCAATCATCATACAGACAAATTCGTAATAATTGTTATCATTGGCAAAAACATCGAAAGGACAGCTATTGCCAAAATTCCTCCCACCACAATCAGCATAACAGGCAAAAAAACCGCCTGTAGCCTTGCCTGTCCGCATCGTGCCTGCTCAGAGTACATCTGGCCCAGACTGTAAAGATTGTCCTGCAGTTCATTACGTTGAGTGCCCAACTGAATCGAATACAAAAACAGCCTTGGTATCATCTTGCAAAACTGCCCCGCCCCTAAGATATTAGCTCCCTGTTCGATTTGGCTGGCAAGCATTTCGCTTTCCAAGACAAGTTTTTCACTTCCCGTTGAACCTGAGCCTAATCTCAGGCACGCTGGCATATCGGAACCGGCTGCAACCATCATTGCCATAGATTCGGCCATTCTGCTAAGCACACTACTATGGTACACCCTGCCGATAACGAGCGCTCTTAAAAACAGCGATTCCTTGAATCTGCGTCCAGCCGGAAAGGACGAGAGTATCCTAACTATAAAGAGTATCACTACGATAAGAAATCCTACGCCTATCCAAAAAGGCACCACGTTTTCAGCCATACTTAAGAATAACCGAGTTAGTTTCGGTAACTCTGAGCCCTCTGTCATTTCTGTCAATATAGTGCCGAATTGCGGGATTATCATCAAGAATACGGCTGTTAAAATAACCGCAGCCAGAGCCAGAATAACTGCAGGATAACTCAGCGCTTCAAAGATTATCCTCCTGGTTTGATTGGCCAACTCCAGATGTCTGTTAAGACTTGTCAGCATTTCACTTAATCTTCCTGTCTCAACACCTGCTTTTAATATCCGGCCATAGAGAGGCGGAAAACGCTTCTGTCTTTTTTCAAACGCTTCCTCAATACTTACGCCTGCTTCAAGTTCGCCGGCAATAGCGTCAATGAGTTTGCGCATTGACTTTGAGCTGATATCACTGGCAAGCTCTCTCAGACCTCTTTCCAGAGGGATTCCGGCTTTCGTTATGGAAGCAAGCTGCTGATTGAAGAGCATAAACTCGTTTCTTCCAATGGCCGTCTTGGGCTTTTTGGGTTTGGCCTTTTCAATAGAATTTACAGCAAGCTCCATTTGTTTGAGTAGTTCGCCCGCCTCTTCACGGGACCCGGCTTCAATCGTACCTTTCATCAGCCGGCCTGCCGATGTCAGTGCATTGTATTTAAATGTCGCCATTTTATGTTCCTTTTACAAAGGACACTCCTAACATGTTTAACTTTTCTCGGACTGATTGATAAACTCGTGCCACTGTTTTTCCAGGTCTTTCAGGAACGTTCCGTATATTCGTTGGGATGCTTTCTCCAAGTCAGCTTTTTTCTGAGACCGAGTAACATAAACATAAAACTTCTTGAATTTCTCGACATCTTTTTTAAGAAGAAAATCTATCACCATTACAAGTTCTAAGCCTGAACTATCTGACTGCAGTACCTTATCCAGTGAACTCAATTTCCCTTCACGCAATCTTTTTTGCAAAGTTTCCTTTACCCTGTCAACCTGCATATAATGTTGTTCAAAGTACACCGCAAAATCTTCGACTATCCCTCCGCGATTGGAACTGTAATCGGGAAAGTGATACGAAAAAATGTGCGCCAACTCGTGGTATGCATCACATTGATATGTCTCATTGTAGACTTCACAGATGTGTTTGTTGGTCCTTGTATTGCAGGGCGTCCACGTAGTACCGCTGCCCAACCCCTTGGACTGCATATCCGGGTACAGGTCAATAGTAACCGTTTCGGGCAGCTCCATCTGCAATACGCTGCTCAGTTTCGTGTAGGCTTCTTCTCGTTCCTTGATGATCCTCTCGATGTTTTGTTCGGCATACGAGCCAGGCCGGTACCTCAGAAGGAAGTGCTCAGTTTCAGTCTGAGCAATGAGGTTCGCACGTTCTTTAACCGGGATTTGAACAGGCATCTTTACCAATCCTGCTTTGGTTGCCGAACTAAGATCGCACCAACCCCAGCAGATGGGTTCGATCGTCCGGCGAATCTCGTCGTTTTCGTCTGCCGCAATCCACTGCTCACCTGGCTCAAATAGTGTAAATGCCAACAGTGGTCTCGGTGCTCCCTGAGGAATTGTATAGGCCAACTGAATTTCAGTCGTCTGGCCCGCTAAGACGTCTGTGATTGACTCTGCTACGGGGCCTACGTTACGTCCCATGGAATCCGTCAGTCCAATATCGAAACGGTTAGGGTCGCCTACCGCAACATAAACCGCCAAGGGTCGCTTCTGTCCGGTCCTGTTTGTCATCGTTACAGCAAAGACATTACCATGATCCTTCGAATATCTCAGCTCAAAGCTTTCATACACAAAGTGGGGTGAATCCTTTTTGCACGTTACAAGACTGTCATTGGTTGAACGGTAGATCGGTAACGCTTCCGTCCAAACACCATAGTAACTACCATCAAGCTCAGTTCCTTCCGCCGGTCGCAGGTGTCGCATGCTAATGCGAAATCTCACCGGCTTTGCCGCGGAGCTAATAGGATAAATGTTGTCAATCATGCGCTGCTCGTTCGGCCTGAGTTTGTACCATACGCCGAATCCTGTTTTCCACCTGCCAGTTATTATCGCAGAGCCGTAGTTTACTTTTAGTTCAAGAGGTTCTGACGTGAGATTTCTTACAGACCAGTTTATCCGCACCATCGACGTTATCGAACGGTTTGTCCTTGTCACTCCATAAAACGGCGAACCGACAACAATCAGCTTGCCAACTGCTAAATACGGTTTCCATTCATCGGGAACGGTCACCTCATATGTCCTTTTTGTGCTCTGTGGACTCTGGTCGGTCAAGTCGATAATGCGAGCCTCTGCGGGAAGCCAAGCCAGCAGCAGAAGGATAAGACAGATGATAGTGCGTTTCATAACATTTCTCCTGAAGCTGAAGGATCGTCTGAGATGATCCCACAGACTTTGTTCAGTTCATCCTGTGTTGTGATACCTTCACTGACGAGGCGTTTGCCGTCTTCGAGCATATTTGTATGGCCTTTGCTTTTGAGGATAGCTTCAAGCTGGTCCAAATCAGATTTTGCTAAAATGGCTTTTCGCAAATGGCCATCCAGTTGGACCATTTCCGCTATCAGCACCCGGCCTTTGAAGCCGGTGTTAAAACAATCATCGCATCCAACCGCTTCAAACAAACCTGTTTTATCAATCTTTCTCCTACATTTTTTGCAAAGTTTCCTGATGAGCCGCTGGTTCAGAACCGCTGAGACACTTGACGTTACCTGGTATGGCTCAATGCCCATTTCGAGCAGGCGCAAGAGTGCCCCTGCAGGCGTGCCGCTGTGCATTGTACTCATCAGCAGATGTCCCGTCAGTCCTGCTTCGATAGCTATCTTAGCAGTCTCGGCATCTCGGATTTCTCCAATCATCAGAATCTGTGGATCCTGTCTAAGCAGCGACCTTAAGGCGGTAGGAAATGTCATCTGACCATGCGGTGTAATCTGGGTTTGTGTAATGCCTTCGATTCTAATTTCCACGGGGTCTTCGAGAGTCACAATGCTCTTTCCGGAAAAGCCCTTTAGAATGTGCCGCAGAAGAGCAGCAAGCGTGGTACTTTTTCCGCTGCCCGCCGGGCCGGTAAGCAATAAAACACCCTGGTTTTTGGCCGCAATTTTTTTCAACGCTGTGTATATATCATTTGAAAAGCCCAGCTGTCCCAATTCCATAAGCTCTCTATTCTTGTAGAATAGTCGCACCACTGCTCGTTGACCGTGTATTGTTGGAAAAACTGCGAGCCGCTGGTCCATAACTCTGTCATTCTGCGTCTTGCTGACTTCAATTCGGCCTTCCTGAGGTATATCGTTGCGATAGGTCAGGAGCCCCCCCAGTACCTTCAGCCTTGCAATTACATTTCCAGATAAGGATTTGGGTAGTTTTTCCACGGTATTTAAGGCACCATCGAGACGAAATTTTACGACTAATTCAGAGCCCGTAGGTTCGAAATGGACGTCGCTTGCATCGGATTCTACGGCTTTCTTGAGTAAATCATCCACCAAAGATACCACATCCCGGGCATCCGTTTTGGTGCCGTAAGAGCTGCTCTTGCAATCACTTACACTCATATTACCATGGTTTGGTTTTGTCAAATTCGGCATATTCAAACAATTTCCTTCAAAAGTAAGAGATATAATCACCCCAAAACGTTATCTGAAAAAACAAGATTTTTCCCTATTATTGCCAAGTTTTTTGTTAACATATAGGTAGGTGCTTCCTCTTAATAGATAGAACGATATAAAATAACCGAAATGGACGTTTATGTTTGGTAAGGCCGTTAGTTACGAGCTGATTTGGGACTTTACCGTCGCGGGGACTGTAGATGAACGCCAGCGGTGGATACTGTCTGCAATGCAAAGCCACGGCCAGGAATTGGTCACAATGCTCTGGCGAATATTAGGGAATGAACAAGATGTTTGTGATGCTTACCAGAATACGTTTTTACAGCTCGCCCATTACAAAGCCAGACAAAAGCCCGAACATATAAAAGCGTATATCTTCCGTGTGGCAAGCAACACGGCAGTGTCAATTTTAAAACACAGAGTCGCTGAACAAAAGAGATTGTCCACGGCTATTGTTACCAGAAAGGCCACGGTCTCACCTGCAAATGAGCTTGATTCCAAATACTTGCAGGAAACTTTAAGATGCCATATAGCCCAGCTGCCTGAACATCTAAGGAACGTCATAATGTTACGCGATCTGGCAGAATTATCTTACGCCCGGGTAGGCAGGATATTAGACATATCAGCGGCCACTGCGAGGGTTTATAGGTGCAAAGCAATCCAATTGCTGGCTGTATGGATGGGTAAAGAAAGAGAAGAAGGAAAATGATAAGTATAAATAACAACAAGGGGACACCATATCTCAGTAAGTCGCAAAATGGTCGTTCTAACAAGTGCAGAGAAATCAGGATTTGGCTACATAAAGCCATAAGCAGCCACTGTCATCTCGCTGCAGACTGGGTACAGAACCATATTGCGAATTGCCCAAGATGTCATCGGCGACTTGTAAGCGTTGGTAAAGTCAATCTTGCACTGTCGGCCATGAAATCTCAACCACACAAGCTCGATTTATTGATGCGTGCAAATACTCAGGCCATTGGTGTACTGAAGCACAGTCTCCGAAGAGCACCGAAAGCTCAGAAACTTAGAGTGATGCTGCCCGAACCTAAGCTGTTCGAAAGGTGTAGCAAGTATACGCACTCCGCCGCAAATGTAGCAGCCTGTATCGCAATCTTACTTCTTATGAAAATCGGTATTTTCTCCTCTATGGATAAGTTCCAAACTCAAGGCCAAAAAGTCGTCGAGCAGTACTATGCCAGTCAAGTAGGCGAAGACTTGGCAGATGAGGTTTTCTCCGCTTAGTTCGGTGATCATTTCGAGATTTCCTCTTTGTGGTTATTGATTCTGTTGACTTTTGTGGGTGGGCTGTCACTTAATCCCGTTTCCTTCGTTGCAGTCCCGACTTGTCGGGATAGCTTAATTCGACATAGAAGCGTCTTCCATCCTTAATACAGGAAAAATCAGACATCCCCTGGACATATCTTCGTGAGGTTCTACTTCCACGTCATGACTGGACAAAAGTCTTCGTGCAAAAGCTTCCCATAATTTCCCTTGTTTTGGCTGCCAGGCCATAATCTGCTCCACCCGAATTCGTTAGTGGTCTTAAAACCAAGGTCATAATCGAATTTTTGACGGGTATACTTTTTGAACACGGACATTGAAACCGGTGCAAAATTTTCACTCTTCCATAAAGCACTGACAATACAGAGCTTATGAAATGAATATTTTTTCAAATTGGCAGATAACGGGGTGTGGAGTTGTATCGCGGTTGTAGTGGCCAACTCGCGAAAAGGGGGGCATATTTAGGGCTTGTTATTCCTTTGCTCCGTGCTTGCGGAGGAGGGAGGTGACTTCTGTTAAAAACAATTTCAGCTACTCCAAGCTCCCATCAGTGACAGCCTATCGGAGCGATTTCGACGGAAGGGCTTTATTGAAACCCGGATTTCCCATATAGAAGTGGCGCATTTGATACTGATTTGATAGTATAGAGCTTATGGATGCTGCTCAAACCAGTTTTCACTATTATAAATTGGAGAACTCAATATATGAATGAAAGCGTCTAATCGGTTGCAATTTATCCTGAAAATCGGAAAATACCTCATTATGCATCATAAATAACGGAGATTATTGTGTATACAGAAGCGACCTACCAGCATCTGAAAAGCCAGGGCTTCCGCTACAACATCTTAGGTCTTTCACTTTTATTTGCAGCGTTGAACGTAGTTAGTCTTGCAGCAAGGGCGGAGCAGATAATAAAATCACCGGACGGCAACGTTGTGGTGACATTCGAGGTAAAAGACCTGCCGGAACAGCCCGCCTGCCCAGTGTACAGTGTGGCCTATAAGGGCAGAGTTATTGTTGTTGATTCAAGGCTGGGACTTGTCATTAAGGATGGCCCAGCTTTAGAAGCTGGACTTGATGTTATTAGCGCAAGGACGAGCAGTAATAACAACGTATGGTCACCCGTATATGGAGAGCGAAAAACCGTTCGTAACCATTACAACGAGCTCGTGGTGGAACTGAAGGAAACTCAGCAGCCTAATTGCTTGCTGTTGCTCACGTTCCGCGCTTATAACGAGGGCATTGCTTTTTGCTACACAGTCCCCCAGCAGGAATCACTTAAAGACTTCATCATCTCCACGGAGAAAACGCAGTTTCACTTCACGGCCAACCATACAGCCTGGTCCGTGTATTCGGCCCAGGGCAGGTATAGTAAGGTGTTGCTTAGCCAGGCGAAGAACAATTGTGAACGACCGCTCACCATCGAAATGAAAGATGGCCCTTTCGTGGCAATCGCTGAAGCTCGATTAGTCGATTATGCCCGGATGCGGCTTTCGCCCGACAAAGACCGGCCTAACACTCTGGTTAGCTCATTGAGCAGCGAGGTCGAAGCCTCAACACCTTATACAACGCCGTGGCGTGTCCTTATTCTCGGTGATACCCCGGGCGATTTGCTCGAGCGCAATTATCTGTTCTTGAATTTGAGCAAGCCTTGCACGATCAAGGATACGTCCTGGATCAAGCCAGGTAAGGTAATACGTGAGGTTACTCTTACCACGACCGGCGGCAAGTCATGCGTTGATTTTGCCGTTGCGCATAATCTTCAGTATGTCGAATTCGATGCAGGCTGGTACGGCCCCGAAGGCAGCAGCGATTCCGATGCAAGGACAGTCTCGGTCGATCCGAAACGCTCGAAAGGACCGCTGGACTTACATGCGGTCATCGAATATGCAAGGAAACACGATATCGGAATCATATTGTATGTGAACCGCAGGGCCTTGGAACGCCAGCTTGATGAGATTCTGCCGTTGTACGAGAGTTGGGGTATCAAGGGAGTCAAGTATGGCTTTGTGCAGGTCGGTTCCCAGCGGTGGACAAGCTGGCTTCATGAGGCGGTTCGCAAAGCAGCCAAATATCATCTAATGGTGGATATCCACGATGAGTATCGCCCGACAGGTTATAGCCGAACATATCCGAATCTCATGACGCAGGAAGGCATAGGCGGAGATGAGACAAAGCCGTCAAACAACCAGACACTAACCATTTTGTTTACCCGAATGCTGGCTGGCGCTGCGGACAATACGATTTGCTACTTTGATGGGCGTGTCGATGAAAATGCCAGCCACGCGTATCAATTGGCCAAAGCCGTATGCCTCTACAGCCCATGGCAGTTCCTGTATTGGTACGACCGGCCGGGGGGCTCGCCGCAAAAAGCCGGAGGGGCTGGAGGCAGTCGAAATGTCATCACAGATGAACCGGAACTCGAGTTCTTCGACCACGTCCCAACGGTATGGGATGATACAAAGGTAATCCACGGCAGGATCGGTGAATATGCTGTAATTGCCAGGCGTTCTGGAAATGATTGGTACATCGGCTGTATGAATAGCACTAAAGCACGCACCCTTGACGTTCCGCTGAGTTTCCTGAGCAAATCAAAGATCTACATCGCGAATATCTACAGCGATGATCTTTCAGTTCAAACCCGCACTCACGTCAGGATCGACCGTTTCCTTGTGGATTCAGAGACAGTCCTCAAAGTGGCCATGACAGCCAGGGGCGGCCAGGCAATAAGAATCACCCCCCGCCTGCCCACATCCCCGCCAGTCCCTGCATGCTTTAGGCAGGGATCCATTAGACAGGGACCCAGAAAATACTCCCTGTCACGCCGTAGCTTTATGCGAAGGCGGATACCCGAAGCCGGGCCGCTCCACGGGCAACGAGCGACGAATCTCCTCCAACTCAAAACTAACGACTAAAAACTCAAAACTAACTTTTGCCTTTTTCCACTCTTGATGCTAATATTATCCTAAATCTGGCTATAACAATGGCTATGGGGAAAAAGATTGTAGGGTGGTCCTCCGCCTTCTGTCCTCCGCTTGTGGGTTCCCTTTGACCTATATAGACAAGAGTTCATTAAACCTTTGTTGCCATTCATCTTCATCTACGACGTGGAATGAGACTTTCTGGCTCTCCAACTCCATCCCAAGTTGATTCGTTGTGGTCTCTCTTGCCAAGTCGTTGCACAAGTCAAAGACTGATTTCTTGTACTTAGTATCTTCACTATCTTTCAGATGTAAGCCTTTAGTTTCAACAACAAACACACGATCAAATCCGTTCGTATCCTGTTTGTTGGCTGTAAAAATAAAATCGGCGAAAATCTTATGCTTGCGCCAGCCTTGGACGTAATAGTCATGGCGAGGTATATTCCGATACCAGAAAAACAGCTGTTCCTGCTCCTCAAGATACAGCGCAACGCTTTTCTCCAGCTCGTTAAAGTCCTCTTCAGGAACATAGTCAAATAGGCTCCGCTCCAACTGCTCCCCGCTTCTCTTGACAAGCTTTCTTGCCGACCTTACAGGCCTTTTTTTAGGCAGCTTGTATCCCAGATCATTCGCAATCACTAAGAACCTTAGCTCGTCTCGCGATATCAGGTCTTTAAAAACTCGCTTGGCAAGTTTGCCTTTTTCTTTGAATAGATGTTTTCGCAGTTCTTCAACAATGAAAACAAAGTTATTTATGACAATTTGCTTCTCGTTTTGGCCTAACAGCTTATTAAGCACCTTCCGCCCGAATTCGTGAGCTACCCATGGATTAGGCACTATATCCAGCAAATGTCGCGCCATAAAAACAGAGTCTACTTTCAGACTACCTGCCTTTAGGGCTATTGCTTTTTTCAACTCTATAACCCGACTAACATCCTCAGAAAGACTTGCAACTTGTTCTACATCCTTTTCTTCAAGCATCGAAAGCGTCAATGAAAACATCGGTTCAAGGTCAGTCTTACCCCATGGAATCCGACTCGCAATGTCCATCTCGTAGTTTACTTTTCTCCAGCTATTGCCTTCCCGCATCACAAATACCGGGAGAATGACTTGCCCGGCTGCTTTCTTAAATTTGTCCCTTATTTCACATACACGCTCTTCTCCATCCCCTCCCTCGGCCTCATCTTCAAGAGCAATACGTCCCACAAGGTCGCCTAATCCTTCACCTCTGAACCCCTGCCTTATCTCCTCCAGCAAATCTGCACCCCGTTGCTGAAAGCAGAAAACATAGCTCTCATCGAGTTCCTTCATTCCCGTTTTCTTTGCAAATGGCTGGCGCAATATCCTGCCCACGAGTTGTGTCAGGGCAGTTTTTGAGCCCGGGTTTGTCAGGATACTGAGCACATACGCAAATGCGCAATCCCAACCTTCCTGAAGCGCCTGTTTCGTAATGATGTAACGAATCCTGCATTGTCTCGACATCAATCCCCCAATATCGTCCACCTCTTTGAGCTCGTCTTTTTCGCTTGTCTTTATCGCCACCTCTTCCGAAGGTATTCCCATAACATTTATAAGGTGCTCCCTGACATCTTCGGCATGAATGTATTTCAGACCCCGTTGCGTCTTGCCTGTTCGCTCGACCTGAATCAGGCAAATCGGCCTGATATAATTATTGGTTTTTGCCTTGTATTCTCGCGCTTTTTCCTTCAACATCTCTAAATGGTTGTGACTATCCAGCAAGGTATCCTTCCAGTCGGGACTTGCTTTATTAAAAATGTGTAAATCAAACTTAATCATCTCCTCCCGGTTGAGTTCAATCCCCGCTATATCTACAAGTACGTTACTGGCTTTCGGCGGCGTTGCAGAAAGCTCAACAATTATGCACGGGTTAAAACCTCTCAGCGTTCCCTGTGCTATTTCACTGTACGCCTTGTGTCCTTCATCAAGGATAATTATTGGATTCAGCAAGCGCAACGTATTCCCCAAAGACGTCTTTATCTGCTTTCCCCAAAAGGCATTCTGTGATTCAAAGGTATCAAGGTTTGGTATCCGCTCAAGCAATTTAGTGTTCTTTTCGACATCGTCCTCAGCGGGAAAGAATTCCTGAAAGCCCCCGCTATCTTTAAAAAGCCTCAGTACCTCCTTGCTCTTCCTCCCAGCCGACTGCAGCATCAGCATCAAAACCACTAAGTTTTCCTCAACATCAAGCGGCGTAAAACGGTCGGTCTTTTCCAAAATAATCGTCCGTCCACCGCTTGCAATCTCCAGATGCTGCCGATACGGATGGTCACGGTTTCGCAGACTCTTTATAGTCTGTCTGTATATCTGGGTCGTCGGGACAATCCAGAGCACAAGTCCCGTCTGCCTCTTCAGGTAATTCGTGTTAATCAAGTCGATTGCCTTCACGGCCAGAAATGTCTTTCCGCCCCCTGTCGGAACCTTCAGGCAAAAACACGGTAAAGGCCGGCCAAGCCCGTCCTTCTTTCCTTGGTAAGCCGGTCTGATATTACTTTTATCCCAAGCCACCGAAGGAAAATCCCGCACGAACTGCATCTGTCCCTCCGCTACCATCTTCTCATACTGATGGCGCGCTGCGTACAGGTTATCTAAGTGTCGCTTAACCTGTCCTAATGCCCTCTGTTGATATTCCTTCGGCTCCATCGTTCTTACTTCACCAACTGATATATCTCAAACGGAAGCTGCGCGAAATCTATTCGCAGTTCGCCAAGATGGTTCTGGTCTAAATATTTCGTCGGCGCGAAGACCAGTCGTCTCTTTTCCTTGTATGGCCCTAATGCCTTAGCCCTGTCTAACGTCAATGCTGTCTTCTTCAGATATTCTAAGTCCGGCTTATAAAAAAGATAAACCAGGTATTCCCTGCTTTCGCCTATGAAATTTGCTTTCGTATCTACGGCTTTTTCATCAAATTCCTCCCCCGTCGCCGTATAAAACACATACCGGGCAAGCTCTTTATAACTGGGAAGCTCATCCCCGCTCAGGATACTCTCCATTTCTATCGGAGGCCCCAACTCGAAATAACTGAAACTCCCTCCTAATCCCTTTTTTAGATTTTCATCTTTTGCTTTCTCTACTCCCTTAATCACACGCCTCACTCGTTCTGCTGTTATCTCATCCGCATAATCCTCACACTCAACTAAAATAAATTTACGGTCACCGCCACCTTCCTTGTTTAAATCTAAAACCGCATGGGCAGTTGTGCCAGAGCCAGCGAAGGAGTCGAGGATGATGGAGTTTTTATCGGTGGTATAACGAATAAAAAATTTTACTAATTCAACAGGTTTAGCATTTTCAAAAACATCTTTTTTACCAAAAATGTCAGTTAACATTTTTGTAGCATCACCTGTATTGGCTAACTCATACAAGATACTTCGCTCTTTAATCTTCTTTACAGCTTCCTCCTGATAATAAACCTTTTCGTACGGAATCCATTCTCTATTTTTCCTCTCCCAATAAATTAAATTGTTTTCTATTATGCGGTCCATTCTTATTTTCCCAACCCTCCATCTTCCATCACTACCATCTGGAGCTTTAGGATATATATTCTTACCGTTAGGAGATTTAATAGGGAAATACATTGATGGTCGGTCTTCTTTTCGTGCCCCGCTCCCCCATTTTGCAAGTTTTACAGCATAGAATTTACCATTCTCATCCTCTTTATTGAATTTAGCTTCATCTGTTGGTATTGTTTCATCAATCCATTGAAACGCAGAAGATTTAGCATATACAAGGATATATTCATGCTCTGTCACAAAATATTGGTCTGTTTGCCCACCCCCCTCTTTTTTTCTCCAAATTAAAGAGCCAACGAAATTTCCCTGAAACACCTCGTCCAAAAGCATCGTTAGACGATGTACTTCATTATTCTCTATACTAACAAAAATAACTCCATCTTCACTCAGAAGTTCACGTAAAAGTTTTAGGCGCGGCGTCATCATACAAAGCCACTTGTCATGCCGGGTAAGGTCTTCCTTATCGACGATTTTTCCGAGCCACTCCTGCATCATCGGTGAATTGACTTTGTCGTTATAAATCCATTTCTCATTTCCCGTGTTATATGGCGGGTCGATATAGATACACTTGATTTTTCCTGCGTAGGTTGGCAGAAGCGCTTTCAGCGCCTTTAGATTATCCCCGTGAACAATCAGATTGTCGTTCAAGCTGACTTTCTTTGTAAGCGATTTTTTCTTTCGCGGCACTAATTGATGATACTTGACAAGCAAATGATGATTCTGAACAAACGCCTTGCCCTTAAAATTAAGCGTAGCCATCCCTGTGCCCGTTCTTAATAAGGATAAACTGAGTAATCTTCAATCCAGCCCATTATCTGCCATTACCCACTCTTTGTCAAATACGCTTTTCCAACCGTCAAAATACCACACAACCGCAATTCCCGCCTGCCCCCGTACGCCGTAGACAGGGGTCAAAAACAATTTCTGTCTTCCGCCGCCTGTAATCCGTAATAATCTGTGCAATCTGCGGTTAAAAATCTGTGTAATCTGCGGTTAATAAAGCACTTTTTGGTCATTTTTTTGTTCCTTTTGTGCATTTTGTGCTTTTTTGTGGCTATAAATCCGTGAAATCAGCGTCAATCTGTCTATCCCGTTAGAAACATGCCTTCTGTTTTCTAATGGGGCGTTAAAATAGGCAAAAAGGCGCGACCAAAACCGGGCATAGTTAGTAACAAAAACCGGAAAAAATAAAAAAATTTTAACTCCTTTGTTACCAATAACTTAATCCTGTAAATCCTGTCAAAAACAAGCCGATTTTCGTATCAAACGCGCACATTCGTGCATTTATAGAGGGAGCGTTTAGCGGATAGTGAATAACCAATTACCAATAACAGGTTACCAATAACCAATGAACTATTTAACCACTTACGAGCATCGAGAATCCAGTTATTTACGTGCCTATAAGGCACCTGGCAACTGTCATCTGTCATCTGTCGTCTATCGTCTGTCGTCTGTCAACTGTCCTCGGCCCTCTACAACTGTAGAGAGAGCTCTACAAATCAGACCTTTTTTATGCAAAACGAACCCAATTTTCGAAAAAGTCAAATGAACGTAACTAAAGTATTAACAAAGGATTATGAAAATAAACCCAATTGGACACTTGGTGAAAACGAACCCAAACAAACCCAATTTCCGAAAAGCACAAATGAATGTAAACTCACTTATAACAAAGGATTACAGAAAAAACGACGCTTTCGCAGTCCAAAAAAACAAACCCAATTCAAAGCCAATTTCCGAAAGGCCAAAATGAACGTAAACTTATATGTTATAAAGGAATATGAAAATGAAACCGCCTTCAGACTCCGAGAAAACAAACCCAATCAAACCCAATTTCAAACGGGCGCTGCAGAAAAAACTTGTATTCCAGGCGCTCTTCTGGCGCTCGCCTGATTCTCTGCCAGTTCTATAAACCTTTTTTAGCACTAATGTAACGTTCATTCCAATAAAAGGTTAGAAAAGCCTGTATTTTATTTATGAGTTTCGGAGTCTTATTGTCTTTTTAGGAAAAGTGAAT
>JAUXAB010000013.1 GCA_030615025.1 Phycisphaerae bacterium | reverse complement strand
CTTTCGTACCCAATATTGGAAGCTGGATACGAGGCAGGATTTTGAGCAGGTTGACCTGGATACGGTCAAGTTCACTCTTGTCTTGGAGCCGAGGTCGGTGGAGAAATTCGAGTACATCCTGACGACATATCACGGCGTAAGGCAGGAAGATTGGACGAAAGCTTTGCGAAAACGGTAGCATACCGCAGAAGTCTGACGAGTTTGCAGGTCGTTCGCTGAGGCAGGAAAAGCACAAGCTCATAATTTATTTAGCTTAGCTATAGCTCTCGCAATTTGATTGCGGCGGGCCTCAATGGGGGCTGGGTCCTTGGTGAAAGTAGTCATGTCTTTGGTAATGGCTTCGGGTACCTCAAGGAAGGCAGCGTATTTTTGGTGCCATTCAGTGGTGAGTTTGTCCTTTTTGGCTTTGAGGAGTTTTTCCAGGATGACGAGGTATTCGTAGTCCTCGATGCCATCTCGCAGCATTTCCCAGCGGATACTGTCCACCGGCCCATCGAGAACAGGCCCAGCCGGGTGGGCATCTGCAGCAACGAGGGGTGGATAAATGAATCGGCCGTCGCCGTTGCCCCAGGGTTTTTTGTTGCCCTTTGGTGTGCTGTAACCACTAACCCAGCCCATAGGGTCTTCGTAAGGGTTCTGGGGACGCTCGCGGTCGGGATATGCGGCGGAGCTGGTCCAGTAGTTGGTCTGCCAAACGAGGATGCCATCGATTCTTCGTTTCCAGGTTTGCCAGAGCCAGACGCGCAGCTCGGTGCCGGGATGGTCGATAAACAAGGTGCAGTAGGGTGCCTTTGGTCCGCAGCAGATGTACCACCAGAACTTTTCGCCGTGCCGGCGCCGCTGTTGAGCCGGTTCGTGTTTGTAGTTATAGGATACAGAGCACCAGATGTTTGGGCCGCCGATGAGTTTGGGCTCGACCTGCTCGGTGAGCATACGATTGATATCCGGGGCTGCGTGTTTAAGCTTGCGAAAACCATTCATAACGAACTCGTAGTCCTTGGGGGCAGGCTCATCAAACCAATAGACATAGGCCTCGTCGAGCCAGCCTTTGTGGCGAAGGTGCTGCTGGAGCTGGCGGCAGTAGGCATTAAAGGCGGCTTTGTAATGGGGCGTATCCTCGCTGAAGCCAAGTAGTTGGGGCTCTCGTCGGGAATGAAAACTTCCGCCGCCGAGGCCCGGTATGCTCAACCGAAAGGAATTAAAGTGGTAGTAATCAATAGTTCGTTCCATCGCCCTGTCCCAGGCCGTCCAGTCGAACACCGGCTTGAGCTGCTGGGGTTTGATTGACTCGGTGATTTTGGGCCAGGTGACTTTGAATCCGTCCAACGGGGCGGGGTTGTAAGGTGAGATGTGATGGGCGCTGAAGCTGGCCCAATACTTATCGATGACCTGGCGCCTGTGCTGGGGTTCGGAGAGCTTCTGATAGCGGAACACATTTTGTGGGGAGAAGCCAAAGGCGGTGGTGCAGGTCATCCGGCCGGGAAGGACAAAATCATACACCTCAACACGCAGGGCGACATCGGCACTGTAGTTTTGCGCAGCAAGATGAATTTTGCCGGTGTAGATTCCTGCCGGAGAGTAACGTGGAACTTTCACACGAATCCAGAACGGCTGATTCTTGTTGGCTTCGAGATTAATGGGACCCTTTAACGGTGGCAGTGGGTCCGGCCACAGACCAGGTACCGAGCTTTTATCGGTCGGCCGGGTGACATTGACGTACCGCACCTTGAGCACATCAACTTTTTTAGCGGGGATAACTGCCCCGCTGGGTCCCGTCAACGCTCCAGCATGGACGGTAAAGCCGCTTAAAGGAGCTACCGGCCGAATTACCAATTGCACAGCTTCGGCTTCGTTGCGGGCAGCGCGTATCATAATAGCTCGTGCGGTTGCCTTAGGCAGTGGCTTGTCCCGGCTTATTTTCCAGCCGGAGGAGGCCCACCATAAAGCAGCTCCCTCAGTGGAAGCGGGAAGCAGCTCGCCATAGGGAGCGTTGAAATAATCGCTGGTTTGAGCCAGAACAATCTGACTGACAAGCAACAGGGCTAAGCAGAGCATTTTTTTCACCATGATATATCACCTTTCAAGTAGAATTTCGATTTTAGGTGCACAATCTTCGTTGACCATCTGAAATTCTCCACTATAAACTGCAGCCCGTCAAGGGGCTCTTAAATGGGTGAAACACAATTTTGTCGTGATGCGGTGCTACGCCAGAATCCGATTACGCAGGCGTAAAGCAGCCAATAACGCGTTTTCCCGGCCCCAATACGGGTTTTTACCGAAAAACACTTGCGCAAGCAAAAAAAGTCGTGATGCGGTGCGACGCCAGAATCCGATTATGCAGGCGTAAAGCAGCCAATAACGCGTTTTCCCGGCCCCAATACGGGTTTTTACCGAAAAACACTAGCGCAAGCAAAAAAAAAATGAATATTTTTACAATTTTAGCAATTTTTGTATTGATTTAGCTGCAAACATGATGTAGAATAATGACTCAAAGGAATGGGTGAAAGGGAAGGCTGAGAAGGCTCTCAAGCCCCCTTTGAAAGATTTTTTTTCACAAAGAGTTTTGGGTTGCGCGAGTTTGGCTTTAATGACATCGCGTAAAGGGCAAGACCAGAAAGGAGGAGTGTATAAAAACACTGTGGGTACTTGCGAGAGTGTTGTGTTTCAAGTGCAGGCTCAGCCATAACCGTAGCGAGCTTTCCGAGTGCGCCCATACAGAGGGCCCCTCTGGTCAAATCGAGATAAGCAACCAGAAAAACGCCGGCGGGCTGACGGTCGGCAGATAAGGATGGGGGCCTATGGAGAAATATTACCAGTAATGAGACGAGCTGGCTGGCTAACAGTCGACAGAAAAAGGAGAGGTGCCTATGGAGAAATATTACCAGTAATTAGACGAGTTGAATCTATGGAGCTGACAAAACTGAATATTGTTAGCTGCGGGCGGTCCGCAGCAAAGAACAGAAATCTTAAAAAGTAAAAAGGAGAACAAGAATGAATAAGTTATTAATAATTTGTGCAGTAGTGGCCTTTGCGCTTGTCGCCAGTGGCCAGGCACAGGCATTGGAGCCTGATGTTTGGGTAGATGATGACATGACCATAGAACTGGCATTCGAGATCTACCGGGACGAATATGAAGGCTCTCTGGGATTCTGGGAATTCATGGAGAAGTGCATCGACTGGGAGATCAACGGCGGCATTGGAAAGGTCGCAGATGGTGGAACTGTTTACGTAGGGGCGGGGACTTACGAAGAGGACCTTGTCATTGACATAAGCGTGGACTTGTGGGGCGATGATGGAGCTGCTTCGACCATTATCAAGGGTGTTGCGAACGTCGATGCGGGCGAGTTCCCGTTAGCGGTCCCGAACATCCAAGTCGTGGGTAGTAACGTGGAGATTCACGGCTTCACCATCCAAGGCCCGGACCCCGTGGCCGGCAAGTATTCCAGCGGCATCGTCATTGGCGGCGACAATGTGGAAATCCACCACAACGTCTTCCAGGTGACCAATGCCAGCTCCCTCGATGACATTTCCCAGGGAATCCAGACGTACCGTGATGGTAACGCTGGCGCGGGAGACCTGGATGGCTTGAACATTCACGACAACACGTTCGCGGCACTGGGTGCCGGGACGCATGGCTATGAGGCGATCTTTATCAATCACACTCCTTCCGGCGCCTCGCCGGCCGGGGTGGTCACGATCGCGAATAACCAGATCGGCGGTGTGCTGCTCCGCGGCATCACGACCGAGCGATCAAATATGGCGATCACCGGCAATACGGTCGAAACGACTCTGGATCCGTGGGACGGCGAGGTGGGGGCCGGGGCCTTTCAGGGTATCCTGGTCATGGACTTCAGCGGACGCGAGCAGAGGGACGTGGCGGTCGCCGGCAACACCATCTCAGGCTCTTCCGGCTTTTCGCAAGGCCTGCGGATTGGAACGGCGGGCCAGACACTGGCCAATATCAGCGTTACCGGCAATACCGTACAGGGCAATGATAAAGGTATCCAGGTGCGTGCTTCTGGAGTAGTCGTGAACAACTGTAACAAAATCATCGGCAACGCCACCTCCGGCGTGGAAAACACCGATGCTGCTGTTCTTGACGCCACCGACAACTGGTGGGGTGATGCCAGCGGACCCAGTGGCGCAGGACCCGGAACCGGCGACGCGGTTGTTGGAAATGTTGACTTCTTCCCCTGGTATATAGACCCAGACTGCGAGAACTTTGAACCCCCCTATGGCGAGACTGCTGTTGTCGCAGTGAATGACGATTGGGAGGGTCTTGAGCCCGGTACCATCGTAACTGCACCATTTTTTGACCCCGCAGGTTACAGGATAGGGATCAATGCCTTTGATGAAGTTCAGGTGGCGATTGATGCTGTTGATGAAGGTGGCACCGTGAACGTTCTGCCAGGAACTTACACTGAGGACCTTTTCATTGACAATAACGATTTGGAGATAGTGGCTGTGACTGCTGGAGCTACGATTAAGGGTGTTCTTACGAGCGTGCCTAACATCGACATCCAGACCTATGGAGTCAAGATTAGCGGGCTCACGATTCAAAGTCCGGATGTCCCCGATGGAGAGTGTTCAAGCGGCATCGTGCTTGCCGGTACGGACATCGAGCTCTGTAACAACAAGTTTGTCTCCAACGCCGCGGGTAATGGCAGCTGCGTTGTCATACAGAATGTCGCCGGGTCCGAGAGCGACATCTCCGGTCTCAATATCCACGACAACGAATTCGTTGGCACTCCCGGAGGCGGATATGTTGGTGTGTTCATCAACCACACAAACGTAGGAACCGGAGCAGTTACTATTCAAGACAACACTCTTGGCGGCAACATTGTTCAGGGTGTGGTAACGGAGCGCTCGAACACTGTTATCCGGGGCAACACGATAACAGGTTCCGAGTACGGCATAGGGATAGGAACGACGGGCCAGACACTGACCAATATCGTCGTTACCAGGAACACGCTGGAGGACAATGGCGTGGGCGTTCAGGTGCGTGCCTCTGCCGGCGGTGTGGTTGTGAACAACAACGACATGAGCGGCAACACGTATGGCGTCGAAAACACTGATGCTGGTATTCCTTATGTTCCTTGCGACACGCTCGACCCGGAAGACCCGGAAAGCCCGTGCGACCCGAACGGCCAGCCTGCGGTGGAGGAGGTGCCTACGGGCGTTCTTGACGCTACGCTGAACTGGTGGGGCCATGCATCCGGACCATATCATCCGACGACAAATTCCTACGGCAAAGGAGATGAGGTAAGTGATAATGTAGTTTACCTGCCTTGGCTCAATGCTCCCGATGGAGAAATGTTTACGGGTGTATTTATCGACTTCAACGCAAATGATACACACGATAGCGGTGAGCCGATATTCGTCACCATCCAGGACGCTATTGACGCGGCCTTCGACGGTGATATCATCGTCGCTGGGCCAGGGACGTACAACGCAAATCTTGTCATAGACAAGAGCGGCATCACTCTTAGGTCGATAAAAGGAAGGGATAAGACCACCATAGTACATCAAAGCGATAGTGAAATTGGTGTAGATTTTAGAGCTGGTGCCGACAACTGTGTCCTGGGCGGCGAGGCTGGTCATGGCTTCACTATGAAAAAGGATTCTGCGGGCTGCGTTATCCAGTTGACAGACGCTCCCTCAGGTGTTGTAATCTCCGACAATACCATTGACAATACCGGCCTTTCCTCTATAGGAATCGTAGGCGCGGACGGACTCCTCCAGGTCATAAAGAACAAATTCATCGCAGACGAGGGTGACTGTTCTGTCTACGGATGGAGTGCGACCAATATGACTGTCTTCGGCAACACGTTCACAGGTCCAGGTAAGGTCTCTGGTTGCGCCGTACAATTCGACGGTATGAATGCGTCCTATATCGCCAACAATACCATTGATGGTTATGGGACGGGGATTTTCCTACAAACCGTTGAAGAGTCGGCCGGCGTGTCTGATGTAACCATCAGCAACAACCGTGTACGGTATTGCGTAAAAGGTGTCCGTCTCGGATTTGATCCGGAAGGGAACGCTGAGGTGCGCGATGTCACCGTTACTGACAACGAATTGTCTTTCAATACTGTGGGGATTTACGTCTCCGATAGTAACGACGTTGTAGCTGATACCTTTGTTATTAAAGACAACAGAATCACTGAGAACACTGACGGCCTGACGAATGCCAATGATGTCTATGATGTGGATGCCACGCTCAACTGGTGGGGCGATCCCAGCGGACCGAGTGGTGAAGGTACTGGAAGTGGCGATACGGTCTCTGTAAAGGTTGACTATGACCCGTGGTGGGTCTGTGGCGACACGGTCAACCCGTGTCCAATCGGTGACTTGAGCCACGACGACCAGGTCGACTTCGCCGACTTTGCTATTTTCGCCGACAACTGGTTGGAAGGCGCTACTCCGTAGTCTGATTCACACCAAACGTGTGTGACGATTGACATATTAGGGGGCCAGAGCTGGCCCCCTGATATTTATTAGTACACGTCCAAATAGAAAAAAACACACTAACGGTCAAAATACGATAAAAGGCGATTGTCGGCAACGGAGAAGTGGATTCCCGCTTACGGGTCTGTTGCCAAACGCGGGAATGACAAAGAGACGGCGTGAGGAGGTTCAAAGATATTCGATGTCGAGCGAGTGAGGGAGCTTTTCGAGGGGGCAGCCGGGACATCTGGCTGTCGGTTTGCAGAATTCTTTGCCGACTCTTACCAGCAATGCGTGGTACTCATTGAAAAGCTGGGCATCCTGCGGCAGATTCGACTGGAATAATTCGCGCAGCTGCTCGTACTCGGCGTCCGGCTCGATTAGCTGGTGACGGAAAGCAATTCGAGCGGTGTAGGCGTCCACGACGAAAATGGCCCTGTTGAGGGCGTAAAGTAAAATCGAGTCGGCGGTTTCGTGACCGATGCCCCTTATGGATAAGAATTCAGCTCTCAATCGGTCGGTGTCAAGACTTTCGAGATTAGTCAGTTTGCCATCGTAATTGTCGAACAGCCAGTTTACGAAGTTTTTGAGTCGTTTTGCCTTTATATTGTAATAGCCGGCTGGCCGGATAAATTCGGCAAGCTGTGAGACGTCGAGACGCCGAAGTTTCTCGGGGGTTAAACAGTCAGCGGATTTTAGATTTGTTAGTGCCTTTTCGACATTGGCCCAGCTTGTATTCTGGGTCAGTATCGCGCCTGTGATTATCTCGAACTGGGTTTGGCCGGGCCACCAGTGCTGGGGGCCAAAGCGGTCGAAAAGTAGCTGGTAAATTTCGGTTAACTGTTCGCTTATCATTGGCCTTAATTATTGTTGTGAAGAAGCCGCTGTGTTTGACTATTGTAATTTCGATTTATTTGAAGTAAACTCTCTGAAATTTAAGCGATTCAGTCAACTAATTTTTTGATGTTTAAGGACAAAAGTTCAGAAAAGTTATAAGGTCCAGAACAGCTAACCGGATGAAGGATAGATACGGATACAGCACAAGCCAATTGCTTAACTTTGCGCAAGATTCCTATCTTGAACGGACGTCTCGGCCGATTTATGCTATAGTTTTTCTGCTGCCGTTTATTGTCTTCTACGAGGTGGGAACGATTTTGATCAATACCGACGTGCTGAAGCAATCTCAGGTTCGAGTTGTGGCGTTTGTATGGCTGCAGAATTTGCTCGAACATCTGGGTTCCAGCGACAAATTGGCGTGGGTGGCACCTCCTTTGGCGATTATAGTAATTTTGACAGCACTGCAGTTAGCGTCACGCAAACGGTGGGAATTTGGTTTTGGCGATCTTTGGCCGATGGCCGCCGAGTGCATTCTGCTTGCAGTGCCGTTGATTGTGTTGAGTTTGTTTTTGAATAGTCCGCCCGAGCCACAAGGTGATATTGGCCGGCTCGATAACAATGCGACACGATTTCGTCGGGCGTCCCTTCGGCTGCGCTCAGGACAGGCGTGCGTGATGTATGATTCGAAATTCGAAATTCACAATACGCAATACGACAAAGCGTTGCCGAGCTGTTCTTCGGTTACAGGAAACAGTTTACCGTCGGCGGCTACGGAGACCGGCAGCAGTGAGGTAAAAAGTGAATCTCTGGTGGCGAGTATTGTTACCGGTATAGGAGCGGGGATTTATGAAGAACTTGTTTTTCGGTTGATTTTGATATGCGTTTTGATGCTGTTGTTCCAGGATGTTCTGGGGCTCACTCGTAAGAACTCGATTATACTTTCGGTTCTTGTCTCGGCAGGGTTGTTCAGTGCACATCATCATATAGTTTTTGTGAACGGGCAATTGGCACTAAGTGTTGCATTTAACTGGACTGAGTTTGGTTTTCGGACAATCGCAGGTGTTTATTTTGCTGTTCTTTTTGCAATTCGTGGTTTTGGAATTACAGCGGGGACTCACGCCTTTTACGATATTATTGCGACGATTATCAATGCGGCTTTCTTTGGCAGTGGAAATTAGTCGGAGCGGTTGCGTTTTTAATTTTTTTGAAAAAAAATTCCCAGCCGTTAGTCATTTAGCCCGCAGAACTTGCAAAATAATCGTCCTATAAGTGCAAGAATCGGCCTTATCAATACTGATATTGTCCTTGAATAAGATGCGGTAATTTTGTATAATAATATCAACATTGTAAGTTAGGTTTTTTGTTTTGGGATATCGGGATTATGGAATTACCACAAATCAATGTGGCTATTAAGGAATTGACATTCAGCCTTTTTCAAAGATCTTTGCATCCGGAGCTTTTCCAAATTTATGCCATTCGGCGATTAAAGACCGCCAAATACGAGGCGATTATCTGGGTTACAGGCTGCACTCATGTTGTCAGCGTGTTTGCCGAGGATGCGTGCCTGACTGAGGTTGTAAGTACACCCGGCCAGATGCTTCCCTCTCGCGGCTTGATTGAGCGTTTTCAATTCCGCGGCCCACGCTCTCACAAATGCACTTTGAGCCAAGGGTTAAGTTATATGACCGATTTTCAGGTCGAGAAGATGAGTCCGAATTTGTATCGGCAGAGCTATGTCGACCTTGACCGCTTCGCCCGGAACCGCGGTGTGTTCGTTAAGTTCCCGGGTTTAGAAATCGGGGGGCTGCAGCCCTTCTGCTATATTGACTTCGAGGCAAGACGAAATGAGCTGCACATCCACACTTTTGCAGCTTATCCGGAACAGGTAACAATGATTAAGACTCAATCCCTGTTCGATTTTCAATAAGATAAAAATCAACAGTTTGTTTAACTGCCCTGCTACCGGACTTTTTGCTTCAAGACATCCATTCTTTCACGGATTTCCACAGACATTCTGCTGTTTGGGAAATCGCGAATGATCTTCTGGCCAATCTGAAGCGCTTTGCCCCATTGCTCTCCGGAGACGGCGAGGGAGAATTGGACGCCGAGGTTGTGCAACTTGTCCTTGAAAACATCCCTTGCTGCTTCCTGCAAGGCCAAACCTTCCTCAGGGGTCAGGTAGAGGTCAAGCTCTTTTAGAATCTCCAGGCTGCGGTCGGTGGCCCGGCGCTTTACGGCATCATCCCAGGCGTTGAGCAATACTTTTTTGCGTTCTCTCTTTTTATCAAGCAGTCTTTGTCGTATTGCTTTTGCTTCTTCGGGGTCGAGATAAACCCCGATTAATCTTTCAATCTCGGCATTTGCCTTGGCCCACTGATAGCTTTCGAATAGCCTTTCGATATCCGCGATAGCCCGATCTATCCGTCCCTGGTCGGTCGCACCGCGGTATTTATCCACCTCGGCTCGCAACTGCTCAGCCAGCTCTTTATATCCTGCACGGTGAGCAATTTCATCAATTATTTCATAGGCCGTATCAAAATCATGCTGTTGGAGCTTATCAAGAACGGCTTCTCTAAGAGACTGTCTGTCTGCATCGCGGAATACAATTGCCTTTGCCGCTTCGCTAAGGTGAGTACTCTGATTGATTTGTGTGAGTACGGAGCGGTTCTTTTCCAGAGCATCGATCAACCTTTCGAGCTTTGTACCGTTGCCTTGAACTGTTTCAAGTATTTTAAGTATTTTTGAGAGCACTGCTATAATCGCAATCATAAGTACCGCCGCGACAAGGAGCCATACGACCGGCGGTATTTGGCCCTCTTCAGACGTCCGGAAAATGTCGGTCAAGAGCGTGACCACTACAAGCACCAGGGCCAAAACCATTAATCCGGCGTAAATGACGATAAAACGCCAACTGAATTCCCAGGATGGTCTATCTTTTGGAGAGTCCATAGCCGCACCTTTTCAAAAAAAGGGCATTTCGCAACAAAACTCCAACATATTATAATACATTAAAGGCCTTATTTTGTCAACATGAAAAAGCAATGGCTGAGAGGAAAACAACCAGACCTTTCGCGGAGCCTGTCCTCGAGCGAAGCGAAAGGCTCAGAGCCTGTCCCGAGTTTGCCGAGGGGGTGACAGTTTTGAGATAGTTTCTAAGTGGTCGCGTCCTCTGGAGCCGGCGGCGGGGCTTCTTTGGCTTTCTTGGCTTTTTTCTTTTTGCCCGCTGTAGCAGCTTTGCCGCTGAGCATGAAAGCGGCCCCGACTATCAAGACTGCTACCACAACGGCGCCGCCCGCGATGTACCAGATTATACCCTGAATCTTTTCCAGGATTGAAGGCATAATATCGCTGAAACCTGTCACCGCCACTATCGCTGTGTAAATAATGGCCAACAAGGGCAAAAACAGCACAATCCCGAGCGTGTTGCTTACCGTATCCGGCTCCGGCTCGACATACGCTTGAGCTATTGCCGGTACCGCTGGGGCCGGTTCTGGGGCGGTAAGCTCCTCTTCCGGCAGCATTTGCGCTGCCTCAGCGGCCATTTCCACTGCTGAACCAGTTGTTTCCCCGGCCTGCTCGCCTTCGTCGGCCTCGGGCGCATAAATCTCGTCAAGAATGCCGCCTAATGAAGTATCGTCAGCCTGCAGCGAGAGGTCCAGCAGACCCGAGCCACTGCCAAAACTATCCAGGTTTACATCTTCCTCAATCTCTTGCAATGGCGTTTCAGCCGTTGTGTCTTTGGCCTCTATTACGGTGTCATCTGTTGACTGCGCACGGCTGCCGGTTTCATCGAGGACGTCGATACCTGAGCCTGCTATGGCAGTGTCCGCGGCGCTCAGGTCGCTTTCTTCTACTGGTGTGCCGCTTAGCTCCGGCGCCAAGGTCGGCTCCGGAGTGACATCCGGTTCCGGAATCTCAATTAGCCCCAGACTATCATCCGGCAGTGGTGCCGCGGTTGGCTCCGGAGTCACAGTTGGTTCCGGAGTCACAGCTGGTTCTGGCGTCTCAGTTAGCTCTGGCGTGACAATTGGCTCTGGCGCTGCGGTTGGCTCCGGCGTCTCGGGCGGCGTTGGAGTCTCAGATGGTGGAGCCGGGGGCTCAGCAGGTTCGGGAGTCTCGGTCGGAGCCGGAGTCTCGGTTGGCTGTGGAGTCTCGATTAGCTCCGGCGTCTCAATTAGCTCCGGCGTCACAACTGGCTCCGGCGTCTCAATTAGCTCCGGCGTCTCAGGCGGCGTTGGAGTCTCAGATGGTGGAGCCGGGGGCTCAGCAGGTTTGGGAGTCTCGGCCGGAGCCGGAGTCTCGGTTGGCTGTGGAGTCTCGATTAGCTCCGGAGCCTCAGTCGGCACTGGTGTCTCAGGTGGCACCGGAATCTCGGTTGGCTCCGGTGTCACAACTGGCTCCGGGGCCAATGAAATCTCATCCTCTTCTGGTTTCTGTTCTGACGGTGCAGGCGGCTCTGTGGATGGCATAATACTTGTGTCGGACATCAATGCTTCGACTTCATCGGCCTTAAACAGCGAATTCGGGCCCTCACGGAACTCGCGCAGCCTGCCCTGCCTGGCTATTTCTCTTACTTCATCCTCTGTTTTACTGAGTTTCTCAGCAACTTCCTTTAATGAATAGAACATAGTAGCCATAGTTACTTATTCTCCCACAAGCCAACAACTTGGCCTTACATACCTTTTTAGCTTTCGCCAAAAAACTTAAGAATTTTTATTTTTTCACTGAGTTCCCATTTTGCAATCTTTCGCAAATCGATAGATTTGCTCCGGACAGGTGAAACGGGAACCCGCTAACCACCGGATTTTCTGCTCTCGGGCTCGGCTATTTCCAGAATGTCCATTTCTGAATCCTGCTTTTCCTTCTTCGGCGTTTTTTGCATTTGGCCTAAATTTTCCAGCAGTATCTTGACCTGTTCCGGTTTCGGCTCAGCGGTGTTGTACTGCTGCAGCAGTCTATCGTATCGCCAACTTCGTGCTGCTAATAGATTCAGGCGACTGTGGGCGGGTCCACGGCTGTTCAGCTCGTAGATCCACAGGGTTTGGCCAACCGTATCGACCATCGCAAGCCCGTAGCTATCGCGTCCGATCTGGACCGGAATCACTAAAATCCCACTGTCTGTGCCGGTTTGCAGCTCTGCCTGGGCAGTCGCCGGAGAGCCTAATTTGCTGCCTATAAAAAGCACAACCAACACGCCCAGGACAATCAGCGCCGGCAGTAACCATCGTTTTTCAGTTCCATATCTCATAATTTTTATTCCGTTGCCGTCAATCGGAGCTGCCTCCTTTCGCCCCATAAAATAGTCCTGCATTTTAATTATATATTGGTTGTTGCAAATATGCAAGCTGTTTTTTAAGGGAAACTGTCATAAGTCGATTTTTCTAAAGCAGCCGCAAATACCTCAGTCAAAATACCCAAAATACGAGTTTATTGCAATATTGACGCACTTGGTGTAAAATAATCTTTTTGATGTGCTTTTTCCGAAACGGCGTCGGGTAATAGACGTCCGGCAACAGCACCGCAATTTCCGGGGTGATAGGTCTTGAATTAACCTCCCCACCCCTGCCCCCTTCTTTAGGTTAGCCCCCACCCCTGCGGTGGGGTTTTTTTGTCCTTTTTACCCCCCCCCGGCACTGTCGGGCGTTGCTTGCCCCGCACGAAACCTGTCCTGAGTGTAATCGAAGGATAGGCTTCTGCCGTCGTGTCCCGCCCCAAGTAGCAAACTTGCGTAACTTGGTGCTGGGCAATAGGTGCGGGGTCATTCCGATCGCAGAGGAATCTATTAAAACCCTCTTCGTTGTCTATCGTCAGTCATCAATCGTCCGTCGTCCCTCGTCCGTCGTCTGTCATCCGTTAGTCTTATTTCAACGGCCAGCCCGGCGGGCAGTAGCACAGCCACTGCTTTACAAGCAGGTCTAAGTCGATATGGTCAACGTTACCCAACTTGTCAAGGTCCGCTCCACCACACCAGTTATTGTCTTCTTTACAATCCGGCTCTAGCCACCATTCAGCGAATTTTGCAAAGCTGGCGAAGTCAACAAAGCATAACGGCCCGCCCGGCCAGAAGCCGCCTAACAGCTCATACTGGCCGCCACTGCTCCAGGCCGCATCCGGCTGACCAATAGTGCCCGTTAGCGTGTATGGCCCACCACTGCTCCGCCCGCCTCCGCCATCAATCGTGCTCCAGCTCAACTCATAGTCTCCGCCGCTCATCGCCAAAGCCGATGAATACATTAAAAGCAATACCGCTACCAACGTGATAAAACCATTTTCAATAATCGTTTTCATTGTGAAACTCCTGATTTTTTGCACATCACATCTTAAAAGAATTGGTCATCATTGTCTCTATCTATCTAAAAGAATCTCGGTAGAAGAGATAGCCAGACCTACCCTGTAAACAGTTTGGTCAGTGGTCAAATCGCCATTTGCATCTCTATAATAAACTACTCCCGGTATTAAACCCGAATGCACGTCGGAAACACCGTCAATGATTACAGGGACTGTTTGGCCATCTGTTGCTGATTCCTTAGCAATTCCTACTATATTGCCAGCAAGAAGGGTTCCGATACAGGCCGTGCCGTAATCAGAGTTGCCCTCATCCCTGTAGGCTACCACGAACTTAGTTGAAGAAAGCACAGCAACTGAGATGGAGCCAGTGAAGGCTTCATTAAACACGTTTTCTGAGCCATAGGTAATACTATTCCCTGAAACATCGCCGATGACTGCCCTGCCGTAATCATAGTATCCCTCCTCATCCTCGTATGTTACCACGAATTTGGTTGAGGAGAGGGCAGCGACTCCAATGTATGGGCCGGTGGGGGCTGGATTAAACACATATTCTGAGCCATAGGTAATACTACTACCTGAAACATCGCCGATGACTGCAGTGCCGTAATCAAAGTTGCCATAAACCCTGTAAGCTACCACGAACTTAGCTGAAGAAAGGGCGGCAACTGAGATACAGTAGGGGCCGGCTGAGCTAAACACATACTCCGAGCCGTAGGTAATAGTATTACCGGAAACGTCGCCGATGACCGCAGTGCCGCTAGTACCTCCATCCCTATAGGCTACCACGAACTCATTTGAAGAAAGGGCAGCAACTGAGGTGTGGGAAGTGACGGCTTGGTTAAACACATATTCTGAGCCATACGTAATGCTATCCCCTGAAACATCGCCGATGACCGCCGTGCCGTAATCAAAGTTGCCATAATCCCTGTAAGCTACCACGAACTTAGTTGAAGAAAGGGCAGCAACTTTGGTCCAGTCAGTCGTAGCTTCATTAAATATATATGTTGAGCCGTAGGCAATAGTATTACCGCTAACATCGCCGATGACCGCTACGCCGTAATCATAGTATCCAGTAGCCCTATAGGACACCACGAACTTATCTGAAGAAAGGGCGGCAACTGAGATGGCGCCAGTGAAGAGGTCAAACACATATTTTGAGCCATAGGTAATACTACTACCTGAAACATCGCCGATGACCGCTATGCCGTAATCATAGTATCCCTTATCCATGCAGGCCACCACGAATTTGGTTGAAGACAGGGCGGCAGCTGACATGTAACCGGTGTAGGATGGATTAAACACATACTCTGAGCCACAGCTAATCCTATCGCCTGTCGCAGCAAACCCTTTTTGAACATATCCGTTAAGGAAAACGACCACATCCCCGGCAGTAACACTTTCGCCGGAAGCAACTACAAAATCCGCAATAAGCTGTTTTACCTTACTGCTCGACGCATGCAGAGCGTAAGGCACAGGTGTTATCTCCTGCCGCGGACTTAGAGTGGTAAAGCCGCCGCTGCTGTCACCTGGCCGAACACCGATTTGGAGCCAGCGGGCATCGCCGGCAAAAACATCGCTGCCGAAATCCAATTCCACTGCAAACTGCCCATCGATAACATCAACATCGTTTATATCAATCGCATTTCCTTCCTGGATACCTCCATTAGGGGCGCGATAGAGTTTAAACTCAAAGTCATATAGGCCGTCCGCAGGGCTGCCGGCATCCAGCAGACGTCCCTGATAGGTAAAGGCCGTGCCCATTGGCGCCGGAGTCATTACCGTGACGTGTACAGAATCTAACTCTGATGTAAGTGTCTCGTCATAGAGTTTCACATCCGTTTCACCGACCTGTAGTGCCTCGTATTCGAAGATGAAATGAACCCCGGCAGATGGCGGGGGTTTAAACCCGGCAGCCACAACATAATAGCCGTAAAAATCCGGCTTATTATATTCTGTTACTCTTGCCATATCACCAGCCAAGGGTGTCGTTTCATAATGCGAAAAACTCCCAAGGACTACGCCATTATCAAAGCCGACATAGTCTGTGTAAGACGTACTGACGGTAGATACGACTTCAACAGTACACGTCTGGCCCTGCTCTAACGTAATTGAACGGACGTCCTGGCCGTTTACCCTCAGGTGTTGAGGCTGTATAACCGCGATGTGTACCGAATCTATCACATTCGTAAATGTACTATCGTAGAGTTTCACATCGGTTTCACCGACCTGTTGCGCCACGTATTCGAAGACAAAATGAACTCCGGGTGTTATACCCCTACCAGCAGCCTTAACACCATAACCGTAAAAATAAAGATCAGTGATTTTTATTACAGTGGCGGAATTACCAGCTTCCGGCCTGGTCTCAAGATGCGAAAAATCCCCAAGAACCCGGGGTATCTGAGGCCGGGGCGCATCAGGATTACCAAAGCCAACAGCATCCTCGTAAGACGTACTGTCATCCGATACGACCTCGACAGTACACGACTGGCCCAGCTCTAACGTAATTGAATCGAGCGGCTTGCCGTTCACGGTCAGATGTATCTTGCCGTGGGCCATCGACGCCGACCAGACCATCAGGCCAAAAACCAGAACCACAATTGTTGACATTTTTGCACTTTTCATTGTTTTCTCCTTTCAAAGCTTGTCCCCGCCCCGCATCCTTGTGCGGGATAAACTCCAGCAGGGAACTATTAATGGTTGACGGTGCACACTGTGCGCACCGATACCTTTTCGTAAAAATTCCCAGAACTGAGACAATAGAATCGCGTTTTTTTCACCGCTCTTCCTATCACAAAACCATTAAAATCAATATAATGATATGGCTTTAGTATCCCATTGTCAACAAAAATCCGCCTTTTCTAAGTCCCGAGTCCCTGCATGTATTAGGCAGGGATCCAGCATTTCTCACTTCGATTTTCAACATTCCTTGCAGCGGTTTTATTTCTGAGTTTATCCTGAGCGGAGTCGAAGGAATATTCGATATTCCTTACTAAGACGAAGAATCTCCAACAATAATCAATCATCAATTATCCTTAATCATTGATATGGCAGGGACCCAGCGTTTCTCCCTTCATCATTCGAAATTCCTTGTTCGATATTCGATATTCCTTACTAAGGCGAAGAATCTCCAACAATAATCAATCATCAATTATCCTTAATCATTGATATGGCGGGGATCCACTTAGTCCCTCCTACCACCCCAAAACATTTATCCGCCTTTCTTCTGGCGGATTTATCCGCCTCAGGCGGACCCCCAACACCCCCAAAAGTCAAAACCAAAAAACCGCTTGCCCCCTTTTTTAGAGTGCCCTCCACTCTAAGGGGGTCTTCCACCGCCTGTAATCCTTAATAATCTGCGCAATCTGCGGTTAAAAATCTGTGAAATCTGTGGTTAATAAAGCACTTTTTTGGTCATTTTTTTGTCTCTTTTGTGCATTTTGTGCCTTTTCGCGGCCAAAACTCCTGATATCCTGTTCCCCTGATATCCACTTCCTGTTTACCTGATTACCTGATAAACTTTTTTCTCTCAGTGCCCTCTGTGGCTATATTCTTTGTGCCTTCCTGTCGCGTTAAAATAGGTAAAATGCGCGACCAAAAGCGCACATAGTAATCGGCCAAATCTGAAAAAAATAAAAAAATTTTAACTGCTTTGCCCACAACAAGTTAATCCTGTAAATCCTGTCAAAAACAAGCCATTTTTCGAATCAAACGCGCACATTCGTGCAATTATAGAGGGACGTCTTTTTTTTACAGCCCTCATTTCGGGACCGTCATCCCGAAGCCTTTGTTTTGAAAATTAAGGATTTCGGATTTCAAACTACTATATAACTCCTTACCCAATATGATGATACAGCCAACACAATTATATGGTTTTGTAGTAGTAGCAGGCTTATTAATGGCCAAAAATCTGTTTAATCTGCGCAATCCGCGATTAATGAACTATTTACGTGCCTTCGGCATCTTTACACTTGTAAAGATGTCTCTACAAATCAACCTTTTTATGCAAAACGAACCCAATTTCCGAAAAGTCAAGATGAACGTAAATAAAGTATTAACAGGGGATTATGAAAATAAGACACTTAGTGGACGCGGGAAAAACGAACCCAAAACGAACCCAATACGAACCCAAACGAACCCAATCAAAGCCAATTTGCTAAATGCCCAAATTAACGTAACTACTTTCTTAACAAAGGATTATGAAAATAAGTTAAATTGGGCACTTTTTGAAAACAAACCCAATACAAAGCCAATCAAACCCAATTTCAAACCCGACGCCTCCTCATTCACCGAGCCAGGCCCAAATTCTTTAATGTTATTTTTACTTTTTACTTTATTCGATATACCCAATATGATATATGCGATACGCAAAAACAATCTGTTAAATTGGTCAATCGGTCATGTTTTGTTGAAAGAGGTTAATGCTTTGGAGGTGCAAAATGGCTAAAGGTTTCCTGACAACTGCGATGGTGGCTGTGGTGAGCTTGGGCTTAGTATTTGTTGCCGGCTGTCAGGGCGATGCGCTGCGTGGTCTTGGTATCGGTCCGGCCGCTCGCCGCATAACCGTCGAGGATTATGCGGACAAGATGAAGGCAGGCTGGGTCGGGCAAATGGCGGGCGTAGGCTGGGGAGGACCTACCGAGTTTCACTACAAAGGCGTAATCATGCCTGCCGACAAGATGCCAAAGTGGCGTCCGGAAATGATCAACCAGTTCGGGCAGGATGATATCTACGTTGAAATGACGTTTCTACACACGCTGGAGCAGTATGGGCTGGATTGTTCGCTCCGACAGGCGGGTATCGACTTTGCCAACAGCGGCTACAACCTCTGGCATGCCAACAAGAATGGCCGTGATAATTTGCGGAAAGGGATTGCTCCACCGGACTCGGGCCACCCAAAGTTTAACAGGCACGCCGACGACATCGATTACCAGATAGAGGCGGACTACTCGGGCCTGATTGCGCCGGGTCTGCCGAACGTGGTCATCGAGCTCGGTGAAAAATTCGGCCGGCTGATGAACTACGGCGACGGAGTGTACGGCGGTCAGTTCGTCGGCGCAATGTACGCCGAGGCCTTCTTTGAAAATGATATGGAAAGGATCGTCCGCACCGCTCTCAAATCCATCCCCCGGGACAGCCAATACGCTGAATGTATCCGTGACGTGCTTGTGTGGTACAAGCAGAACCCGAACGACTGGGAGAAAACCTGGCAGCTCATCAACGAAAAGTATCACCTGAATCCAGCGTATCGCCGCTTCTCCTGCAGCGGCCCGAAGGGCGAATTTAATATTGACGCCAAAATCAACGGGGCTTACATCGTGATGGGTCTGTTGTACGGTAAAGGAGACCCGGACAAAACAATCATTATCTCGACCCGCTGCGGACAGGACTCCGATTGCAACCCATCGAACTCCGGTGGTGTGCTGTTTACGACGATGGGGTTTAAGAATCTGCCTGAAAGGTTCAAATCCGCTTTGAATCCGGAGGGCAAGTTCAGCCATACGCCGTACAACTTCCCGACGCTGGTCAATGTGTGCGAAAAACTTGTCCGGCAGGCGGTCAAGCGCGCCGGCGGACGGGTAGAGAAGAATGCGGACGGCCAGGAAGTCTTTGTCATTCCGGTCCGAAAGCCAAAGCTGAGCAAGCTGGAGCAGTGCTGGGAACCCGGCCCTATCGCAAATAGTAAGTTCACAGAGCAAGAGAAGGCACAGATCAAGCCCTCTGGCAAGTGAAAGCAATGAGCCAACGCAATACGAAAATGTCATCGTGGGCCCTTCACTTCGCTCAAGGATAAACTCCGCGAAGAATCTCTGTATTGGGCTCGCAATTTCACTGCGGGTTTTCTTACTCTCACCTCAACGGCCAGCCCGTCGGGCAGCAGCGCAGCCATAAATCAGCAAACTGACCCAAGTCGCCAAAGTCTACGTGTCCGCTGCCGTCCAGGTCCGCCGGCAGACCAGTTCCCTCAAGACGCCATAGTTCAGCGAATCTTGCATAGTCGTCAAAAGAAACTATACACAAGGGCCCACCCGGCCAGAAGCCGCCGAGCAATTCATAGCTGCCGCCGCTGCTCCAGGCCGCATCCGGCTGACCAATCGTACCGACAAGTTCGTATTGCCCACCACTGCTTACTCCACCACCGCCGTCAATCGTACTCCAGCTCAACTCATAGTGTCCGCCGGTTTGGGCCGATGCAGGTGAAAGCAGCAGTAAACAAATGGTGAGAACTGGGAGTACAATATTTGTCAAAATGCCCTTGTCAAGCCTCATAGCTCTAACTCCTTCACTTTTGCAAGCTGGTGTATCGTTCTTTCCAGAGCTTCCACTCTTTCTTTCAATCTGTCATTTTCTCCCTTAAGTTCCTTGACGGCTTCGACAAGAAGCGGCGTCAGCTTGCTATAGTCCATGCCGCTGGTATATTTGCCGTCCGCTTCGTACTCCACTATCTCCGGCAGCACCTCTCCGACCTCTTCGGCGATCATACCCACATCGTGCTCTCCGCCGTGCTCGGCGTCCCAATTAAAGTAGACGCCCCGCAAACTCATGACCTTGTTCAGCGGGTCGTCGATGGGGCGAATGTCGCTCTTCCAACGGATAGAAGAAGGTGAGCCATAATTAATCCCATCGCCTGCGGCATAAAAGTCATATTGTTGTCCCCAGCCATAGACGGCTGTGCTATAGCTGCCTATGGCCACGCTGTACATGCCGTAGCCATCGCTGCCACGTGCGACAAAGTAGCCGCCGGAGCCACGTTCGCCCGCGGCCTCACCACAGACGCCCCGGCCATTGCTGCCTGTGGCATACCCGTAGGCGCCCCGGCCATATTTGCCGGCGGCCTCAAAGTAGCCGCCGTAGTTGCGGTAATCGCCCATATTACTGGCACAGCCGTAGACGCCCAAGCCTGTGTCGCCTGCTGCTGTAAAGTAGCCGCCGGAGGTGAGGGCACCCACTTCCGTACTCGTAGCCGCGCCGTAGACGCCCCGGCCCTGCGTGCCTCTGGCCTCAAAGTAACCGCCGTAGCTGCGGTGATCGCCCGTATTACTGGCACAGCCGTAGACGCCCCGGCCATTGCTGCCGGCGGCCTCAAAGTAGCCGCCGTAGGTGAGGGCACCCACTTCCGTACTCGTAGCCGCGCCGTAGTTGCCCCAGGCGGAGCTGCCCGTGGCATACCCGTAGACGCCCCGGCCATTGCTGCCGGCGGCCTCAAAGAAGCCGCCGTAGTTGGCGGCACCTGCTTCTGTACTGGTAGCTGCGCCGTAGACGCCCCGGCCCCCCATGCCTGCGGCCTGAAAGTATCCGCCATAGTTGGTGACATTGCCGGTTCCAGTGGCCTCGCCGCGGACAGCGTTGACATCAGAAGTGGTTACGTGGAGCTTTGCACCGGGACTGGTGGTGCCGATGCCGACGTTGCCGGCGTTTTTAACAGTAAACAGATCCCCGTCGTTCTCGTCGTCGCTCGAAAGCATGAACAGATCTGAGGTGCCGCCGTCAGCGCTGACCTCAAATTTTGCATCCGGGCTGAAATCTCCAATCCCGCAGAGTGCGTCACCGTCGAAGTAAATGAAACTCGACCCCATCTTGCTTCCGAAATACAACTTATCTGTCCCGTCCGCAAAGAACTGCACAGTATTCGCCGTTGTATCCGCGTTGATCTCAAAAGCCGATTGCGTTCCAGAAAACCTCGACTGCCCGTCTACGTGCAACTTCTTTTCAGGGCTTGTCGTCCCGATGCCGACATTGCCGATATTGTCTACAAATATCCCACGCGTTTGCAGTGCGTATGGTACGGGTGTTATCTCTATCCGCGGACTGAGGGTGGTAAAGCTGCCGGTGCTGTCCCCCGGCCGAACGCCAATCTCCAGCCAGCGTGCATCGCCGTCGAACACATCACTGCCAAAATTCAGTTCCACCGTAAAGTAGCCGTCTATGACATCAAGGTCATCTATGTCAATCGTGCTTCTCAACTGCATGGCAAACACGGGGTCAGGACTATCGTAGGGCTTGAACTGGAAGTCATAGAGGCCATCTGCCGGCCTGTTGGCGTCCATCAGCCGGCCCTGGTAAGTAAAGCCAGTCCGCATTGGCGCAGCGATAACCGTGATGTGTACCGAATCTATCACCGATGTAAGAGTCTCATCATAAAGTTTCACATCGGTTTCACCAACTTGTTGCACCACGTATTCGAAGACAAAATGAACTCCGGCAGATGGCACGGGACTAAACCCGGCAGCGTTAAGATAGTAGCCGTAGAAAGTCGGTGGCACATATTCTGCTGCAGTGGCAAAGTTACCGGCTTCCGGCTTAGTCTCGAGATGTGAAAAACTGCCGAGGATCAGACCATAATCAAAGCCGACATACGCCACGTAGGACTTATTGTCGGCTGACACGACTTCAACACTGTACGACTGGCCCAGCTTCAGGGTAACCGAATTCAGCGGCTGGTTGTTCACCGTCAGAGATATATCCCCGCAGGCCATTGATGCCGGCCAGACCACAAGGCCCAAAACCAAAATTGTTGACATTTTTGTCGTTTTCATTGTTTCACCCTTTCAAAAATTGTTAATATTTCACACTGCGCACACCGCTATCTGCTGGTAATTTGGCGAAATTACGGTAATAGAACGGCCTTTTGACATCACTTACGCCTCCGGCAAAGTCACTTAAGCCGGACGAAGTATATGACTTTTGAACGTCACAGTCAAGTAAACTGTCGAGAAACTCCGGATACGAAACCAAGCCGCGCTGCAAAGAACCTCTTTTTGGCAGGCAGGTTAAGGATATGAGATACAAATCGAATATGATGACGGCTTAAATTATAATAATAGACTTTTCAAACCTACCTATTTCTATCCCTAATATTAGCACAAAGTAAATTCCCTGCCAAATAAAATTTCGGCAAATTTGCCAAAATTATTGAAAATTTCTACAATTCGCTTAATATTACTACTTTTGGCTTGGAATCGCGGGCATGACTACCAAAAAAACTTTTGAACCATAATTAAAGAGAGGTCAAAAATGTCGAAATGCCTGAATCGCCGCCAGTTTTTGAAAAAATCCATCGTTACTTCCGCAGCAGTTACGTCGGCTTTGAGTCTTGAGGAAAAAGCTCTATTGGCAGCAACGAAAAAGCCTCGCGCTGCCGCGCCAGCCGATTCTGTTAAAGGTATGCCGATGGGTAAAATCGGCAATGTTAAAATCAGCAGGTTAATCTGCGGCGGCAATCTAACCAACGGCTATGCACACAGCAGAGATTTAGTCTACGTATCAGAATTATTAAAGCACTATTTTACCGATGAAAAAGTCATTGAAACTTACGAGATAAGCGAAGAAAACGGGGTAAATACCGCCATAGCAAATGTGCGTGGCGGTGCAGGCGATAATATGGTTGAGAATACAGTTAGAATCCTCAACAAATATTGGAACGAAAGGGGTGGCCGAATTCAGTGGATTGCACAAACCAACCCGAGAGTAAATGACCTGACAAGCAGTATAAAAAAGGCCGTCGATAATGGAGCTGTTGGAGCTTTTATACAGGGCGGCGTTGGAGATAGTTTTGTCAAAGATGGTCGTGTTGACCTGCTCGGAAAGGTTGTCGACTTTATCAAAAAAAATGGATTAATCGCAGGCGTTGGGGGGCATTCAATAGACGTGCCTACGACGTGCGAAAAAGAGGGAATAGAGCCCGATTTTTATTTCAAGACCTTAAATAATGTGAATTATAACTGTGCTACCCCGCAACGGACTATCGAATTCATGAAGGAAGTGAAGAAGCCGTGGATTGCTTATAAGGTTTTAGGTGCAGGGGTTACCCATCCCAGAGAAGGTTTTAAGTATGCTTTTGAAAATGGAGCCGATTTTGTTTGTGTGGGAATGTTTGATTTTCAGATTCGAGAAGATGTAATTATTACAAAAAATATATTAAAAAACATAAGCAGAGAACGCCCGTGGCGAGCGTGAGAAAAAGCTGTAATCTAAATCCCCGGCATAAAGGCAAGGACACCGGGGATGCTCGATGGCATGGGCGTCAAAAAGGTGTAGTGACTGGACTGAAAGCCCATTTTTTTCGGGAAAGCTCCGGTCTCATTACCGGATGTCTGCTGGCCTGTGTCTTTCGGGAAAAGTTGCCGAACCCTAAATTCGACAGTTTTTAGTTTTGAACTTTTAGCTTTTAAGGCGGGTGCGCAAACCAGTTATCCGTAGGATGTGGCCGGTGAGGGTTCGGTCTGGCCGAACCAACCCACCGGCCGATTGTTAATCTCTCAGCTCAGCACGACTCGCCGTTGCCGACATTGGCTGCTCTACGGGGCAGCAGGAATTGGAAGGGCAATGTAGGCGTGCCGATAATCGTCACCATAGATGGTGCCTACAATCTCACCGTACTCGTTGATACCGAATGCGGTAAGGTAACCAATCCCTTCGCTGTTTGCGAGCAGGTCTTTAAGTTTAGTCATCGTTCCATTTTCCCAGAGCAACGCGGTGTAGTGCCTACGCTTAAGCGATCCTGAGCCCCAGTATCCGACCACCTGGCCTTTGTCATTGATGTCCGTAGGATACACGTGGCCCAGGTCAGTGAGCGTAACGTTGCCCAACTCATCAACCTCCCACCGGACGCCGTGCCACCCACTGCTCACCGAGCTTCCCATGAACCATGACGACCCGACCACCTGCACCTTACCAGAGCTGATAGAGTTGATCGCCTCAGCACGGCAACCGGTGTCACCACGGAAGGGGCCCAGTTCGATCATTAGGTCATTGATTCCGTCTTCGTCCATGTCAGCGAACCAGTCGAGATCTCCGTCGCCATCAACATCATCCGGCGTAACGAGGAATGCTCGACCCCTTAGGTAGCTGTATTCAGATGACCACCCGACCACCTGCCCGGAGTCGTTGACGCCGTGGGCCTGGCTGACCCCGAGCGTCGTCAGTTTGATCATCAAATCGTTGTATCCGTCACCGTCATCGTCGCGGAACCAGGTGTCCGGGACACCATCGCCATCAGTATCTTCCGGCACGATGATGAATGCATCCCCCTGAATGGCGTTGGCTCCCCAGGGTACATAGCCGACCACGTATCCTGAATTGCTGATGCCGTACGCTTTGCTGTTGTCGCCCCCGACAGTCCCCAGGTCAATCATAAGAGCATTGCCGCCCTGACCGTCGTCGCGAAACCAGGTATCCGGGACACCATCGCCATCGCAATCTTCCGGGGTCAGGAGGAAGGCATGCTGACGATATATTCCATTCACATAAACGGAGGAGTAACCGACCACTTGCCCGAGGTCGTTGATTCCCAAAGCGACACTACTGTTGCCCCCGAGCCCGAGTGTTCCGAGGTCGGTCATCAAATCATTGATTCCGTCACTATTGTCGTCGCGGAACCAGGTATCCGGGACACCATCGCCATCGCTATCTTCCGGCGTAACCAGGAACGCTCGCTGGAGGTTGCCCGCATTATATGACTGGCCAACCACCTGGCCGGATTCGTTGATGCTAAAGGCGGTGCCGGCCCAGCCCCCAAAATTACCGAGGTCAACGATGGTGTAGCGAGGTTCTTCCTTGCCGCCTCCGGGCGGCTTGTCGGGCTTCTTGGCCCAGGCGGTCAGGGCAAATCCTGACGCCAGCACCGCTGCGGCTATCAACAAGATAGCCAGATTTTGTTTTGTTTGTTTGTTACACAACATTTGTAATTCTCCTAAAAAAGGTTTTACTGTACGTGGCGCGGGCGAACGCCGCCCGCCGCCAGAATTTCTCAATCCATTGCCCAATTCAGTCCCTTTGGTTGGGTACAACGTTTTTTCCATAGGCATTACCTCCAATGTTGTTTTAGTTCTCGGTTTGCGGTACAATTAAACAGCCCTTGATCCGGGCGCGCAAACCAAACCGCCCGGGTCGGGCCAGGCTGGTGAGTGCTTTGCCTGGTAGATAAGGCTCACCAGCCACTTTTTTAAATGGATTCCGTGTCAAGCACGGAATGACAACGATGGGTCAAAGCCCACCTTACTCGTTCTGCTCAGGCACCACCTCCTTTCCAATCGGCTGTTCAGAGACGCCCAACAGTTCGGCCGCTTCGGCGCGGAAGCGGCGGTTATCTTCTTCATTGGTGCCGGCGTGCTTTTTCTCCATCCACTTGACAGCCCGGTCGTAAAACTTGCGGGCCTCGTCCTGGTTACCGAGTTGCCAGTGAGCCATAGCTATGAAAAATAGATCAATCCCCTCGTGGCCACCTGCGCCCAATTCCCTTGATTTTCGTAACGCCGTGATTGTATCTTCCCACTGTCCTGACCGGTAGTGCGCCACGCCCAGCGTGTTCCAGAATGCTGCCTTCTCTGGCGCTGCCTGGACTGCTTTCCCGGCTAACTCAACCGCAGAGGTGGGGTCGCGCAGCTTAACATCAGGGCTTGTGACAAGGCGCCAGGCCAGGTTGTTGGTGTTCCAGAGAATGTCGGTCAAACATTCGCGGTAATGAGGAGGCACTTGCGGCAGCTTGTTCACCAGTCCCCGGGCAATCTTGAGGGCCTTGAGGTAGCAGTCCTTTGTCTCCTCCAGCCGATTGTTGTCCTGCTTCAGCAGAAAGCCTAAATTATTGAGGGCCGCGGCTTGCCAGCGCCGGTATTCGGGCACATTGGGAAACTCGCTGGCCAGTTCCTCCCGGATGGCTAAGGTGCTGCGACAGTACTCCACCGCCTCGTCAAGCTGGCCTTTCTTCTCTAACACAACCCCCAGGTTGTTGTGGATTTTTGCCAGACTGTCCCTATATTTGGGCACATTGGGAAACTCCCGGGCCAGTTCCTCATAGAAGGCTAAGGCGCTGCGAAAGGCATTCTCCGCCTCGTCAAGCTGGCCTTTCTTCTCTAACACACCCCCCAGGTTGCCGTGGCTTTCTGCCAGACCGTCTCTATATTCGGGCACAGTCGGAAACTCGTGGGCCAGTTCCTCCCGGATTGCTAAGGAGCTGCGATAGGCTTGCTCCGCCTCGTCAAGCTCGCCTTTGTCTTTTAGCACAACCCCCAGGTTGTTATGGCTGGCAGCCAGGTATGACCGGTATTCGGGCACATCGGGAGACTCGCGGGCCAGTTCCTCCCGGATAGCTAAGGAGCTGCGATAAACCTGCTCCGCCTCGTCAAGCTCGCCTTTGTCTTTCAGCAGAATCCCCAGGTTGTAGTGGCTTGCTGCCAGCCTATGACTATATTCGAGCACATTGGGAAAGTCCCGGGCCAGTTCCTCCCAGATGGCTATGGCGCTGCGATAGGCCTGCTCCGCCTTGTTAAGCTGGCCTTTCTTCCCTAACACAACCCCCAGGTTGTTGTGGCTTATAGCCAGGTCTGACCAGTATCCGGTCACATTGGGAAACTCCCGTGCCAGTTCCACCTTGATGGCTAAGGCGGTGCGATGGGCTTGTTCCACCTTGTTAAGCTCGCCTTTCTTACTTAGCACAATCGCCAGGTTGTTGTGGGTGGCAGCCAGGTCTGACCGGTATTCGGGCACATTGGGAGACTGGCGGGCCAGTTCCTCCCGGATGGCTAAGGCGCTGCGATAGGCCTGCTCCGCCTCGTCAAGCTCGCCTTGGTCCATTGCCACAACCCCCAGTCCGTGGTAACTGTCAGATAGTACCTTCCGGTAAGCGGGGTCTTGGCCAAACTCAGTTACAAGCTTGTGAGATAAATCGATTGCACGCCTGAAGACCTGCTCTGCCTCCTCGTATCGACTTAGACGCCAATAGGAATAACCCAGATTATTGTTGCTCTCAGCGAGCTCCTTTCTGTAATCGGCTGCTTGCGGGAACTCATCGACGAGCTTTTCAAAAGCCCGGCGTGCGTTACGATAGGCCTCTATCTCCTGCTCATACTCACCGAGTATATCATGGATGTCGCCTACACGCATATAAGCCTTCGCCGTCTCATAGCGGGCCGCGACTGCTCCAATTCTGCGTTTCCACCCCGACCAGCCGGATGTAGGCTTCGTGGACCAGAGCGGTCGCCTGCAGCGTCTGGCCAGGCTGCTCCTGCGATAGCTTCTGAGCGGCCAGACGGCGCAGTTCCTTATAAACCACCAGAAGCAGCTCATCCGCAGCGTGAGCGTCGCCTTGCTCGATTGCAATTAGAATGCGGGTAACATCACCCATGCGTGTGCTCTAAATCAAATTTCTCCCATCTTGAGTCCAAAACTGCCGGTCGAAGGGGATTCGTGCTCACCTGTGCGTTTATTGTTTCCTTCTCGAGCATCAGTCATCGACGTCTCACTTTCGAACTATACAATACCCAAAATCGAATTCAACTTTGCCAATTCATTTTACCCGCTAAATCGGATAAAGAAAAGCTGAAAGTTCCCGCACGATGAATAAGAGCCTACGAGCCGCAGCGACTCGCGTCGCAAAACGCGGCTGCCGTAGCGCGAGGTTGTAGGTCTTTGTTTTGGGGTGCGAAAGGTTCGAAAATAGCGTACAATATGCGATGCGTTGCCTTTAGCGACATTTCTCATGTGGGAATGTCGGTTCAGCTGTGCCTGCGTAACGTGTGCAGGCAACCACAGGTGCAGGCAGGTGAGTAACTTGTTCTGCAGAAGTCGAATAGAAAGTAATTAACCACAGATTACGCGGATTACGCGGATAAAATAAAAAATAAAAAACTAAAATCCGTGAAATCCATGGCTAAAAATTGAGGTAGAAATGAAAAATCTGTTAGTGACCGTGTTAGTTATTTTCATGGCTTCATCGGTTAGCGCTATCCAAAACGAAAACATGGTTAAGAACGGAGGGTTCGAGGAGGATACGAATGGTGATGGTATGGCCGAACCCTGGCAGTTCTCAGGGGATAGTGGAGTAACTGTTACGTGGAAGCGAGATAAAGGGTTCGCGGGACGGTTTAGCCAGAAGCTTAACTGCACACACTTTAGGAGCCTTTCGCCGGCAAGCCACGTAATGCTTTGTCAGATGAACACCGTGCGGCTGGAAAAAGGTAAGTGGTACAAGATTTCTTTTGCTGCCAAGCATGAGAATATGACCAGCAGAGCGGTTCAGGTGGCTATATCGAATATGAAACCCTGGCGAAACTGCGGCCTGCGGGAATCTTTCCGCGTATACCGTAAGTGGAAGGAATTTGAGTTTGTCTTCAGGGCCACGGAGACAATCTCGGAGCAAGTCCGCCTTCAATTCTGGTACACGTCAACAGGAAGCTTCTGGCTGGACAACGTTCGATTGGTACAATCCAAACCAATAGCAAAAAGATTCAAGGAAGTAGTTTTGCCCACTACGGCTGTGAACCTTCTACCCAATAGCAGCTTCGAGTGTGGGATGAGTGGCTGGGGAAGCATTGCCGACTTACCCGGTTGGGGAGGCAATTTGAATCTGCCCGTGGGCACGGTGGACACCACCACCGGGAAGTTTCATAGGTCGAGTTTCAAAATCGCTCTGAGGCCGAAAACCATTCCTGTCTTCTATTTCGATTATTTTCCACTCTACCGTGTGCCGGTGAAAGCTCCGCTGCTGGCTAATCGGGGCTGGATTACCGTGGAGCCAGGCGCGGATTACACGCTGTCCGCCTACATGAAGGCTGATTCGAAAGGTTCGGTCGGAGTGCTATCAATACGGCAAGCCTTCCGACGAAGTTTGCGGCAGGAAGTGGAACTCACAACTAAATGGCAGCGGCACACTTTTAGCTTTCAACCACAGGCTGAACAGGTTTTCGCCGCCTTGGGCCTGGATTTAGAAGCATCGAAACAAGATGCGGGGACAGTATGGATTGACGGAGTCCAGTTAGAGAGAGGCTCTGATGCGACACCTTACCGACCAAGGACGAGGGCAGAGGTTGGGTTAGAAACGGAGCGCTTAGGAAACCTTTTCCCTTACGGCAATGAGCCGAAGATGACTGCTACAGTTTTCAACGCCGAGCAGGTTCCCCGATCTGTTACGCTGCACGTGCGTACAACGAACTTCGATGACGCCGTCGTACACGAAGCTGCCGTTCGGGTTGACATTTGGCCGGGTCAGAAGATGAGGGTACCCATTCACCCCAACGTGCGACAGAAGGGTTTTTACCGCCTGCACCTGCGCGCTGAAGGTGCGGAAGTAGTAGTTAGCCAGCCGATGCGTTTCGCCGTTATCGAGGCCTACACGAAGTCAGACAGTTTGTTCGGAATGAACCATGCTTACCCCTGGCCGCACTTATTAGATTTGAGCAAACAAATCGGTCTCTGCTGGTTCCGTGACTGGTCACTGAAATGGCACGACGTGGAGCAGGAGGAGGGAAAATTCGAATTCACACAATCGGATTACCAAATTAACCGCGTTTTGGAACGAGGTCTGAACGTGCTCCCGCTGCTGCCCTTCCCTTCCAGTAATTGGTCATCAAGCGCCGGACCCGAGGTGGAAATAAGCGAGCGCTACCCCGTCAGCAGGGAGCGGATAGCCTACATGCCGCAGGATCTGGAGGAGTTTGCCACTTACGTGCGCAAAACGGTGCAACACCACCGGAATCGGCTTCATGTGTGGGAAATACTAAACGAACCTATTTATACCTCGTACGCTCTGCCGCGGGGAAAAGGTTATCGGGTCGAGGACTATGTCGAGCTGCTGCGTGCAGCCTACGAGGCGGTGAAACAAGCTGACCCTGATGCGTTAGTCGTCGGGGGCATCGCCGGCAGCGCGACTACCTACACGAAAGAGTTTATCGACGCCGGCGGCCTGCGCTGGGTAGATGTCCTCAATCTGCATACCTACCCCGGCTTAACAACGCCTGAAGTGTATGAAGAACCATTACGTCGGCTGCGTGAGCGAATGCGTTCTGCCGGAGCGGACAAACCTATCTGGTTCACCGAAGGTGCATACTATGCCGATGATGACAAGCCTTTTGAGCCGTACCATAGCACATGGCTTAAGCCGGTCGACTCCGAGATAGAAGCCGCCGAGTGGCAGGTCAAGTTCAACACTCTATTATTAGCTTATGGAGCGGAGAAAATCATCTACCACTCCGGCACGCCAGGCAGCCTTAACAATGAGAGCCTTTCGGGGATTTTTTTCGAGTGGGCAGGGTCGCCCCGAAAGATGTTAGTAACGCAGTCGGCGATGTCAAATTTGCTTTTGCCTCCGGTAAAGTCGCTTGGTCCCCTCAAAGGCCCTGAAATGATAAGAGCCTACGGTTTCGAAAGCGACGGGCGGACAGTAATTGTCGCATGGATGGAAGAAGGCGCAGAGCGAAGGGACATATCTCTGACTGGAAAACGCTGGCGGGCGGTGGATTTGCAAGGCAATGAGTTGAAAGTCGATAATGTGACACTGTCAGAACGGCCTGTCTATTTTGTGGCAAAAGGGACGGCGCTGAAAGAATTTCCCTGGTAGGGGCCCCTGTTATTTTTGGGCTTGAGCCACTCGCTATTTTCCACAGCGTGATTCCAATTGCACACACCCGTCATAAACGAAAGTTGCGGACTATTGAGATATGAGCGATTGGCGTCTCTGGTGTAACACTATTGCGCACAATGCGAGCACTGAGCCGGCTACTGTAACTACAGGATGGAGCCAGACTGCTCATCTGACTCCATCCCCAAAAACAATACTAACTTTGTTCCGGTTCTGCCGGTGCATCTTGAGGCTCTTGCGATGGTGCCTCTTGAGGTGCTTCGGCCGGTGCCTGTTGAGGCTCTTCCGGAACCTGAGGTTTTTCTTCGCAAACCATGTGATTCGTCTCCTTTCAAAATAAATAAATAAACTTAACTTTTAATATCATCCTTGCTTACACTAAAGGATTCACCATTATCCCCAAAAAATCATACTCGTCAATATCTTTTTTAGATAATTGCCAACTTTTTAGATGATTGCCAACTACGGTAAACACACGGCCAAGCTTATAGCAAGAATCGGATACTTCTTCGCTTTTACAATCGAGGCTTTCAGAATTGGCCCAAGTGTAATTTGACAGAATTGTAGTCTCTCCTTGGGCTGCAAGTCAAGGGAAAAAAGAGCCGATTCTTTTAGAGCCTATAACAAAACTCCTTGATGGTCACCCCAAGCAAAGCCGAGGGGTCTGTTAAAAAGTTCATTTTATCAGATTCCTCGACTTCGCGATACTGCGTATCGCTTCGCTCGGAATGACGGCTGTGTTGAATACTCAAGGTATTAGAGGTTCTGTTAGACGCTTTTAGTGTCTTTTTCTCGCCACCATCCCACCCAAGCCGAGCAGCAAAATTGGAAAGGCAAAAATACCTGTATTTTTTTGCCTGGCTAAAAAAAATCTTTGCCAGGAAGATTCCTCATTATCGGGGTTAAGCAGGGTAAATTGGTTAGTCTGCGAGAATAGAGGAAAGCTATCAAGTTGGGAATTTGGAGTAGCGTAGAAAGGCTGATAAGCTTTCAGAGCGGTGGCATTTTTGCCTGTGTTAAACCCGCAGAGAGCATCCGCGGCGCGGGCATATAAAAAGGTTCAAGAACAAGAACAGAATCTGCCGATGCGCTATTGAGAGAATAAGATAAGCGGCTCTGATAAATGACCAATAGGGCCATGTTAGTTTGAACTTGTGTTGTCCACCTTAAGGGTATTGCCCACAAGTCAGATGGTAATGCGGACATAGCAAGTCAAGGCTAAGAAGGATAAAGGAAAGAGCCGCTATCAGTTTAGTTTTGCCCCTGCCGAGTAGAAGGCGAGTATTTCAAACATAACAAAGAAGCAATTCAAGGAATACACTCGTGCCTGCCTCGCAGGGGCTTTTTTTTGTAAGGCCCGTGGCCCTGGGCGAAAGCCTTAGAGCCTATCCAAATAACCCGCTCTATTGCGGCCGGCTGCAAAGCCCGATGCCTGCGTTGTCGGTCAAAAACGTTCTCAACGTGGAAAAAACCACGCCTCCGAGCATTTTTGGCCTGCCGCCTTGGCCTTCCCGATATATCGGGACTCGGCCTCATAACGACCCGGTTATTCGGATAAGCTCTTAATCTGTGCCATTGTTGCTGATGGATAAGATACTTGACCTGAAAGACTCATTTTCAGAGAGCTGTTTGGCAAGCACAGCATATCCTTCACCCAACGGATGACTGGCATCGCGGTAAAACTCACTGGGTAATGCCTCAGGCATATAGTAGGGGACATTGTTGCGCTGAAGCCAAGCCTTAATCTCGCTTTTCATCTTTCGATAAGTGTCGATACTCTTTCCTTTAAGCATGTGCTCATTAAAGGGGCCGACGAGGACGAATATCCTGTTGTCTCTTGCCTTTAACATCTCGATCGACTGCTGAAAAGATTTCCACTGCAATGACGTCTTAAGCTCAACCCATTGGAAATCCTTTTTGATTATACCCTTCTCGGTCCAGGAAATATGTTCGTTCTGGTCGTCATTCTCAGAAGCGGGAAGTTGCAGGGTAAGAGCCTTTAAGGGACTCTCGTAAGGGTGCTCCAGTGTCCATGTGGGCAGGTCCATACTCTCGAAATAGGCAATCTTCAAATGGGAAGTCCAGCTCAAGAAAGGCACATATCGCACGACCACAGCGGAGAGCCGCCTGGAATACGAATCTTTGTAGCAAGGAATGCTTGGAATAAACTGCGGGACGAGCTTAGGATGATTGAAGTGGAACTCCTTCTCAATTTGCAAATCTTGCTTCCTGGAGCTCATCCATAAAGGATTAAAATGCAGAATAACGCTCTTGCCGGTGATATCCCTACCATAATATCTCAGCAACCCTGCTAATGCGACCGGATGTATGCCGTCCACACCTAAGTTAACAAACCGATCCTGGCCGACAGCTTCGTTGAGATAATGTGACAATGTGTTATGCTCGGACACGAAATGCCCCCAAACGACCGAATCCCCGATAACAAGCGTCTCGTACTCTGAAGTGGCCCATCGGCAATAACGGTCGAATAACCAATAGTCGCTGCTTAACACGTAAGGCAAGCGGTAGTCCGGCTCAGGCTCAAATTTCTCCATCCGTTCCCAGAGTGTGGGCACAAAATAGAATAATGCCGAGAGGATAATTCCAATGATGAGCCACTCTCGCGCCGATAATCGCACACAATTGGAGCCGTAAGGGACTTCCGAGCCGTGCCCTTCGGGCACGGAATTTCGAATTTTCAAGTCAAGTATGTCTTTTTTCTGCATTAACTACCACCTCTTTTGCAACCGCTCAGAACTGTAAATAGATAAACGGCTGTTCACCTGAGGGAGCAAAAAGGGCCAGGTATAAAACCATGAGAACAACGATTCCTATGCGCACAGGTCTCAGCTCAAGGACCCACTTAACCCTGGATTCATAAGCAAACTGATAGAGCCAGACAGAGAAAATCAAAGCCAAAGCCAGCAATGGGCAATAAGGATTTGCCAGTCCGGAGGTGAATATCCTCGTTATAATCACCCATGCGTCACCGATACCTTCCGCTCGGAAGAAAATCCACGTAAAGGTGACGAAGACAAACACAAGCAGTTGCTTGACGAATTTGGGTATTCTTTCCCTGTAGAACGAAGTCCTTTCCAACTCCCGCGTGCAAAAGCGGCCGAGAGCGTGCGCTGCGCCCCAGATGACAAAAGTCCAGGCCGCACCATGCCACAATCCCGAAATCACCATAGTCAGAAACATGTTTCTGTAAGTGTTAAACTTCCCCTTGCGGTTGCCTCCCAAGGGAATATACACGTAGTCCTTGAACCAGGAAGAAAGACTGATGTGCCACCTTGACCAGAAATCACCCAGACTCGTTGCTAAATATGGGTTATTGAAGTTCAGCATCAGGCGAAAGCCCATCATCCGCGCCACGCCCCGCGCCATGTCGGTGTAGCCGCTGAAGTCGAAATAAATCTGCCAACAAAACAGGAAAGTAGCTAGCATCAAGGCGGGCGACTGAAATTGGTCAGGAGCAGAATACACTTTGTCCACGTAAAGAGCCAGGTAGTCCGCCAAGGCCACTTTTTTGAAGAGCCCGACAATGAAGAGGGAAAGGCCATCAGTGATGTCCTGTTTGGAAATCCTGGGCCTCTTGTGTAGCTGCGGAAGCAGGTTCCTGGCTCTTTCGATTGGTCCCATCAGCAGCCGGGGAAAAAGCGAGACGAAAGCGGCATACCTTATGAGGCTCCTCTCCCTTTCTATGTTACCACGATAGTAATCTATGGTGTAGCTCATCGACTGGAAGATGTAGAACGATAAGCCGACAGGCAGAAATATGCCGGGTGCGGGGATGACATAAGGGATATTCAATGACGATAAGAGAGCGTTCAGGTTCTCAGTGATGAAGCCGGCGTATTTGAAAAAGCCCAGCAGGCCGAGATTGTTTACTATGCTTATGGACAGCCACACCTTTCTGCGTCTGCTCTTTTCCATGATTGCAACTACTGAGTAGTCAAGTATAGTCGAATATGCTATCAGAATCAGATAAAGGGGATTGAAACATGCGTAGAAAAAATAGGAGATAGCCAAAAGCCAGGGAAGTCTAAACCTGGTTGGCTTGAGAGCCAGGTAGGTCGGATATGCAATCAGGAAGAATAATACGAACGGCCAGGTATGAAATAACATTTCGAGTCCTTCTATCTGGGCTCCCATTTTGCGATCTTTTTGCAAAATGGGGTCCCTCTCATCAAAACACGAATGTGTGCTTCTACCGAGTCAGCCAGTGCTTCCAAATCATACCCTCCTTCAAGAACAGAAACGAGGCGACCTTCGCAGCACTTCTCCGCTATCTGCTTGACGATTTGCGTCAGTTCCGCAAATCCTTGGGCAGTGACCTTCATACCGCCGAGCAAGTCATCTTTGTGGGCATCGAATCCCGCAGAGATAAGCACAAAGTCCGGAGAGAAGGCAAGGGCTGCGGGCTCAAGTTTCTCTTCAAAGACCCGCAGGTAATCGGCGTCTGTGGAACCGGCCGGCAAGGGCACGTTAATATTGTAATTCAGACCTTTTCCACTTCCCCTTTCTGCTTCACTTCCGGTGCCCGGATAGAAGGGATACTGGTGCACGCTAAAGTATAAGACGTTAGGGTCATCATAAAACGCTGCTTGAGTACCGTTGCCATGGTGCACGTCCCAATCCACAATGAGTATCTTTGACAGGTTGTATTTTTTTTGAATATAGCGGGCGCCAATGGCAATATTATTGAAGATGCAGAACCCCATTGCCCCGTCCCGTACTGCGTGGTGACCCGGGGGACGGACAGCGCAAAAGGCATTCGTGACCTTCTTCTGCATAACCGCATCAATGGCGGAAAATACTCCCCCTACGGCCATTAACGCCACATCATAGGATTTCGGCGATATTGGAGTGTCCATGGAATCCAAATATCTTGTGCCGTCTTCGCAACTGTCTCCGGCCCGCTGTATATACTCAGGGCTGTGAACCATTGTAAGCCATTCCACCGCGGACGGCGACGGCGTGAGCATGAATAATTGAGAGTACAAGGCCTTCGCTTTTAACCTCTCGACTATTGCGACCAATCTTTGCGGCGCCTCGGGATGGCCTGCGGTCGTTTTGTGCTCGAGGTAAATATCATCGTAAACAAATCCTGTTTTTGCCGTTCTTTGAGGCTGATTTCCTTTTATCGTATCCTGTTCGGCAGATATGTTATCAGGGGCATTTCTTACGCAGCGAAAGCCTATAGCATCGCTGGCAAGACAGGTATCATCAATAGAAGGGTCGCTCGCACGATAAGATGACCGGAGGCTATCGGCGCTCCAGTTCCATGCGCCACCTCTCAGGACCCTTTCCTGGCCTTTCGCCAGCCCTTTTGGGTTTTTCCGGGGGCTTTGCTTGTAATAATTCTCGGAATAAAAATCGCTGCACCACTCTGCCACATTCCCATACATATCATAAAGCCCCCATGGATTTGGCCTCTTTGTCCCGACAGGATGTGTCTTTCCGGATGAGTTAGCGGCGAACCAGGCATATGCTTTGAGTTTGCGTACATCATTACCAAAGCTGTACTTCGCGCTCGTGCCTGCCCGACAGGCATACTCCCATTCTGCTTCTGTCGGCAGCCTGTATCCGTTTGCCTGAAAGTTGCATTTCCAAGTTTCTTCATCGTAGCAAGGCTCAAGGCCCTCTGCGAGTGAACGCTCATTGCAATATCGGGCTGCATCAGTCCAGTTTATCTGTTCTAAGGGATGCTTTGGATTCTTGAAATGAGAGGGGTCAGAGATTTGATACTTTTTGAATTGTTCCTGAACTACTTCGAATCTGTCCATCCAAAAAGGGCTGAGCCATACCCTGTGTACGGGTGACTCGTCAGGCGGTCCTTTTTTGCTTCCCATCTCAAAGAAGCCTCCAGGAAGTACAACCATTTCTATACCGGTCTTTGTCTTTACAACCTGTGGCACGTCGGTGGCGTCCTTTGCACGGCGGCAGCCAGGCATCATTAATAATAATATCAGCAACGGACAAAAGATTCTTGCCTGCACTTGCGTAACCGCAGGTACAAGTGCGGTCAGTTTAGTAAATCTCATGTCCATCCGCTATATTCCTGAACAAGGACTTTTTGTCGTAAGTTTCGCATTCACTTAACGGCTCACAGTCCCGGTCGGCACCCAATCAGGCTCCTTATTGTGGTTTCCATCAGTGGTGACTTTCACCCATTTGCCTGTCATATCACTGACACATATATTCCAGCCCGGCGCCTTACCACCGACCATCTCTTGTGCCTTGGGGCCGTAACTAAATGCGAGGTACCTGCCATCCGGTGAGAAGTCAGAGTGATAAACCTCATGCTCTTTTCCACACTTGATAACGCGCCGAACGTCAGTTACTCGCGGTACTGAGGATGTTAAGTCGATCCTGGCCGTGCATAAATCCCAATCAGTCAATCCCCACGTTATCTTCTTGCCATCGAGACTACAATCAGGCCTACAACCCGTGACCCCATACTTTGTTAAATCAAAGACTCTGGTTCCATTGGCTTCAAAAGTTAGGTTTGCATGTTTGAAACCCATTCCACCATGCACGGTGGCGAGAAACCAGTTACCATCGGGTGACCAGCAAATATTGTAAAGGTGATGTAAACTTCTATTTGGGTGTTCTCTGTGTTTGCGCGTCTCTATATCGTAAAAGAAAAGCCCTTTAGTGGCGTAGTCCTTAATAGTGTAACGGGCAAATTCTCCCTTTAGATAGGCGATAGTTTTCCCATCGGGCCCCCAACACGGCTGCCGTGCGTTATCAGCAACCTTGACGCGTCCACTGGCGTCGATGTTCATATAGTAGACATTTCGGACTCTCCTGTTTCCTGCACCTTCATCCGCAACGAAGCAGATTTTCGTACCATCAGGAGAGGCGTGGGGATACATCTCATCCACATCAGGGGTATTGGTGAGATTAACAGGGTTGGAACCATCCGCATTTATCAGGTACAATTCCCAGTTCTCCCTGCCATTGGTTTTACGGTAGGTTTCGTACACTATTTTAAAGGGGATTTCCTTTAACTTCTCCTCAGAAAGCGATGGTAACCCGCAAACATCTTCATTTACCGTAAAGAGAATTAACAAAAGTGGGAAAATAATGCCTATACCTGTTGAAGACAACTTAGTCTTTGCCATATTGCCTCCTTTTTCGCTTTGATTCTTTTTGACCACATTATTTCTACTTCGCCTTCGCCTAACGGCTCAGAGCCGCAATCGGCACCCAATCGGGCTCCTTATTGTGGTTTCCATCAGTGGTGATTTGCACCCATTTGCCTGTCAAATCACCGACGCAGATATTCCAGCCTCTGGCTTTGCCCGCTACCTGCTGCCCTCCTTTAAAAGGGCCATAGCTGAAAGCGATATACCTGCCATCCGGTGAGATGTCAACGTGATAAACTTTAGATTTGCGCAGGCAGTTGACAACATCACGAATATTAGCGACCCGCGGGGTACGGGACTTCAGGTCGATATCGCCAACACATAGATTCCAATCAGTCTCCCCCCATACTATCCTCTTGCCGTCGAGACTGAGGTCGGGCCTACAGCCCTTGACCGCCCATCGTTCCAGATCGAAGACTCTTGTCCCATTTGCTTCAAGAGCCAGAATGGTATCGCTGTAATCCATGCCTCCGTGCACGGCACCAACAAACCAGTTGCCATCCGGCGACCAGCAAATCGCATAAATGTGGTGCAAAGCCCTATTCGGGTGCTGCCGATGCTGACGAGTCTGCAAATCATAGATGAAAAGTCCCGAGGTTGCGTACTCCCTGGTACTATAGCGCTCATACTCTCCTTTTAGATATGCGATACTTTTCCCGTCCGGACCCCAGCAGGGCTGGCGAGCATTTTTGGCAACCATGACTCGGCCAGTCCCATCGATGTTCATGTAGTAGACACTTCGAACCTTTCTTCTTCCTGTCCCTTCATCAGAAACGAAACAAATCTTCGTGCCATCAGGAGAAACGTGCGGATACATCTCGTCGGTATCAGGGGTCCGGGTGAGATTGACGGAATCGGAACCATCGGCATTTATAAGGTACAGCTCCCAATTGTTTCTGCCGTTGGTTTTGCGGTAGGTTTCGTACACTATCTTAAAAGGGATTTCTTCAAGCTTCAGCTCATCTCGCGGCGACGGAACCTTTCTGAGCCTTAGCCTGTTTGGCGTTCGCGGTCCGCGAACAGCTCCATTGACTACAGAGAGAGTCAGTATCAGAGAGATAAAAATGGCTGCGCTTTTCATGGGTAACCCCGTTCTGTGACCCCATTTTGCCCGCCGGTAGGCGGGACAGATTTTTGCCACGAATTTTTACGAATTTGCTCTAATTTTTTTCTTTTATTTGTTTCCATTGGTGTTAATTCGTGGCTAATTGTTTTATCTGACCGATTCTCATACTTGCCGTCTTCAAATTCTAACGTACACCTATTGCACAGAAAACCTATGCGCAGCCAGCCACAGAGGACGTAACGGGCATAGAAAAAGGGAGACTCAGGCTATTTGTAAAGAACTAACTTATCGTCACCCTGTCTCCCTGCTGCGATATTCCTTTATTGGCTATATGCCCTGTATGGCGAAACCGCCTATCGCAACGTGTATATTATACTAAGAATTACAAGGCTCGTCAATAGAATAGGTGCGGGACTCTCGCCTAAATCGGCACTAAAGCGGTTTTTTTGCTTGCATTAACAACGATAAGGTTCTTAAACTCTATAATTATGGAAAATGCCCAAAACAATCCCAAAACTCCTCCGGCGACTTCCTTGTTAATCCCCAGTGCGACAGTCTTTATTTCAAGTTTTTGTATCATGGTCCTCGAGCTGGTTGCGGCTCGGCTCATCGCCAGGCACCTCGGATCGTCTCTATACACCTGGACGGCGGTCATTGGCGTGGTCCTCGCAGGGATTTCTTTGGGTAACTACCTTGGGGGCCGAGTCGCAGATCGCTTCCAAGCCCGAAAAGTCTTGGCAGCGCTTTTTGTGGCTTCATCGGGTACGTGTGTAGCTATTGTCATTCTCAACAACCTTGTGGGCGAATGGATCTGGTTATGGCAGCTTAGTTGGCCGACGCGAGTATTCACGCACGTTTTCCTTGTTTTTATGCTGCCGTCAACGCTATTGGGAACAATAAGTCCCGTAGTGGCCAAAATGGCGCTCGACAGGGACCTGCCCACTGGAAGAACCGTCGGCACTATCTATGCCTGGGGAGCCATCGGAAGTATCGCGGGTACATTCGCTGCAGGATATTGGCTCATCGGTGCGATGGGAACCGTAGAGATTGTCTGGGTCGTCGGCGGGGTACTTTTGCTTATGGCCATTCTTTACTCTATACGTCTTTGGCCATTCTGCATCTGGGCCGTAGTATTCCTGTCCGCGATGGCAATAGCAATGGCACCGATGGATTGGTGTCAAGCTGCCGCTGCAGCCCTGTCTCTTCGCGAGCAACCCGACCCTCAGGTAATATATCAGGACGAAACGCCATACTGCTATGTCTCCGTCAAACGCCTCTCCCAAGACCCCGACAAACGCGAGTTCGTCCAGGACAAGCTGACACACAGCAAAATAGTAATGGGTGATATAACCGACCTGCAATATTTCTATACGAAAATTTACGCCGCCATAACGCATGGTCTCAGTGCCGGCAAAGAAAAACTCTCCGTGATGGTAATCGGAGGGGGCGGCTACGTATATCCCAGATATGTCGAAAAAATGTGGCCCGGCAGCTTAATAGAGGTGGTGGAAATAGACCCCGGCGTCACAGAGGCGGCTATGCAGGCCTTCGGCCTAAAACGCGATACCACCATTAAAACCCTCACGATGGATGCACGAAATTATCTCCATCAGCTTCTACAACAGCAGCGTCAGACCGGTAAGAAAAAACTTTATGACTTCATCTACGAAGATGCCATTAATGATTATTCCGTACCTTACCAGCTCGTAACAAAAGAATTCAATGATAAAATCTCAGATATCCTTACCGACGACGGCGTCTATATGGTAACCCTTATAGACATCTACGACTGCGCAAAGTTTCTCGGTGCTGTTGTGAATACCCTGCAGCAAACCTTTGCTGAAGTTTATGTTATAACAGAGGCCCGTATGCCCATGTGGGCTCGCAATACCTTTGTCGTTGTTGCCGCTAAACGACAGCTCGACTTCGAGGATATTATCTCAGGATACAAGGAAGATATCCAACTGTGGTGCTTAAGCAGCTCCGGTATGGATTACCTCAAAGAAAAATCCCACGGTATAGTTTTGACCGATGACTATGTCCCTGCTGAAAATCTACTTGCTCCGGTGGTTCGCAAAAGTGCTAAAGGATTCCTGGCACACAAATATTTCAAAGAGGCGCAAAAGCTTGCCAAACAGGGCAGGCTCCAAAAAAGTATCGCCTGTTACAAAAAAGCTGCCCACGCTAAACCGCAACTGGCAATAGAAGCGTATAGGGAAATAGGCCTTCTTTGCGCTCAACAGGGAGATTACACCAAAGCCGTTGAGGCCTTCAAAAAAGCTGTTGAATACAACGAACAGACCAAAGCAGAACGCAACATCCCAAACGTTCATTTCAATTTGGGCATCGCCCTGCAAAACTCCGGACACGAAAAAGAGGCAACAGACCATTTACTCAAGGCGGTGCAGGGCTTCCGCACGGATACGCAAAAACACCCCGACTCACCTGAACTCTACTCCAGACTGGGCAGCGCCCTCGTCAAAATCGCCGATTTCAGTGCCGCCGCCCAAGCTTTCAAACGGGCTGTCGACCTAAACCCCGATGATTTGGCCAATTATGTCAATCTTGCAAAGGTCCTTGAATTCCAGGAACGCTACGATGAGGGAATCTCTCTACTGCAAAAGGCAATTGATTACATGCAGCGCAACGGACGCAGCGACGATGTCGCTCAGTTACGCATATACCTCGAAGTCTTGGAGTTCAAGAAGTGGAAACGCAGCCAGGAACAAAAGCAGTGAACACGGACCAATACCTTAGGCACAGCGCTGTTGACGGAGCGGGCCCTTGGCCTACTTAAGTTGCCAGCCGTCGGGGCAGAAACAGCGCCAGTACCAGGCAAAGACCGCGTAGTCATGTTCATCGACACCTGTAGGTGCGATTAGATTGCCGGGCGAAGTGGGGTCTATTGAGAGCCAGTGGTCGGTAAAATTCGCAAGGTCGTCAAAAGCCACCTTGCATGCCCGAACACCCTGGTCAAAAAGCTCAGCCGAGTTGAAGTTTATCCAGCCGATATTTTGCCCCCAGGCCCACCCGGCGAACTTGCCAAGCTCATCGACGGTAACACCATAACGATTGGGGTCGTCGGGAACATTTGGGTCAAAGTTTATCCAGCCGACATTTTCGCCCCAGGCGTGACCGGACAAACGGCCGGTCCCGTCGTTTACAACCCCGCCGAAATTCGGGTCGAGGTTTATCCAGCCGATTTGTGCCCCCCAGACATAGCCGCTAAGCTCCGTCTCGGTGACCGTGACGCCGGGCCCTTCGTTCGGCTCAAAGTTCAGCCAGCCGACGTTCGCACCGTAGGCGTACTGCGAGTCGTCTTCATAAGGGTCAATATTCTCGCACAAGCCGACCGGGGCCGACAACAACATCAACAAAACCACAACGAGCAGTAACTTTGTTGACCTCATTTTAACCTGCCTCCCTACTGCCCGAATTTTGCCCGGGGATTAACCCGGGCAACTCTCAGAAAGCTCGAATTTCATTTCGGCTTAATTCTTTAACTGCCTTTATTCGCCACTAAGTCCCAATGGGCTATAACGTCCCCCTTGGGTTCTCCGGTTTTATGGTCGGTCTCCGTGTATATCCACTCAATCTTCCCATAGTTGAAGCTGACTTCCTCTAACGGCAGCGCCTCACCACCCTGGGCACTGCCACCAGGCCGGACCACGGTAACTATCACATCAGACAAACGGTACTCCATATACTTCTGCTTGTCACCCGTTGCCCTGCAAAGCTCAACAACCACCGTGCCGATGTGGCTGCCATTGCAGCAGAATAGGGCCAGCTTTGGGCTTGCTTTGTCCAGCGTCTTGACAATCGAAAAGTCCGCGTGGTCACAACGCTCCGCGGACCGCCTCACGCCGCCACTTGTCGACCCTGCGCCCGGCTGCGAAACGCCGTGACTGTACGACAGCAGCTCAATCCACTCCTGATGCTTGTCATCCGTACTTTCGCCCAGAACCCCATCAACTTTCAAAAAACAATCATAAGCCGCAACATCGCCCGGCGTCCCCGAAGCCGCCGCATAGATCTCGCCAAGACTTGGCATCGACGACTCGGGCGAACCGGGCGGACCGGGCGGCTCAAGCCCTCCGACCCCGGCATTGAAAGATATCAGCACCAGCACAAGTGACACCAGACAGACCATTACCACCTTCGTTGTTATGTATTTTGTTTCCACTTTTGTGTCCTCCAAAAAAGCACAATTCCTCTTTAACTGCGAATTCCTTTACGAATATACAACAACCCAGGGGATACAAAAACCGCTGGCATCCCCCGAATACTCAAAACCGAAGTTCTCAACACTTCTTGTTAGTCTGGTAGTTTATTATAATAAATATACACTCTTATCGAATAAAATTCAAGAAAAAATATCACATAAGCCCCAAATATCCCTATTTATATGTGCTTACTGTGCCAAAACGTCGTTTTTGAGTGTTGATCGAGCTTCTCCGCTCCCCCAGAACCCGAAAAAGTATCTCAACTTACCACACCCCACCGACCAAACACCTGCCCCCTCAAACCATACTTCGCAATTGTGAAATGCGAATTTCGACACCCCGCGACTGGCCCAGCTCTAACGTAATTGAAGTGACGTCCTGGCCGTTTACCATCAGGTATTGAGCGCCGTGTACAATCGGCACCGACCATTAAAGACTTTGATCATCTGACCTTTCTCTGTAAAGAATTTGAGAGCTGGTACAATATCTGGCGGCCACACATGACATTGGATGGTCTTCGACCTGATGATGTCTATTACGAGAAAAAGCCGGAGAAGCCGAAACGTGACGCAAAAACGGTTCCGTGTAATATCGAACATCATCGATTCCAGGAAACACGGATCACTGGGTATCGGCTTAAAAGAGCTGCGTAGTTTACGGACTCGTCTCGGTTTTCATGTTGGCTTAACACATGGAAAGTCCCTCAAAACTTCAAACATTGAAGCACAACTCTTTCATTTTGATTGAGTTTGATATGTCCGAGGGCTTTTATTCACTGACACATACCTGAATATTCTCTTTTCAAAGAGCAATTATTGGAATTACGCTGTTTTTCAGTGGTCCGACGCCCGCTTGACAAGCGCACGTGGTACGTATACGCGGTACGTATGCGCCGTTCGGAAGTCGTAAGGCTCACATTGGAACAACCTTGCGCCTCAATGACCACTGGCTATCTAGGTCGAAGGTCTCAATTTACTGCCCTACGCCTTCAAGCCAGCGCTGAACAAATGCGGCAAGGTCAGGAAAATCTACATCCCCATCTGGCTCACAGTCAGCCCCACCGCACCAGTATGGCTCAACACAATCAGTAGTTCGCCATTTTTCTGCAAAGGCCGAGAAGTCAATAAAGTCAACACTCTCACTGCCGTCAAAGTCACCAAATAGGCGGAAGAGATCAAATGTATAATCATCTCCGCCGGTGCCGTCACCATTTCCATCCAGCTGATTGCCTCCCGTATCAATAACAGCGGATGCCAAAATAGTGGCAGTATAATTGTCGTCCGAGAGTATCAGACCTGACACGTTCCATATGGTTGTATAAGTTGATTCGCTATAATCAAAGTCTGATTCAGTCAAGCCTGATAGGTCCACATAATTGCCATCCGTGTTGTTATATAGCGTCAATATTTCTTTGGTGACCTCAAGATGCTCACTGAACTGAATCCCCAGCATTCCGATAGTAGAACGTTGGGGCCGACTTTCATTCACGATCGCGTTTATGACTCGAGGGGAAGTGCGGTCGTAAAGGGCTATAATCACATCCGGTACTGTCGGCGCTTCTTCCACATGGCCCGCATTATCTGTGGCCACGCTGTAGAACGAATAGGTATGCCCATGCTCACCAACAAAGGTAGCGGAGATCGCATTTGTGTCATCCAGCCAAAGAATATATGCACCTCCGTTATCTGAAACATAGATGTCATAACTGGCGATACCTGAGCCGTTGGCATCATCCTGGCCGCCCCATGAGATAAGGATGGAAATGTCATTTGCCTCTGGGGGCAGAGCGTTGACCTGACTGACTGGGGGGGCAGCATCAATTGTGTTCAGTACTAATGGCGTCAAAAGTGGGTCTTCCCAGTCGAACTTGATGGTCGCCTTATTGGTAATCTCAGTTCCTGATGGGAGGCCCGGGATTGGCTTGACAGTGAAGCTAATGTGGCCGTCACCGCGTCCTGTGTCGTCGTTAGGATAAAGCATCCCTACCATAATGTCTTCGGGCAACCAACCCGTGTTAGGATCGACTCCGATCATGGTGAAGGTTAGCTCTCGCAAGCCCATGTCCAGAAAAACGTCTATTTCAACAACAAGTTCGGTTTCGCTGACGAACTCATTCTCAACAACGAGATTCATGGTCGTCTCGTAGTGATTCAGGCCCTCGGGCACAATAATAATGTGATTGGCAAAGGAAATCTCTGTAAGTTCAAATGTACTGAGGTCCAGATCTTCGTCGAGCGTATCTGTGACGTTAATGATATGGGCTGGTGCAGTGGCGTCGGATTCATTTTCGAATCGTATCTTGTACGCAAGTAAATCGTCCCCTCGGACGAACCTCGCCGCGCCGCAGCCCGTAGGCCCGAGCTTGTCACTCGGATCGACTGGTTGACTCACAGCAGTATCGGCATCGCCGACCGGAGTAGTGCACGGATCAGGCAGCTCAGGTGGCATTTTCTGGGGTGTTTTGCCAAGTTCGGAGAGGGGACGGTCTCCCACCATTGGTTCTGTCGGAGGTAGGATAGGGATAAGATCGTCTAGAGCATGTCTTAACGGATCTCGCCATCCTTCTTCCTCATCCTCCTCAGGATAATCTAAATCTTCATATTCGGAGAGAGGAGTGGCTGGAGGCGGTTTGAGTATGTCTTCCAGCGTTTTCTTAGTTTGTTTCCACGACCACTTCCGATATTCATCATAGAAGTCCCAAAGGTCCAGCCCCTTTGGGTCGATGGAGTTCAGTGGATTATTGTGTACATACCTGTAAAAATTTACGTCCCCTGTTGCTATTCCCAGCGGATCTCCTGTAATAAACCGACCAGTGGTTGCTTCATAGAATCTCGCTCGCATGAACTCCAGGCCGTGATTTTCGTGCATCGCGCCGTACTCACCGACGTACTGGAACGGATTAGGTATTGATTCTAATTTGCTGAGCGAGATGCCGAATGGGTCATAGGCGTAGGTGTTAAGGATGGTACCGTTTGCATCAGTCAGCTCGCTGGTTGAGCCAATAACGTCAAAAGTATAGTAAGCAGAAGCCCCCAAAGCATCTGTTCGACTCAATAGTCCAAAACCGTGGTCATACGTCGCTATGAGACTCCCGGCATTGTCATACTCAGCCGCCACATCGCCATAGCCTATCGGATCCACGACGTATTGCGTGGTTACGCTGTTGTGACTGGAAGAGATGCGGTTTCCGAAGACGTCATAGGTGTAAGTCCAGGTATCCGTCGGAGTGCTCACACCGACCAAACGATTCTCCACGTCATAAGTATATGTCGTTGTTATGCCACCTTCTGTCTTAGCCTGGAGATTACCATCGGCATCACAAGTATATGTGATCTCGCCCACATTAGTGTACTGATTTATGTTGTTGGTGGTATAGGAAGTAGCTACTGCGTCGTCGATAACTGCGATGCGATTGCCCACGGCGTCGTAGACGTACTCTACAATACGCCCATCGGGATAGGTCACGTCGGTTAGCTGGTCAAGCGGGTCATAGTCATAGCTGTAGGTGCCGTCCAACGTTGTTATCGAGGTTCGCCTTCCAGAGGCATCATAAGTGTAGTCAAATCGGGAGATAACACTTGCATCGGAACCGTGATTTATAAGGTGTGTCAGACGCCCGGCATTATCGTACTCATAATTAGTATAGACGCCATTACCCAGTGTCTTACGACTTAAACGCCCGCCTGCATCATAGTCATAATCAACTATAAGTGCATCATTGCCATCGGTCATTTGGCCCAACTGGCCAACAGTATCGTAGATGTACTTCACCACGTTGTCATTTTGGTCGGTTCGCTGGGTGCGTCGCCCCACATTGTCGTACTCGAATGTAAAAAAATAACCACCAGGATAATCAATCCTTGTCAGCCAATCTGTGCTGGGATCATACGTCATAGCGATCATACTACTGGCATCCGTGGCTGAGATAAGATTACCGGCGTCATCATAAACATAAGTGCAGTCGTTTGCTTCTGGCGTGTTGGAGTAGTCTTTGCTGGTTAGCTGACCTCGGCTGTCGTAGCTGTATGTTACGGTATCGCCTCGGCGGTTAGTCCAGGTCAGAACGTTGCCACTAGCATCATATGTGAAGGATTCGGTAGTTCCATCTTCGTAGGTAATCGCCGTCAGGTTGCCCGAGGAATCATAGTCATAATCTATACCATTGTTTCGCGCGTCAATAACCAAGGTCAAGTCATTGAAGGATGAACTGTGTGTGAGAGCTGTGATCCGCCGAAGGGGGTCCTCGATGGTGGTCAAGTTACCCAGTGAGTCGTAGGAGTAGTTGTACTGCTGGCCACTTGCGCCGGTCAATTGAGTAAGTTCGTAGTTGCGGTCATAGGCAAGTCTAATGACATTGCCTTCCCCATCGCGCAACTGAGCAAGCTGTCCGCCTAAACCAAAGTAAAGAACGGCCTGCCGCCCGGTAGCATCCGTGACTGTTACGGTCCCAGTAGGATCATAACTGTAGGTAACTGACTCCACCCCACCTCCGCGGTGTGTTTCGACCAGACGACCCTTGGCGTCGTATGAGAAGTGAACGTCTCTGCCATCAGGATACTCCACAGACAGAAGGGCATGTTCACGTTGCAAACCATTTCCTGTGTTGTAGGTATACCTTGTGACGCGATTGTTGGGTTCATTAGCGTTGACTAAGTGCTCGCGGGAAACATCATATTCATATATAACCACGTAGTCATCTTCCGGGCCGGGGCCTCGCGGGTCAGTAACGTGCCAGATACGACCTTCGCCGTTGTAGTCAAACAGAAGCTGGTCACCATTGGAATGCGTGATACTTATGAGTTGTCCTGTGGCATAACCAGCGGTAATGCGATTGCCGTTTCTGTCCTCGACGTAGTCCAAAAGGTTGTCCGAGCGAAACTGCCAGACGGCTCCGTACTTCTCGGTTAGGTTGTACTTACCGTCGCTTAAGGTTAACGTGCCGTAATCTCCTGGCGAAGCGGTATAGCCGCCACTGTCGCGGTTGAAGTAACGGTCTATACCAAGCGGGCCACGGACGATCACATCGCCGTCGGGAAACTCTTCGATATAGATGTCCCAATTGTGTCTCCAGCCTCGGCCCAGCGGTCCAAACTCGTAGCGTGAATCGATTGATTGCCCATAGACACGGCTAAACGTGAGCGGGATACCCGGTGCGAGGGAGTACAGTTCGGCTGCGCCCGCCAGATATGAAAACGGACTCAGTGCCTGAGCCTGCTGAATTCCAAAAGCCAGCAAAGACTTAACATCGCTCACATCTTGGCCAACGGTGTGCAGATAATTCATATTCTCGTCGAGCATGGCAACATAATCACCCCAAGTGTCGCCTATTTGTTCGGTTAAGTTTACCCAGATAGCATCCCAGGCATCGGGGAGTATGGACTTAGGACGCACTTCGTCTTTGAGCGAAGCCCAGTTGATGGGCTCGGTGCCATCAGCCGTCAGGACACCGAGATCGAACTTGACCGTACCGTCTGAGAAATCCCAAGGCAGCTTTAAGCCAAGGTAGTACACCGGAATGCGGCCAGAGTCGCCAGGCTGCAGTATGCCTGGAGTAGCACCGGAGCCGGTGGCCATAACTTGAACGGTATCGCTTGTGCCAGCCGGAGAAGTGTTAGTCCAAAGCCCCCTTCCAGCAAGCGATGAATCGAGAGTAAGAATCGCATCATCGCTACCGTGCAGCTTAAACAAGGGGGCTGGCATCGATGCCTCGCCAGTGTTGGCATATTCAATCCAGAGAGTGGCATACCAGTGCCGTCCCAGTGCGCTGGGAACAACAACACGTGCATCCAAAATCGCTGGAACTGCCGTTGTTACTTCAAAGGCATTTACAACCTCGTGTGGGTCAACACCTGGCTTAGCGACAATCAGGTCGTAAGCATCTTGTGGCCAGGCAGGCAAATCAAGGTCGACTGTCATCGTCGTGGGCGAAATGACTCTAATTTGGCTTGGGGCCCAGATGCTATCGTCAGAACCTATGAACTCGACGGTACTACTGTCGTCAAAACCCCCACCCACTATTGTGATCGTGCACGCCGAACCAACGCCGTGATGGTCAGGATTGATACTGGTTACGACGATCTCAGGTGTGTCAGCCATCAGATCATAAGAGCTTGGTCCCACAAACTGATCGCCATCAACCAGGACATAATATGCCCCGGCCAAAGTCCCAGTAATCGTTACCTGCAGGTTACCCTGAACGTTAACACTTGAGCGGAAGTCATAATCTAATACAGTTGGAATTCGTTCGTAGCTCACGAAGAAATCAACACTCGCGTTGGGGTCCAACTGATCCAATATAATAGCCAAGTTATTCCCATCTTGCGTGTTAATCTCATAGTAATCAAGCCAGTTCGAATCTGTCAGGGTGCCGGTTACTGGCACCGCATCAGCCAAAAGCTCACGCACATCTAATGAGAGCGGTCCGATGGCTACGATGTTATTGCCTTCATCGCCGGCCTCCTTCTCCTGGTTGTACAGGTCGGTGCGGACTATGATGTGGTAGTTACCTGGAATTCTCCCGGGCACAAGCACGTCCACAGACCTCGAGTACGTCTCGTCCTGGGCAAGACCATTGCTATGCGGGATGGTTGCCAACAATTCATCCTCAATGTCCCACTGATCATCCGCCGATAAGTAGACAGCATCTGTCCAATCCCCCAGCAGCGGCATGCCGCTCTGGTTGGATCCATACCATGAAACAGTAACCTCCTCGCCTGCCAAGAGCTCGTTAGGATCAACGACCACATTGCTAAGCGTGAGGTCCACATCCGCCAGATAGAACGAAGCGTCGTAGGTGTCATCATTCGGTTCCCCTTGTGTTCCATCGTCATCCTGGTCCATAATGTTGCCTGCCAGATCGTTGACGTCCGGCCTTATCAGCACATGATATTGTCCCTGCATAGTTTGGGCGTCGAAGGTAATGCGAAAAACGCTGTTCCCAATTTCGGCCAGATCCGTCGGCGTTATGTTTCCGCCTGGCCCGACGATGTTAACATCGTCCAGGCTAAAGGTAGCCGTGTCTAAGTTCTCAGAGAACCAAACATCAACGTACCCAACTGTTCCGGCAATATCACCTGCGGGAGAGTGGTTCGCAATTCGCGGGCCAATGGTATCAAGTGTCCAGCGAACCTCGTACACGTCATCGATAGCCTCTCCACCGACTCCATCATAGTCTTGGTCCAGAAGGTTACCTTCTTCATCGGTTATGTTAGGACCTATCGATAGCCGGTATCCCCCGTTTGCCACCAGGATCGGGAAACTGATGCGGTAGGTCTGCCGACCTGCAAATTCATTCACGAGCGCAATACTCGTTATGAAAACCTCGCCATCGGGTCCCCACAGCTGAATATCCTCTAGTGTGAATGTATTGGGATCAATTGGCCGTGTGAATACAAAGTCTATGTGATCCAGCGGTGTCCGCACCTGGCCCCTCGGGGCCATATCCGAGCTAACCATGGGGGGCAGATCCCGTCCAAGAAAGACCGTTCCTGGCTGACCGGGCCCACCGCCCGCACCGCCTGCTGCGCTAATTGTTCCGCTGAAACTGTCATCATTGTAGTATATGGCGATTCTGCCACCGCCCCCTCCACCACCTGCTCCTTGGCCGCCGTTTGCCACAATCGTACCCGAGCCAGCCCAAGTCTCCGTGGCTACGAAGACACTCCCACCTGAGCCTCCGCCGCCGTATCGATGGGATCCGGGTTGGTAATTGTAGAAGCCGTTGGTGCCATTAGCGGTGATCTCGCCATTGAACAAAAATGTTCCACCTACTGCTAAACGTACGGCCCCCCCACCTACACCTCCGCAACACTGTAAGCCACCGCCGCTACCCCAATCTGTCGGCTCAGTCAGCGAGCCGTACACTGAACCACCTGTGGCACCTCCACGACTATCTCCCCCGGTACCACCATACCCACCTCCACCACCAAATAGATTCGTAGCAAGCAGGGCGTCAACTTTGCCAAAACCACCTGCCCCCGGACCGCTAACTACCCCGTAGCCCTTCGCGTCAACTGAAACCGAGCCCCCTGCATCAACGGTCAGATCGGCGGAGATCCTCAGGTCAAAACCATCCACGCTTTGTGCATGGGTCAACAATCCCCCTGGACCAATGTGCATGCTCGGGAAGGCCTGCAATGTGTTCAGTATTAATGTACCACCGGAGAGAACTTCCACGTGCTGTAGGTCGAGGCGGCCGCTGTCATTTATGATCAGCGTGCCTCCTGATAGCTCTGCGTGGCCGCAAGAAATCTGACCATCGTCGTCAAGGACCAGCGTCCCCCCTGATGTAAGTTCAACCAGTGAGAATCTACCGTTGATGTCACCTTCATAGAGTACTTGACCTCTTACAATCATTTGTCCATTGCTGTCCACAGTCAGGACGTCAGGAATTAAAGTGAGATTCACATCAGCAGGGACTTCCAAGTTGCCCTTCTCAACAACCTCCATAGCGTCAAAAGTCCAATCGTTGTTCAAGAGGGGGGTGGTCGCCCCCAGATTGTCGTCATTGTCGACTAGCAGATCGCCCCAGATTTGAGTGGGGGACTTTGTGAAGATTGTCCCTGCTCCACCGTACTCATACCCTGATCCACCATATGCTGAAGAGGTCCCCGTGAATGTGTTTGTATTGTAGTGGATAGCGATTCTGCCACCAGCGCCCCCGCCAGAGCCGCCTGCACCTGCACCTCCATTCGCTGCAATCAAGCCTTGCCCGGTAAACGTCTCGGCACCGATGTATATGCTTCCCCCAGAGCCACCGCCCCCAGAATATGAATAATCCATGTAGCTTGACCACGTTCCGTTCGTCCCGTTGGCTGTAATGCGCCCATCTAGCAAAAAGGCACCTCCTATAGTCAGGTGAACAACACCGCCACCTGTTCCTCCATTCCAATGGCCACCGCCACTGCCCGGTTCATTCGGCTGCGTGATTGAACCGTAGGGGGCACCATACACTACATTTGAAAACTCACCGATTCCCCCAGAACCACCGTACCCGCCACCGCCGCTCCTAACCCTTTTGACATAACCCGAACGTATAAATATATATCCGCCGGCACCGGGGCCACGGTCATACCCATAACCCTTGGCGTCTGCAGAGATCTCGCATCCTGCAGCAACCGTAACGTCTCCTGCGATGTTCAGATAGACTTTGTAATCTGCTTGGCCATCTGTGGCCGCCGAATGAGTCACGACTCCACTGTTAATTAGATGTAGAGTATTGAACTCATGTTCGCCATTGACCGTCAATGTGCACCCTGAGACAACAATGTCCTCTCCTTCATAGTTGGCATCCCCAACATCAATCAATGTATCACTCGTAAACAATATGCCTTGAACTACCGTGAAGATGGCATCATATATATCGTCAGGAACTTCTCCAGCAATGCCATCACCGTCTTGGTCCATTTTGTTCCCATTAGAGTCTTCAATGTCTGGGCCGATGTAAAGATGATACTCTCCTTCCTCAGACTGCTCAGGGAAACTAACCCGCCAGACGTTTCTGCCCTGATATGACGGAGAATTGACAGAAATTGGTCCACTGGGCCCCATCATGTTCACATCATCAACAGTGAAACTTGGCCCGTTGACATCTTTACTAAATGTCACATCAACGTAGCTGACTGGATTCGTAACAAAACCACTGGGAGTATAAACTGTAAGCCAGAATTCTTTCCTCACGGGAGCAGCGGACACCACCCACGCCGGATCATTATCATCTGGACCAGATGTTGAACCAAGCTGCCCATCATTTCTGTTGCCGGATGAATCACTGGCAGTCTGACCCGCTCCTTCATCAAATCTCCAGTAGCCCACCAACCCTGCCTCCTGTCCCACCAATGCTCGATTCATACCTGCTGCAATCTGCTCCTGTATGCGGGCAATATTCCAGATGCGTATTTCGTCTATCGCTCCGTTAAACCATGAGTTATCACCTGCAACTTTATATCCTACTGTTAAATGATCAGAGTTTTCATCTATGGTCCCGCTCCAATAGTCCGTATTGTTTAGAACACCATTAATGAATACTTTTTGTACATTTCCATCATAGGTCCCTGCTATGTGATACCAGGAACCTGCCTCAGGAACTACGTCAGACTTAAGGTTTTTCCAACTCCCGGAGTGTATGTGGAATGTAAACTCTCCGCTAGTATTGTAAAGTTGAAATCCATATGCTGTGTTACCCTTCATGATTATGTCTTCCCATTGGCCGGGCGTTCCGCTGTTATGTTTAACCCACGCAGAAATGGTTATGTGGTCGCTGATACTTAAACTTAGATCATTTCCCAAATCAACATAATCATCGACACCATCAAATTGCAGCGCTGTGTTTCGCGAAATCGTAAATGTTCCCTCATAACGATCATCGGGATATTCTCCGGGGATACCATCTCTATCTTGATCCATTTCATTCCCGTTGGAATCCTCAATGTGCGGTCCAATGTAAACATAGTACAATCCCTCAGCGGAGTGCTCGGGGAAACTGACGCGCCAGACATTTGCCCCTTGGTGTAACGGAGGATTCCCCGCAATTGCTCCATTTGGGCCAACCATGTTGACATCATCAAGAGTAAAAGTAACCGCATTGACATCCTTACTAAATGTCACGTCGATGTAGCTGACAGGATTCATTACAATACCGCTGGGAACATGACCGGTAATCCATAGTCCTGTTTCAAAGGATGCGCTAGAGACCACCCATGCTGGATCAGCGCTATCCGAACCAGAAGTCGAACCAAGTTGTCCATGATTTCCATTGCCGGAAGAATCGCTAGCAATCTGACCAGTTCCTTCATCGAGCTGCCAATAGCCGACTAGATTTGGCTCATTACCATCAAACAGAGCATACATATTTATTTGAATCTCCTCCTGTGTTCTTGCTATGTTCCAGATACGAACTTCGTCAATAAGGCCTTCGTAGAAATGACCGGCCGTCTCGGAATTGCCTCCTAAATAAACGTCGTCGCTGGTGCTGCCTATAGTCCCTGTATGAGCTGTGGTGGCCACTGGCTCTCCGTCAATATACAACTTAAGCTCACTTCCATCATAGACCCCAGCTAAATGGTGCCATACGCCGTTAAACGAAGAATTTACGGAATATTCAGCCGTGACCCACATTCCATCATAAATAACAAACTCTATGGCGTCACGGGTGTTGGACTTCAATCCATAAGCGTGGTCACCTTTTGTTATAAAGGAATTAAACTCACCATTGGTGGTATCATTTGTTTTTACCCATGCTACAAGTGTAATTGCATCGTTGAGAGCGAATACTGGGTTATTCCCGCAGTCTACATAATCATCGACTCCATCAAACCGTAAAGCATACCAGTCTCCATTTGCCACAGCAGCGGCGTATAATAATATTAAGGTAGCTGTTATACATAGATGGCTATTTTTCATAATTCACCCCTCTGCGGAAAAGTTATCATCCTGACAAACTTGCGCTATTCTTAGGTTGGGTTTTTTGAAATGCCCGCACTGATATTTAGTGGTGCAGTCGCAGCTGTGCAAAAACACCCCCGATATGAAAACCAAACTGACAGGTAATTTTTTCACCTATAGGTTCCTAATTTCATAAACTATCGCTGCTTAAACGCAGCACATCAATGCCTTGAAGCGGTCAAAATTATACCATTTTCTCGCCCATAATAAAAGCCCAAATCCATTGCCTATTGTTCTGTTTTTCTAGTTTCTTCAATTTGTGTTGATTACCTGCGGTTTATGCAAGTGGACTTGTATCACAGCATTTTCAATCGGCCAAGCACATTTTTAGCGCGAGCAACAGACAGTAAGTCCATTGATCGGTATCTGTCGCAGATAGATCGTAAGCTGGACAAAGCTCTAAGCTGTTAAACATGTCTGGATATGGTTTTTGAAGTTAACTTCCGCAAGAGCAAGCTAAAAGGTTCACAGCTCACACCAAGAACTAAACCGCTTCGCGGTGGTATAGGCGTTCTTTTCCTTAACTTCATTTCTCATATCGCTTAGCCCTTCTACGCTTTCGGCATTTCTCGATTATCTGTTAAGATTTCTCTGACAGGACATTCACAGGGAGTGTCTAAGTTTGCAGTATCAAACAGAAAGGACGTATTATGTCAGAGCTACGAAAACGGATGATCAGAGATATGGAGTTGCGGAACTTTTCACCCGCAACACAACGAGGATATCTCAGGGCAGTAGCTGGTTTGGCAGAGTATTACCACCGGTCGCCAGATAGAATCAGCACAGAAGAAATCCAGGATTACATTGTGCACCTGTTGAGCGAGCATAAGCTGGCTGTGGGTACCTGCCACGCCATAATCACTGCACTTCGTTTCTTCTACGTTGTGACGCTCGAACAGAATGGAGCAAGTGTCACAATCCCACAAATCAAAAGAGAAACCCGCCTTCCAGAGATCCTCGGCCCTGAGCAGCTGGAGCGTGTATTTGCTGCCCCGCGCAATCCAAAACATCGGGTCCTATTGATGACCGCCTACAGTGGAGGCCTTCGAGTTAATGAATTGGTGCACATGAAGGTAACCGACATCCACAGCGACCGCATGATGATCCGGGTGGACCAGGGTAAGGGAAAGAAAGACCGCTATACACTTTTATCGAAATGCTTGCTTGGTGAACTGCGCTCTTACTGGAAGATAAAGCGGCCTGCCGTGTAGTTGTTTCCGGGCATTAAACGGCACAAACCATTGTGTGCCCGCATGGCTCAATTCGCATGTGGCGTTAGCTGGGCACTTTGCAAGCGAGCAACCACGATTTGAGGAAGTGAAAAGCGTTCGCTTCTCGTAAGAAATGTGAAAAAATTAGGAGTCTTGAATAACGGCACTTCGAGGCAGGAAGATCAGGATTAAGGTCAGCGCAACTAACGGTTTTATTCCCCGTTGGTCTTCGATATTACATCTTTAAGCTTTTGGATATGAATCTGAAGTCGACGCACACATTTGAAAGTAAGACCTTTACTACCGCTTTTATACAACTTGTATGATTAAGAGTGCCTGCGTAATGGGCAGGAGGTCTTAAGTAATACACATTACCATGATATTCTATAAGCTGGCCTTTAACTCAGCCCAGTCGGGGTTGAACGGACATCTTGTCCTCCTATCCAACTTCATGGCAATCGTTACTGTCGCAATAATGTTAAAAGGTTTTCCTTTGTTATTAACTTAATATCTTCGGGCCGCTCCAGGAAAGGTCTTACATCATCGACGATCCGTTTCCAGTGAAACGTTTCAACTCGCTGGCAGATAAGTTGTTGCCAATTCGTCACAGTAAGCTCCGGTCCCTTCCGGCCTGTCTGTTTCAAGGCATTATTTAGTAGCTCGATATTCGGTCCAGGCCAAGTCCGGTCTGATAGATACCAGATAAGATCGTAAATGTCCCGGCCTTTGGCATACCGACGTGACAAGACCGCATGTAGCTTGCCAGCAAGTAAAGATGCTTTATCATGATGTCTTATATTTAGGGTGACATGTCGCCGAACCACGGTTGAACTAATGTTTGCCCCTAAAGGTGGGTTCGTATCTACCTCCACCTTGATAGAAAGAGTCTCAGATTCATGAGCAGAAAGACCGAACTCAAATAGCAAACCTCTGAAACGTACAAAGGCTGATTTGACGGTTCTTGTGTCATTAACGCGAATATTGACATCGTAATTTTCTGCTTGGAAAACCTTCTTGGCATTCGCCAGATTCTCCCGGAAATCATCTTCCATTCCCGGCTCAACTAAGGCAAAATCCAGATCTTCGGAGAAGCGCGGCATCGAATAGAGAAACCGTAATGCGGTTCCGCCTTGAAATACCCACGTATTGAAGACCCCACGGTCCTGCAACGATTGAAGCAATTGGGCCTGTAGATATTCTCTCATGACACAGCGTGCTAGGAGCTGATTGCCAACGCCATTTAGAATCTGCCTAAGAAACTCTTTCATAATTCCTCTCCTGCCTCCTGGTTGGCTAATTTTGTGATGAGTTCAGCAGCCCGCCGCAGTTTTGTGCTCTTGCTCTTGTCTGCCAGTTCTAGAATTGCATCAAGATCAAGCTGTTCGGGACCCTGAAGTCTAAGCTCGGTTAAGAAATCATAATTGTCGGCACCAGGCGTCAAGTATACCAGATCCAATAGGGCTTTTTCAGGGGTGGCGATAAATGCCCTTTGACCTGAACCAAAATCGATTTGCTGATAACTGTGAAACCAGCTCTTTTTAATGTGCCGAAATGCAAATTGGCCTAACAGGGTTTCCACCCTTTCAGGTCTTTGTGTGGTAACGCTTGTTACCGTAGGTACATGCTCGGGGATCATCCCGTAGTACCCCAGTGCGGACTGTAAGCTGACGTAAGAAGCCTTCTTAATAGCATTCGCGAGAACAAAAGGATGCGGTGTTACTTTTCTATAGGGCTCAGCCAAAGTATACAGCCCTTTTGTAAGCTGGGTAAGCTTGCCAGCTTTAACCCAGCGACTCAGTTGCAGACGTAACTCTCCTAAGCCTCCTCCGTTCGCAGCTAGGAAGCCAGTACGAAAGACCGGTTCATCCGCCACCTTCAGTAATAGATTTTCCCATTTCATTGCAGTACATTATCATAAACGCTAACGTAATGCAATATATGTCGTCATTTTTCACATTGTTCGCCAAAATTTAGGGTCTTAGCCAGAGAATTTCAAGGGGGATTATCCCGCAAAAAGACACCCCCCCCGTCTGGCTATAAGTCCCACGAAAAAGAAGACTTATAACTCGATTTTGGCTCAGAAATTAAGCTTACAAGTCGTTAACAAGTGAATAACATGTCGTAAATAACTCAGTATCCACTGCTCACTCACAAACTCTTCGACGAACACTATGCCATCTATTCCAGCAGTAGTCCACCCAATTTTCGAGGCATCTCAAGCCTAAGTCGAATTCTGATAATGACATACATCACTTCATTTAGGCGCATTCTCGCCTTGGGACATGGATAGGAAGGTTTCACATTTCTTACGAAATTTCAACCTTTTCTTGTTCTAAACACATGCTACAGGAATGTCCGTTCTTTTCTAAGGGTCTTGCCTGAAAGCTTGTGTCATATGCTGGATATTACAGCTTGGCAGGGAACGAGACACTCCCAAAGGTTTTTATATCCCGCAGCCATTCCGGGTAGCATTATTGTCCCGAGTTTGCCAACTGATCATTGGAGGGGGCGTATCACCGCTTGGATTAAGATTTCAGGTGTGAATAGCACCCAGAATGCAATGATTTTACTTTCGCACATCAAATTTCGTAACGGCACTTCTTTGAAATTATCATTTTTGCTCTTCACCTGTCTTGTCAACATCAGGGCCAAGTTGTGTCTTGCGCTTGCTTGGGTCCAGCCTGTATGGTTTTCCTTGTTTGTAGAGTTCCAGTCGCTCGCGAATTTGTTTGCTTATCTCATCATGATGGGCGGGGGAGACTAAAGCGAGGGCTTCTTGCACAGTCGAAACGGCAAGATCGAACTGGCCCGTCGCTGCGTACGCTGCCGCCAACGTATCAAGTACCCTCATTTCGTCACGCTCGGTAAAGGTCAATAACTGAGCTCGCCTGGCAAGCTGAATTGCCTCATTGGCATCGCGTACCTCTGGGTCGGGATGTGCGGCCGATATCCAAGCCAGGCCGTGCAAGAAGTACCACGGGGGATTTTTGGTTAGTCGAATCGCTTCTCGAAAATGCTTTAATGCCTCATCAAGCTTATCTATTCTCATCTGTACAACTGCCAGGTGGTAGTGAGCTTCAGGATAGTCTGTGTCAGCCTGAAGTGCCTGGTTGTAGTGGCTGATTGCTTCGTCAAACTTCTCATCTGCCAAGAGGACATTACCCAAGTTGACGTGTGCTCGAGTATGACGAGGCGCAATCTGTAGTACCTTGCGGAACTGCTCCGCTGCTTCATCGAGCTTACCCTGTGAAACCAGCGCGACACCCAAGTCATTATGCAATAATACTACGCCTGGGGTAATAGTCAGCATGTGCCTGTAAAGCGTCGCTGTATCGCGCCAGTGTTGCAGGTGTTTTCGTGTAGAAATCGCCTCAGCAGAAGCCAACATCAACACAATAGTTATAACTGCCACGCGCATCGCAGTTAGCTTCTTTTTGCCGCCGATGCGCCAGAGCCAACCAAGCAGCATCGCCAATAACATCAGTAATCCTATCGAAGGCAGATAGACATACCTATCGCCCGCAATCATTCGAGCGAATCGAACGATGCCCATTGCGGGAAGCAGAGCCACCCAAAAAAACAGGCCGCCTGTCAGGACACTCCTGGTTCGGCGTGACGAAAGAATCATCAAATTAACCATTATGCAGATGATGAAGATGCCTGCGAGAATCACAGGATCTGATAATCCCATAGGTTTAGTATATGCGTAGTATGGCGACAGATTCATCGGCCAGATTATCTTGAAAAGATAGAACGCTGTATTGTGGCAAAAGACAAGGAGAGCATACTTCAGATTGTACTGACCTGGTAATGTAACACCGAAAGTTCGACTCTGCGAAATGTATGTTAGGATTGCGAAGATGACTCCCAACGTAATAAGAGGCAGCTTTTCTTTGACAGCCTGACGATTCAGGCGTCTGAGCGGCCAATAGTCCAGCAGTAACATCAGAACCGGCAAAGGTATGGCGGTTGGTTTAGACATTAAGGCAAGGATGTACATTAAAAGGCAGCCAACGTAAAATTTCCAACTTCTGCTGCGAGCAAAGTACACATATAGAATCAAGGACCACAACGCGAAAAACGCCGACAACACTGTCTTACGCTGGCTAATCCACGCAACACATTCGACGGTCATAGGGTGAAGACCAAAAAGCAGGCCCACTCCTGCGGCAATCCAGGCGTGGCCAAATAATAGATACAAAAGCACGATAACCAACGCAGTATTAGCCATGTGCAAGAGAAGGCTGGTACGATGGAATGGTTTCAGGTTATAAGGCCGTCCCCCCAGGGCGTAATCGCCCATTAGCGAGATCATCGTCAGCGGCTGATAGTACCCTTTAACAGTTGAGGGTTCCAGAACTTCGGTAAGGAACCGCCGGGCAGCACTCCAACTCGGATTTTGCACCAATACGTTTTTAGTGAGGTATTGGTCATCGTCAATTAATAGTGCCCGCGTCGAGAGCGCCGGCAAATGGGCTGCGAAAACCAAAATGCAAACAATGATAACTAAATTCGCCAGAATTCGTTTTTGCGGAGATGTTTCCTGAAGACGCGTCCCCTCCATGTGGTTCCTGGCTTCTTCTATCACAGTCTGAGTGCCCTCCCATGCTTGTTCTGTTCACTTCTTTTCCTGGGTCTGTCTTTGAAAATCCAAGCTTTGGGGCAAGGCCCTTTGGCTTATTCCCATCAGGCGTCTGCTACACCCTGAACGTGATCTTATTTCCGGGCCTTATCCTCACACGTGACTAATTCGTCCTTGGCGAGGCGATCTTAGTTCATGAACCAGGTTTAATTTCGACAGCCGTTTCTATCGGGACTACCTCGCCGGTAGCCATATTTATGAAATGTCCTGTTTTTTCATCCAATCTAAATCCTTTTTTGACTATATACTTGTCAACGGCTACTTCCTGTCTTGCCTTGACTTCTCCTGCCAAGGGATCCAGATAATAGTGCGTCTTATATTCTGTTGCTACGTCTATCGAGGGCATAGTGAAAGCCAGATTTCCTTGTAAGTCATAGAATTTGCCCTCATTGGGGACGTACGTTTCCAGACTTTTTGTGTCTTTGTTAAAGAAAACCAGCGCTCCGCCCTGTTTATCCGGAGAGATAGTTACCTTAATAAGGTCTATTATTTCCTGCCTTGTTTGCAGGTCGTATAACACACCCGCCGGGTCCACCACATGACAATGTAATTTGTAGCAATTTACGGAATAACCAACATTAAGACTGCTATAAATCGAAGCATTGTAGTCAACATATAAGTAGTTGATGTAGGCGTCAGGGTAATCACCCCCCCGGCCGGTTATGTTTCCATCAACATACAAGTTCGCCTCCACGGTCAAGTTCCCCTCTTTGACTGTAACATCCCCTGCAAAAACAAAAATCGTAGAAGCCAAAACCAGGATCAAAATACATGTCACCAATTTACTTTTTAATACCTTCTTCATTTCAACCACCTTTTTCCTTTCTTTTCCTTTTTTAACACGGATACCCACCTGTGCGGGCACAAGTTTACACGGATTTATTTTTAGCCACGAATTCTCATTAACTTTTAATCTGTCCTCTGTCTTTATTTACGGATTTGGATTATGCTGACATAATTTCCCTGCGTACCATAAGTTTCCCTCAGAATCAATATGGCTCACAGGAGCAGATGAACCTATAATCATAAAAACATCTCCTATTGGGTAATAGGGTGGTTCCAACCACCTTCCTTCGATACACATATTTCCTTCATTATCGATATAAGCTACTGCCACGTCAGTAGAAGTAGCTATTATAAATGACCCCGAAGGATAGTTGTCGCACGTTCCGCCTGATGTTAATGTTCCCTTTAAGAAGATGTTACCATAATTGTCAAACCAGGCGACCGTCTCGTCCGAACTATTTTTTATGCGGAACCTGGATGAATCACCGGACATCGCATCCCAGATCTCAAATTTACTTAGTGCGTTGTTGTATACCCGGACATCGTCGATTTTACCGTCGAAAAAAACAGCACCTGTGCCGGGAATATCATCCTCATAACCAATATAAGTGGTATCGTAATTCTCATAATAACCAGTATAGCCGCTTGCAGGTTCGTTTTTTAGTTCACCATCGACATAGACTCTCAAATTATAACCATCATATGTTCCGGCAATGTGAAACCAGCCAAGAGTATCAATTGAAACATCTGACTCTACTGGTATGCCCGTTCCAGTAGCAATGTAAAATCTCGGTTTGTATTCAGAAGAAGGATTCTTCTTTACATAAAGGAAGTAGCCGTAATCATCCGACCCATCATTATCGTATGTTGAAACAATAGGATAATAAACTTCGGTTAGGTTATCTGCTTTTATCCATGCGGATATAGTTACGTTATCTGTTACTAAAGCACCGATTGGAGGAAGAGAAACATAATCGCTTCCATCAAAATCAAGGCACCACCCGCGATCCAGATCATCCACCCAGGCCGGGTCGTTCTCATCGGGATCCGGCGTGGAACCCAACTGCCCATGCTTCCCGTAGCCGCTTGAATCGGAGGCAGTCTGACTAGGACCATCAGAACCATCGTCAAACTTCCACCAGCCTACAAGCCCATTCTGATTCTGATAAAGCTGCTCTATTTTCTCAGCAGATAAGGCTTTGTCGTAGATGCGAACATCGTCGATTACTCCATTGAAAGGCGAATCAGAAACGCTATTTCTACACCCTATTTTCGTCGTGGCGTCATTTGAATAAGGGTCAATTGTCATTGTCCCATCAGCCCTTTGAATTCCATCAATATACACGTACCCTTTATCTCCGGCCCTATCAAAGACGCCGACTATATGGTACCAAGTGTTCAGGTCGAGTATTTCATCGCCATACAAAATCCAGTGTCCAGATCCACTCTTATAAGTATTGATATAGGCTTTTCCTCCTGCAACTCCTAACCTATAGGTAATATAGGATGGCTTTGCTCTGGCCACGATTGTACCGCCAGATCTGACTTTGACCCAAGCTGAAATTGTTAGATCGCTGTTATAGATGTTCAGGGGAGAACCAAACCCGTAACTTCCATACGAATCTACGCCATCCCCGGCACCATCAAAGTCAAGTGCGTTGCCTCCAATCTCCCCGCTTACCCACTGTGGGTCCCCAATAAGAGTCCCATCATAGCCGCTGGCCGAATCGTATGCTATTGTTCCTTCACCTTCGTTAAACTTCCACCTGGCAACACACCAGGCACCAGGCTGTAATTCAACCGCCTCAAGCGCATTGTCAGTATTGATTCTTCCCCAGCCATAATACTGGTCCCAGCCTTCTGTATCCTCTGAAGGATCGCCTATCTGATCATCGGCCGTATACTGGATAATGAATTGAACTTCATTAGATGTAAGGCCAGGATTGACGGAAAGAATCAGACCCGCAAGTCCTGCTACTTCCGGTGTAGCAGCAGAAGTGCCGCTCATCCATTTCAAATAATGCCCATCCTCATCACCTTGATTCAGATCGCCAGGATTATATCCGCCGCCTCCACTGATATCCGTAGTCCACATGATTACCCCTTGGCCCGGCCAGCCACTGGGTGCTACAACATCCAATTCAGGCCCAAAGTTACTTCCGCAACCGTTAATCTTAGGGAAGCTACAAGGACAGATGTTCCATCTCACATCGTCATGGTCAGTTGCTCCAACCGCTATTACCTCTGGGTATGCTGATGGAAATATAAGAGGGCAATTATAATTGTGGGCGGCGATTACTAATACGCATCCTTTCCCTTCTCTGCCATTATTTTTCGCGTCTCTAATGGCATACTGAACCACGGGGTTAGGATTAATCCCAAGTTCTGCCACGCTGCAGCTTAACACATCTGCTCCGTGACCAGCCGCCCAATTAATACCTCTTACAAAACTCATAAATGGGAAATTAAGCGTACCGTTATCGTCCACATAAGCAACTTTAATCGGCATCAGCCTGCAATCCCAGGAAACGCCAGCGATTCCAATTCCATTATCTGTTTCAGCGGCGGCCAGGCCGGCACATGCCGTCCCATGGCCATTTGCCCAGTGAGCGCCGGGTCTTGGATCATCATTGTCGTCATAAGCATTGTAACCCTGCACCAATTTGTTAACCAAATCTTCATGAGCTAAATCCACTCCCGTATCTAAAACAGCAATTATTATATCTGAACTGCCGGTACTTATACTCCATCCTTCAGGTGCATCTATATCGGCATCATAACTACCTGCCGGCGGGTCCTGTCCCGTATTATGCAGTGGCCACTGCTCATCTTCTTCGAAGTATTTATCATCAGGAGTTACACTACTCGGCATGTCTTTAGTCCTTACAATATAGTTAAAAACACTAAATATAGTAATGGGGTTTTCATCATACAGATTTGCCATTTTTAACGTATTCATATTTTTGGGGTCTTTTACTCTTAGTATATAAAGCTCTATCCCTTCTATTTTATCTTCAATTTCGACTCCGTTTAACACATTAAAAGCATCAATTTCTGCTTTCGAGACGTTCGGGCCAAACTTAACAATGAATTCGTCCGTCGAGATTATTTCACTACGAGCAAAAACAAAGATTGGAAAAGCACCCTCTATTTCTGGTCTGGCATTTAATGTCTTTAGCATCTCAATGGTATTCTTTTCTGTGAGCCCTTTGCGTAAAGGCAAAATAACCTCCCTGAAATACGGACATTCCTCTCGTTGAGAAAACAATCCCAAACCCGGTTCGGATTCTACGACTGCTTTTTGTTCCTCTATTGTTAATCCTTGATTGAATCTCACTGCGAGCTTCTCTGTTGATAATGTCAGCTCCATCTTACGCGCACCGTAGTAATAATAGAAATCAGGATCTTGAGCACCCGCGGTTACTAATTTCGAATTTATTATCAAAATTAGTGAGCAAAGAAGAACCAAAGCAAGAGATGAAGAAATGAGACCTTTCTTTTTTCCCCTTGTTTCCATCTTGCCACAACTCCCTTCGTTAAATGTTACTTATATTTAAGCTGCTCTTATCATGCTAATATACTACAGTAATATCTACAGAAACACTTGTATGTATCTCCATTGGAGGTTCCGGCGGCCATCTATATCCATCTACAACTCCTGTAATTCTATATGTCCCTGGTGGGGCCTGATGGTACTCCCAAGGATATCCTGTCCAGTTAATATTAAATTGCGGCCAGGGCACTCGCCATTCCGTAGATTCGCCTGGCTGCAATCTTAAACCTCCGGGCCCCGGGAGGGAAGGAATCTCCGAACCGAAGCTCCAGACTGGTCTGAAGCTCTGTCCCTCTTTTACCTCAACAAGAATATCCCGCACATAACCCAAACCACTAACCCACCATTCCTCGTCTGTCAAATTAGTGATTCTATATAGTATCTCAGTATGTTCGCCCAATTCGTAAACGGATTTATCCGTTTTGACATAATATTCTATGCCATCTTCAATAATCGTGTTAGAATTAGCAGCCCCTCTATCTTCCAGCCAATGGAATGCCATAAAGGCAAGGTCTTTGAAATTTACTATGCAATCGCCGTTTATATCGCCAGCAACAATCGTTTCACAAACCGGCCGGCCAAAATATGATTTGCTCGCCTCTGCTGTGCCGCCATAAGCTCCCATATTTATCACGCCGCCATTAGGGAATGGCTCATAACCGATGGGACTTTTTGGATCACCCGCATCAATGCACGGACTCGTCACTTCGTCTTTCGTCCATCGTCCCTCGTTTCGATCCCACCTGCCTGCCTGGGATTTCAAATGATAATCACCATTATTTGCATCAGCAAAACATGGGTCCGCATCAATATTGCCCTCGCCAGGATACCCGCCTCGCACATCGCTATATATAATCGTAATAATCGAATTACCTTCGTTGGAGCTTTCTTCTTGGCCGGCAGTAGGGCCTGGGGAGGGGGGTTCGGGCGTAATTATCGAATTACTGTCGTTGTAGATTTCTTGCCCTCCATCCCAGATAATACAGTTGTTGAGTCGAACAATGTTTGGAATTCGAGTATACAACCAGGAAGAGCAGGATATAGCTTTTCCATATTGTGCTGAATTTGCAGCAAACGTACATTTACTGTACGTTGCGATGGCTAAATCGTAGTGGGCTGATGCACCTCCGAAGTCAGCCGAGTTACCGATAAACATACAGTTGACCAGTGTTGGTCTACTGTGGGCGATGCATATTCCTCCGCCTTTCACCGCCGCGTTACTTATGAACCTACAGTTGGTCAGGATTGGCGTTCTAATTGGGAATCCATAGGATACATCGTATACCCCACCGCCGGCGCCTGCCCAGTTTTCACTAAATGTGCAGTTGGTAAGCGCCAGCTTACCGTACCCTTCGTGGCACATTCCACCCCCGTAGTGAACGCTCGAGTTTCTCCTTACGGTGCAGTTGCTCACCTTGGGGCCTTTCCAACGTAAGGTGCGTATATGAAAGTATATACCACCTCCCCGGCCATATGTAGTAAAGGGCCACGAGTCAGGCCCGTTGGAATTACCGCCGGTGATGGTGAAGCCATCCAAAACACCCGTTTCATATCTGATGGCGGTTACTACGTGGTAACTGTTCTCTGCACGAGTTGGCTCAGTTAGCAAATCGCAAGGGTCGTTTACCTGAATATCATTGCCATCAAGGTCACCGCTCAGAATGGTTTCGTACTTCTCGATATCCCTCGCATTGGGATATACCTCATCAAAGCCGGCGTAACCGCCTTTAAGAGTTACGCCATTGATAAGTTGGAACGTGGCCGTGCGGTCGCCGGGCGTCTTGCCCCCACCCTGGTCCGGCTTGTAAATGCCCTCCGCCACCCATATCTCATCGCCGGAGTTGGCATCGGCCAGCGCATCCTGCAAGTAGTTGTAAGCATCTGTCCAGGATGAGCCATCATTTAGCCCATTGGCGTCCGCATCAACGTATATAATTTGCCCTACAGCAGCCGTGCACGACACCCCAAACAAGAGTGCTGTCGCGACCAGCCGAACCGTTAAATTTCCTTTCACACTCATTTTGCCAACATCCCTCTATGCTGAATACGGCCATTAAACATCATGGATGGGGATTTCCGGTGAGAACTATCGGACCCCCCATCAAGTTGTAGTATAAACCATCTCAGGCACCCGTTTCAACAAAAAAGTGAAAAAATAAGCAAAAAACCGAAAAAATAGTTGAAAAACACTTTAAAAACACTTTAAAGTTTCTTCTCATTCGTAATTAATGGCGAAGCTGCTCGCCCAAATGTTGACTATAAAATATCATTTATTGGTTGATTCACTACCCCGTTTCTGTCTCCCCCAATTACCCATCTCTCCTATTTTTACATTAGGGCTATGCCCGTGTGCACCTTGTATCAGTGTTTTGACTGTCTGCTTGGCATATGTTGCTTAGTTCAGATGAAGCTTGGACAAACCCAAGGGGAGGTCTTACGGCAGGATTTTACTATTCTTGTGGGGAGCGCGGAGATGATGATGTGTTTGTAGATTAGCCTTGAAAGTTTCAGAGAAGGTGTGAAACATGAACTTCTCCGTCGCTTTAACTACGAGTTGCCGGAAAGCCAGGTTGTTCTCCAAAGGCCTTGTCTGAAGATGTGATGTCATAATCGCCTCAATGCTCCTAGTCGGCAGGACTCTAACCTGCACACAGGAATCAGAAATCTGTATTTCCGCGCTCGCGTACCTTTTTCGACGGATGCTACGAACGCAAGCTCGGTTGTCTTCGAGAGTTACAATTGAACGGCAAGTCGCAGGATAAGTTGTTAACAAGTTGCCTCACGTGACGACTGACCCACTTTGTGACCCACTGATAGGTCCCTGTTAGCGCCAATACTCGTGACTTCACACATGGTTTTGTGACTCTGAGTTGGATGTGTCCTGTCTGAGGTGCCACTGGCATTGCGGATGCTGGCATTATGTGACAGCTGATTGTTGTTGGTTGGTTCTCACCATTTTTTGGGCTATTTCGATAATCTTCTGTTGCAGAACTCTCGGCCTAAGAACCTGTACCCGATCGCCGTAGCTTAGAATCCACCAGGTTATCTCATTTAGTCCGTCGACGCGAAATTCAATAATTGCAGAACCGTCACCCTCAAAGGTAACCGTTTGCGTACTGTGCCATTGAACTTCTGCAACATCATGCGCAACTTGCGGTGAAAACCTGAGCTTGATGTTATAAAGCCTGCCTTCTGGGAGCATTGACCAGGCTCTGCCAAGATACTCGCCGATGTCAAATTTCTCATCCCCAATGAAGCATTTGTCCAGTGTGGTTAATTCTTTTATCCGGTTAAGCCTAAAAGCGCGGACCGCTTTGTCATGGCCTGACTTGCCAAGCACATACCATGAA
>JAUXAB010000099.1 GCA_030615025.1 Phycisphaerae bacterium | reverse complement strand
CTGGGCTTAGTTTTCCGCCGGTTGCTTTCTCTCTTTGTGGAAAAGGTGGGCTTGGGTTACTGTTGTTCCGGATTTAGCCTTAGGCGCCCTTTTTAAAGTTACATTAACCTGCTCTGAAGGCGGATAGTCTATTCCTTTTCCACTAAGCAATTCCTCAATAGTTAAAAGCTGCAATCTCGGATGCTTCCCCCACGCTGATTTGTAGAATCCCGCACTTGCAGCTTCCTTCCGCATATCTCTGGTCGGCTTTGCCATTGAAATCAACACCCCTATCTCTGCATCTTCCCTGTCTATAACACCTCGAAGGTCACGCAGTTGTGATACGGTAACTTTTTCACCGCCTTTCACCGAGATAATAATCTGCTTTGTTTTCCCTTTCCCGTCCGGCTCATCATGAAAATACAACCGCCCATCAATTCCCCTATCCGCTCCTTTTTTCTTCTCAGCAGGCCGAGCGCCAACTAATCCCAACGCCCAGCACTCAAACTGATGCCAGTTCTCCTTAGCTAACGTATCTGCGTCAGTAAGCGAAATAGGTTCACCTATCACCTTGTACGTCTTGCGAATCTTCCTCCCAAAGGCGTGCTGCAGACGATGTTTAATCAGAGCAGTGGCCAAACAGGTAATGTCGATACCGATCCAGCGTCTCTTTAGGCATTGCGCAACGGCAATTGTGGTGCCGCAACCACAGAATGGGTCGAGAACAACATCTCCCTCATTACTGCTGGCTTCAATAATACGTTCCAAAAGCGCTTCTGGCTTTTGGGTAGGATAACCGAGGCGTTCCTTGGCTGCTGGATTGATAACAGAAATGTCCCACACATCGTTTTCTCTTACACCACGGGGGTCCACAGACGTAACGTAAACATCATCGCCCTTGATCCTAGTATGATAGTGCTGCTTTCGCTTAGCGGACTTTTTTGTATAGGGGGTATACAGAGGCTTGAAATACACCTCATCTCTATTCTTGGCATAGAACAAGATGGTGTCATGCATACGTTGGAATCTTTTCGCCTCTCCAGTCCACCTTCGATAATGCCACACAATCTCGTTGTGGAAATTATTCGGCCCAAAAACAGCATCCATCAGCAACCGCAAGTGAGCACTCGCTGTCTGGTCACAGTGCAGGTAAATCGAGCCGCTTGGTTTTAATACCCGTTCAAGTTCTACCAACCGTGGAGCCATCATCGAAAGGTACGCCATCATGTCATTTTCACCAAGAAACGTCCGAAGCGCTCGCATAACTTTAGAAACTTTGTCTGGCCCTTTCTCAACGACCTCCTCATACGCTTCAGCCGAACCTTGGTCCCACCGCCAAGTATCTTTAAACGCCTTGATTTGAGATTTAGACCTGCTCCCATTCCGCTCTTCAAACAATACATTGTACTCTTGATTGCTCTTGAACGGCGGGTCAAGATAGATAAGGTCTATCGTCTCATCCTTGATATACCGCCGAAGAATATCAAGATTATCACCATAATATAAAACGTTTTCCGCCATACATTATCTCCGTCAATAATTTAGGCAAAATAAGGACGGACACCGTTTTCTACTTCGCTTCGCTCCGTTCAGAATGACAATTTTTACACGTTTTCAACAGAGCATTCCTGACCCCTTGTCTTTCTTTTTCTTCATTTTCTTTCTCTGTCAGATTGTATTTAGAGTAATCTTGTGTCATTTGTCTTTTCCATCCGGAGGGAAATTATCAGAGAGCGAATCTGCAAATATAGCCTCGGGAAGTTTTGCATTTGAAAGAATAAAATACAGAATATCTCGTGCAAGTTTTACGGTTCGATCTCCATATATTACCAGTGGAGAACCAAGCGCGGTGTCATATGATGGAACTAGAATCCTTCTGGTGAAATGATCTAGGCAGGGAATAATCTTAGATGCTGCGATAGCGCCATTTATAAGCCTAGCAGCTACTTCAGCTAACTTTGGCAGGTATTCTGGTGATAGAGTCAACCCATTATCTGGCAATACTTTGGCCAATGTATCAAAAAGTGCTTCTCTATCTCTTCGTTCTCTTGATCCCCCAAGCATTCTAGTTTTGCATCCATCTTCTATGTTATTGATATTATTTCGAACTATCTGCCCAGTCAACTGTGCTAATGCAACAGATAAGTTTACAGCCATTTGATGCACAAGTACAGCGTGGGAAACCTTTGTAGCATCAACCTTATCAGAAATTTGTTGAAATTGGTGCATCAAATTTATGATATTGCGATGTTCGGGAAGTGTCCAAAAATCGTATTTAAGATATTTTGTTGGTTTTGGAAAATCCTTTTTCTGTTCCTTAATTAGCTTTGTCTTTTCCATATAAACAGCACATTCCAGTTCGACGTGCGGTTTCTCCTGCACACCAATTCCAGACATTAACGTATCCAAATTTTCTTCATCAAAACACCAAATTCCAAGTTCTCTGGCTACCTCTCTGGCATTTACATCAAGACGTCTTTGTACCAAATATGCTTTCTGAGCCCCAAAAAAAGACTTCAGACCGTTTAGCTTCAAAAGAAACTCCATGGCTCTTTCTTCAACATTCTTGCACTCTGCAACCGCAATTGAAAATGCAAAATCGGGCTCCAACAAAACTGCCAAGACATCAAAATCGGTAACTTGCTTTCGGGAATATTTATTCTGGTAGCTAAAAGTACAAAGATCAACCTCTTGGAAAACTGCATAACCCATCTTCCGTAAGAGAGCACTTACTTTGAGTTTCAGCCTCAGATCATTATCATTAATAGCCACTTGAACCTCCAATAAGTAAATAATTAATCTGCTGTATGCTGTCATCAGACAAAGTAGTTGTTTTCACTGACTGTAAGTCGATTCGCGTTTTTGAGACAGAGCCATATATACCTGCCATACCAGGCAAAAAGAGTTGACGCACTTCTTTAATTTTTGGTTCCTCCTTTGTTGGTTCCTTAATAGTTAGGTATTGAATAGCTAATTCCAGAGCACGCATGTTTTCTGGGGTGTCAAGAAGATTGAATGTATAACGGTCTGTGCTAGTTGGATCTCTCGAAATGATTCCTACTCCCAACTTGTGAAGTAGCGCATATTGCCTAAGTATCTCTGAATGAGAGCCAATCCTTTTTCTTCGTTCCAATGCTTTCAAAATCAATAATGGTGTTGCAATTCTAGTAATACGGGCAAAATGCTGTCCGTAACGAACACATGAAATTATCGCACGAGCCTTTTCTAATAAATTCTTCTCGAGTTTTCCCACCCCCTTTAAAGGTGTGAAAGCAAAATGCTTTGTTCCTCGGGACGAGTTGACTGAAGGTGTTGGTATACATCCCATTCTAATTGCTTCCATTAAGACGGGGTCATTAATAACGTCTACAGGCATTCCCTGATAAGCACGTATTGACCTAATTTTGCCGCTAACGTCCTCTTCTGGATACTTATCAAAAAGAGCCATTATTTTCTCTGGGTTCTCATCATGATATAAGGGTGAATAACCAATGGAACTCCCATCAACTGGGCTCTTATAGTTTTTGTAAAAGCTTCCACTTTTGCCAACATCACTTATTAGTGCGAAAGCCTTATTATCTATGCCATGTTTCTTTACGATTTCACGTTCACGTTGTGGTGCTACCATCAAATCATCTATTATTTCAAGAGTAGCCCTTTCTATCTCAGTAGGTGAACTGCCCTGCCATTTTTCACCAATTTGGCTGTACTGATCTTCGAGGAGTGGAATGCGCTCCTCGATCTTTGAGATTTCGCCACCTGTTCGGTGAACTGTGATATAGCCTATTTCCTCCAATTCGCCCAATGCTTTATCGACTGTGTCTGCGGAAATTCCCATTTCGCCCGCCGCTATCAAAAGTATCTCAGGTTTCGTAATAACATCTTGCCCTTTGATAATATTACAAATTCTAACAGCGGCCCCTAATCTCTTTGATTTGTTATAATATACTTCGGTGATACCCCCTATTTGGCGGACCATCCCTTCGTTGATATCCTGCAATCTCGCTGCGATAATTTTATTTTCCATGTCATTTACTTTCTTGAATAACTATGGATAGCCACCCTCCACTTTAAATCACACACTACCCAAAACCACAATTCCCGCCTGCCCCCGTACGCCGTAGACAGGGGTCAACACAAGGAAATCCGCACACTTTAGGGAGATTATACGGGCTAAAGTTCAGATTTCAATAGGAAAGGGGGCGGCCAAAAAAAGTGCTTTTTTGGTCATTTTTTTGTTGACTAATGTTTGATAATATGTTAACGTAGTTGTATGTTTACCAGTAGGCAAACGTAAACCGCCAGTAGGCGAAGATATAGCGGAGAACCGCACGTTTTCGTATCAGCAGATACACACAAAAAAGCATTATTTTGTTAAAAAAAGCCAGTTTTTTACACATATTTGAGTATTAATGACTAATAAACACTTATTTAGCCAGCCAAAAACCTCTGTGATCTCTGTGGCCAAAAATCTGTGCAATCTGTGGTTAATTTTTCGTGCATTTTTGTGGCTAAAAAATCCGTTTAATCTGCGTAATCCGTGGTTAATAAACTATTTACATGCCTTCGGCATCTTTACACTTGTAAAGAAGTCTTTACAAATCAGACTTTTTATGCAAAACGAACCCAATTTCCGAAAAAGTCAAATGAACGTAAATAAGGTATTAACAAATGCTTATGAAGAAAAGACACTTGGTGAACATGGGAAAAACGAACCCAATACGAACCCAAACGAACCCAATCAAAGCCAATTTCAAAAATGTTCAAATGAATGTAAAAGTTTTGTCAACAAAGATTTATGAAAATAAGTCAAGCTGGGTAATTTATGAAAACGAACCCAAAACGAACCCAATCAAACCCAATTTCAAAGGAAAAAAAATGCTGCTGCCAAGGCAATCCGCACGCCGGCCGGCATGCGGGAACGGTTGCCAAGATAAAATTTGTAACAGTCTCATTGACCTCACTTGGCATTGATGCTAATCTACTGGCTTTGCAATTAAAGGAAGCTGAGTTGTGGAATTATCCTGGCTAATGAAAATGAGAATCGCTGCTGCGGTCGCTGCCGGAGTTGTATTGATAGGTATCTTGGCCTGGCCGTTGGCTGCACCGCCTGAGCCGTCCGGCACTGTGTCTCTACTTGCCGGCACTATAACTCACGTCGCGGCAGCAGCCCTGGCGGCCCTGGCATTTTTGGCAGGCTTTATCGCCTATTTTCTTTCCTGGCCCTATGGCCGGGAAATCGGCATCCTGGCAGCACCATCCGGATTAGCCATCTGGGCGGTACGCTCCGGCAGTATGGTCGGTCTGATACGGCGCACAGCCGCAGCCCGCCAGCCCGCACTGTTCGCTGCGCTTAAATGGGAGCCGCTTTTCTGGCTGGCCATCGTCGCCGCCGGATTTGCCGGCGTGCTGTTAGCACAAAAAATCAGCCCCAAGCCTGAGCCCGACAAGACCCACCAAAAATCCAACTCCAAGCCAAATATATACTTAAATGTAATCATTGCTCTGGTTGCCTCAGTCTTAATAGCCCAACTTTGTATTAGCGTATTTGCTCAGGATGTCCGAATATTCGACGAAAAATTAGGTTCAGTTGTCGCTCAACCGGCTACCGGACAGATCATTTATGCCGTATTTGTTTCGTTTGGGCTCGCTGCCTTCGTAGTCAAGAAATTTCTCAATGTCAGCTATATCTGGCCAACAATTGCCAGCGCTTTGGTAACTGCCTTTGTTATAATTACTTACGGTAAGCAAGATGTATTACAGCACCTTAGCTTGCGCTGGCCCGCAGTCTTTTTCTCTCACGCAGTCATCTCCATATTGCCTGTGCAGATGGTCGCTTTGGGCACATTGGGCTCGATTGCCGGCTACTGGATGGCTATCCGCTATAATTATTGGCGAAAACACGCATAAAAAAGCAGAATCAGCGGGATTCGGCAGATTTAATCCATCTTTTTTTCAAGTCGCATCTTTGCGATAAGTCTATATGTTTTAAGTGGTTATGTGCCAAACGCCTGATAATTGACCTTCGTTATCTAAACAAAACCAAAAATGATTGTTTTCGGTCTCCGAATTAGCCGAAAATATAATTGCGTCCAAAGTGCTGCCCCTGGTTTAATCAGGCGTTAGACGCTATTTTGGGCTAAGTCGTTATGGAATAATGGCATATAAAAGCTTTTGACCAGCGGCCGGGCGAACAGATGACCGGATTTCTGCGTAAAGTATAATAAGACCAGCCGACAAAAGGAGTTAGAAATGTTGGTTCTAAGTAGGCAAAAAGATGAATCGATTATGATTGGCGACGACGTCGAGATTACCATTGTTGATGTCCGAGGCGATAAGGTTCGTCTGGGTATAACGGCCCCGAAGGAGATACCGGTTCACCGCATGGAAGTATACGAGGCGATTCAACGCGAAAAGAGGGAAAAACAGGCTCAAGAACACGAAAAGAGCGAAAAACAGGCTCAAGAACGATAAAATTCAAAGCCGGCAAAGCCGCCTTTTATCAAATCTCGAACGCCGTCCTATTTCGACAATATTCCCAATAGGACGGTTTTTCATGCGCCAGGCCTATTCACACCTCATAAAACTTCTTTTCTGCCTCCCGAGCAATATGATGAAAAGCCTGCTCCATTTCAAAAAATTGGTTCGACAAAAACTAAATTTACATTATATTTGCAAATAATTTCGTAATAATAGAAGCTCTTGAAATCGGGAGGATAAACTATGGGCAAGACTAGGCTTTTAACAAACGCACAATCAAGCGGACTCGGCTCACCAACAAAATCCAGAGGGATTGTTGCTTTGGGGATTGCAGCAATGTTTTTAGTGACAGTCAGTTGCGCCGTTTCAAACGTCACCTCAACTGCCGCGCAGACCAGGAAAATACCTATTATTTTCGATACCGACATCGGTGATGATATTGACGATACGTGGGCACTCATTTTGCTTCTTCAATCACCTGAATTCGACATTAAATTGGTCACAACTGCGGTAAATAACACTCCAGCAAAAGCAAAAATCGTCGCAAAGATTTTGCAGATTGCCGGAAGAACCGACATACCTGTCGGCATAGGGATACAACAAAACAAAAACAGCCACAGACAACGCGCGTGGGTGAAAGACTACAAACTGTCATCATATCCCGGCACCGTTTATCGAGATGGCGTACAAGCCATAATCGATACCATAATGAAGTCTCCAAAGCCAATCACCGTGGTTGCCGTCGGCCCCCTGCCCAACATTGCCGCGGCGCTGCAGCGCGAGCCCCGAATAGCCAACAAAGCAAAATTTGTCGGAATGCACGGCAGTATTCGCCGGGGATACGGGGGAAGCTCAAAAGTCAGCGCTGAGTATAATGTCAGGGCTTTTGCAAAAGAAGCACGAAAGGTCTTTACAGCCGCCTGGGATGTCACGATTACACCTTTGGACACTTGCGGCATAGTCCACCTTAAGGGCCAAAAGTATCAAAAAGTACTGAAGGCAAACACCCCTTTAGCCAAAGCATTAATAGAAAACTACCGCGCATGGTACAAGCAGGGTATACTGAATAGCCAAAAGGATTTAAGCGACGCAGAAGTAAATAAAAGGGTGAATCAAAAGTGTAATTCCAGCAGCACAACACTTTTTGATACCGTGGGCATATACCTGGCTATGTCAACCAAACTGGTTAAGATGGAAAAGCTGGGCATCGCGGTTACCGACGATGGGTACACAAGAATCGATAATAAAGCCAAAGTGATTAACTGCGCCACTGAATGGAAAGACTTAAGCGCCTTTGAGCATTTTTTAGTCGATAGACTGACGAAATGAAATGCCTGCACCGAATTGATTCTGAGAACAGAATGCACGAGAGCGAGGATATAACATGAAACAGGACGTACCGACAATCGCCGTAGTCGGCAGCAGCAATATGGACTTGGTAGTAAAATCGAAAAGGATACCTGCGGTAGGCGAGACGATTCTGGGCGGAGATTTCATAATGGTTCCAGGCGGTAAAGGCGCAAACCAGGCGGTGTCTGCTGCCAAATTAGGTGCTCAGGTATTCTTTATAGCCAAATTAGGTGACGATATATTCGGGTCGCAATCGCTTAATAACTTCAAGAAAGAAGGCGTGAATACAAAGTATGTCATTCAAACAAAACAAGCCCCCTCAGGCGTGGCCTTAATCATGGTCGATGAAGAAGGCAATAATCTAATTGTAGTAGCTCCCGGGGCCAATCAAAGGCTGTCACCACAGGATGTTAAGGAAGCTGAATCAGACATTGCTTCGTCGGGCGCGTTGGTCGCACAACTGGAAGTGCCGATAGAAACAATTGAATTTGCTGCCGGGTTAGCCAATAAATGCAAAGTGCCCTTTATTTTGGATCCGGCCCCGGCCCAAAAGCTTAGTCCCCAGCTTCTTAAGATGGTGGACGTGCTAACACCGAATGAAACAGAAGCTCAGCTCCTTACCGACATAGAAGTAAAAGACCAGGAGAGCGCCGGCGTGGCAGCTCAGAAACTATTAGAATGCGGAGTCAAAAACATCATATTAACTATGGGGGCAAATGGATTTCTTTCCGCGAGCAAGGAGGGTACAGAATTTGTTCCTGCTAAGAAAGTGAACGCCGCCGATAGCACAGCGGCAGGGGACGCCTTTACCGGCAGCCTCGCTTTTGGTATGGCCCAAGGTAAAACACTTACCGACGCCGCCCTGTTCGCCAATAATGTGGCTGCTATCTCTGTTACTAAAATGGGCGCGCAACCTTCTATGCCGACACTTCAAGAGGTTGAAAGTTTTATAAGCAAGATGGAGCAATAAACAAATTCACATAGCGTTAGATTTTGAAAAAAGGAGGTTTCTAAAATGGTCATAATTCAATCTTACCCCTTAGCGGTTCTGATGTGTTTTGTTACCATGCTTTGCTGGGGCTCATGGGCCAATACACAAAAATTAGCCAGCAGGGAATGGAAGTTCCAGCTCTTTTATTGGGACTATTCTATCGGCGTGCTTTTGCTCTCGTTGGTTATGGCATTTACGATGGGAAGCATGGGCAGCTTCGGACGCGGCTTTGTCGCTGATATCACCCAGGTCACCGCAGCAGCTTTTTTGTTTGCTTTTTTAGGCGGCATCGTGTTCAATCTTGCCAACATACTCCTCGTTGCAGCTATTGATATTGCAGGCCTGGCGGTAGCTTTTCCCATCGGAATCGGCATCGCACTTGTCGAAGGCGTCATCATAAACTACATCCTCAAACCAAAAGGCAATCCCGTGCTTCTGTTCGCAGGTGTCCTGGCAATTATGATTGCCGTCGTTATTGATGCCTTAGCTTACAAGAAACTGCCTGCCGAAGGCCAGAAAACAACTGGAAAAGGAATAGTTATCTCTGTTGTCGCGGGCATCTTGATGGGCCTTTTCTATTATCTGGTTCAAAAAGGAATAGTTGCCGATTTCGTAAATCCCGAAGAAGGCAAATTGGGCCCCTACGCTGCCGTGGTAGTCTTTTCTTTAGGCCTGTTCGTCTCCAGCTTCCTTTGGAACAGCATCGTGATGGCCAAGCCTTTTGTTGGTGAACCGGTCGCATTCGGCGACTATTTCAAAAAGGGCAATCCGAGATTACACTTGATTGGCATCCTCGGCGGCATTATCTGGAGTATTGGCATGTCGTTTAACATCGTAGCTTCGGGCACCGCAGGCCCTGCAATCTCTTACGGCCTTGGTCAGGGAGCAACTATGATAGCAGCTTTGTGGGGCGTATTTATTTGGAAGGAGTTTAAATCGGCGCCGGCCGGTACAAATAAACTGCTCGCTTTGATGTTTATATTTTTTATAGTCGGCCTGATTCTGGTCATCACAGCAAGAATTGTATAACAAAAACTCTGGGCGCCTTTTCGACATTCTCCGGGTCCCAAGAGCGCCTCTTATTGTGTTTCGGAACCCCGACGTACTTCCACGTCGACGTACTTAACACCCCATTGCAGGGCCTCTTCGTGAGTGTGGAAGAACAGGTCAAGCCGGTCCCCACGGATAGCACCGCCTCTGTCGAGGACTCTTATTGGCTCTCCATTGTTGTACCCGGCCACGACCATTTCGGTGCCGAAGGAGTATCTTCCGTCAGCCGCCGCGAAGGCATCCCCTTCGCCTATTTCGTGACCGCAGGCCGTTATCCCGTCTGCATATTCACCGCAGCAGCTTTCGCACGCGCAATACGCGGTTACGCGCATCTGCACCGTTTCCCATTCCTCAACCTGCCCGGGGTTCTGCTCGGACTTATCGAGAGCGTTGCTTGGCTTGCTGCCTGGCCGGGGTTGCGCCAGCTTGGCCTTTATTTCCGGTTCATTCAAACCCGGCTCACCTGTGCCACCTGCCTCGGTGGCGGTAGCGCTGAGTAACGTTATCCGCCCGTTGCCCTGTGTGAAAACCGCACCGAAGATACGGCTAACTACAGAGATGATTACCGCAAGCAAAATTACAGCGACAACAGTCTTCGGGCCTAATAAAACACCCCAAATACCTTTATTTCTCACCCTCACCAATGAACACCCTCCCCGAAGTCAGACTATTTGGATTCGCAGTCCTTTGGTAGACACCTCCGTCCGTGGAGTGTTGACAGTATTATACCGCAAACGCCGCTCTAATCCAACCAAATAACCGCAGAACTGCCTTCAGGGAGCCAATTTGTGGGCTTTTGGCGAAAAGACGAATGGTTTTATAGGCCCGTTGCGAAAGGTTTTTTAGGTCAATTGTGAAAGGTTTTTTCGGCCTCCGGGCTTGCCCTGCGAGAACCACACAATCTCTCATATCTACGCCATCCGGACAGCCGAAATCTCCCAGCATCGGCTGCCACCAGCTCAGTTTCGGATAACTCATTCCTTCGCAGTTCATCTTCCATACAGGTGTACTAAAATCCCAGCCGGCGGAGGTGAAATTGGGTTTGATTGGGTTTGTATTGGGTTTGTATTGGGTTTGTTTTGCTTTAACCCAAAAGTGCGATTTATTTTCATAATCCTTTGTTAATACTTTGTTTACGTTCATTTTGGCCTTTTTGAATTTGGCTTTGTTTGGGTTTGTTTGGCTTTGTTTTTTCCCACGTTCACCAAGTGTCTTATTTTCATAATCCTTTGTTAATACCTTATTTACGTTCATTTGACTTTTTCGGAATTTG
>JAUXAB010000122.1 GCA_030615025.1 Phycisphaerae bacterium | reverse complement strand
AAAAAGACACTTGGTGAACGTGGGAAAAAACAAAGCCAAACAAACCCAAACAAAGCCAATTTCCAAAAAGCCAAAATGAACGTAAATAAAGTATTAACAAAGGATTATGAAAATATGTCAAATTGGGCAATTTGTGAAAACGAACCCAATACAAACCCAATCAAACCCAATTTCAAACCAAGTGCACTCTCGCAGTTGACTTTTACTTTACTTCCTTGTCCAGCCGGTTCAGCAGTGCCCCTTGCAATTTGTGCAGTTCCAAAAGATGGCCGACATACTCTGCCGCTTTTGTTTGGTCTCTTGTGGTTTTTTTCGCCTTTTTCGCTGAAACCGCCGTTTTTAACTTTTTTCTTTTGGATTTTGCCATTTCTTTGCAATCTCCTTGTTGACAATATTCGCATCTGCGTCTAAAATATTCGCACTATGGGAGATTTTGACGAAAAAGCGGTAATTGAGCGTATCAGGCAACTTCGTATGCAACATGCAGGCGACAGGGGCAAGAGTAAATTTGCCCGGGCTTTGGGCATAAGTGCTTCTACTTACAGCTATTATGAAAACAACAGGCTTCCTCCAATTGAGGTCTTGCTGAAAATATGCGAGGTTACAGGAGCGGATTTGGAATGGCTGCTTACAGGCCGGAGCGCCGAAAAAAGATTCGCATCTGGGCCAAATAGTGAAGTTCTGCAAAAACTGGATGATTTCTGTACCAATAATCCGGAGTTGACCGACGCGGTTCTGGCATTTATTGAGCTATTATGCGAGAAGAAAGGCATTGAAAAGGAATTTCATTCCAAAGTTCTGCTGGCCAAGCCGGAGCGGCCGGGGTGGATTCCGGTGCTCGGCCGAACCGCTGCAGGAATGGTTCATTTTTGGGATCAAACATTTCTGCCGGAGCCGAAGCAAGCTGTTACCGAACTTGATGAGTTGGTGAAAGAGCATATCGGTAAAGCGATTATTGGTTCTGTAGATGGTAAGGTGTCAGTTGATTTGCAGGCGCGGGCTTTGGTAGATGGTCTCAAAAGACAGAAGGTTAATCTCATTCAGATTAGCGGGCAAGGACCGGAGCAGATAGTTGAGTTTGTCCAGTGCGAAGAGATTCATAAGCTATTTCCCGACAGCTTTGCGCTGCAGATAGACGGTGACAGTATGTCACCGAGGATAAATGACGGTGACATTGTGATATTAAGCCCCTCGGTACCTGCAGCGCAGGGACAAATTGGGGTTGCACGTGTTGCAAATCAAATAGGGGTTACCTGCAAGCTCATAAGAACAACTGAGCAGGGCGTTCACCTTATACCGATAAATGAAAGGTATGAAACGAAGGTCGTGGCCAAAAAGGATTTGCTTTGGGCACTGGCGGTTCTGTGTCATGTAAGTATCTGACCGCATCTCGTATTGTGCGCTGCGTGATGCGAGCCCCGTTAGAAATGCGTGGGCAAGCTCTCGCAGGGGCGCGTATTGGTTTACTTCTAACGGGGTGACGTCCTGGTTTGGCGGAATCCAGAATTTTTTAGACAGGATTTACGGGATTTTCTCTTGTTTTATCCTGTTAATCTCGTCTAAGAGAGGGTCTGCAAGCCCTAACAGACTTCTGAAAAATGAGAATTTTGTGACGAGATTGAGCAGGAAGCAGTTAATTCTTGCGGTGTACGGGGATGTGTTTAGCAGAAAAGGTATTGGCACAAACGTCCCATAAATGTTATAATTACTAAAAATCGTTTATGGGATTTTGTTTGTATAAGGCCCATAGGTTGCAGGAACCCCAGCAAAATGGAGTTCCGTAAAGATAAAACCGCGATTATTGGCCTAAAACATCAGTGAGGAAGGATAAAAAGATGCTTAAATCTGGCTTTCCGACTGCGGCTCGCTCCGCCGAGACGAGCGGCGAACTCAGATTTCGGCGAGCTCAGTCGAGTCGTCGAGCCGTGAAAATGTTGTTGCTATCAGTGATATTGATAGCATCTTTGGCTGGTTCGACTGGTGCCCACCTTTACCTCGTAGGTGATTTGAATAGGAATTATATAGTTGATTTCAAAGACCTGCAGATTTTTGCCTGGCAGTGGTTGGACCCACCAGGCTGTTTCGGTTTCGGTTGTGCCGACCTCGATGGTGTTAATGGTGTAGATATGGTTGACTTTGCCCTGTTGGCTGCGAACTGGCAAGAAATGAGAGCCTGCTTCGTGATCAGCGAGTTTATGGCGATCAACGAAACCACATTTTCCACCACGGTCGAGGGAAAAGAGGTCTATTCGGACTGGATTGAGATTTATAATACCAGCGCCGAACAGGTCAATCTCAGCGGGTGGTACCTGACCGACGATGATGCCAACCTGGCCAAGTGGCAATTCCCGGACGGCCTCCAGATTGATGCCGGTGAATTCCTGATTGTCTTTGCCTCAGGTATCCGGCATGAGGATCACCCGGGAAATTACCCGTATATTGATGAGGATGGTCATTATCACACCAACTTCAAACTGGATGGCGATGGTGACTATCTGGCCCTGGTAGGTCCGGGCCTTGAGGTGGTTCATGAATATAAGTCGTATGAGTATAGGAGGAACAAGTTTGGTTTTCCGCCGCAGGAAGAGGACATTTCCTATGGCTTGTATATGAATGAGCAGTTGAATGAGCAGCGGTATTTCAGCCCCTCCACGCCGAGGTATGCAAATAACCAGGGCTTTGCAGGCGTTTCTGAAGGGCTATGGTTTTTGCTTGAAGGCGGCACGTTTGTTGATCCTATCTCGCTGGTACTGACGCCTAAAACGGCCGGTGCAATAGTCCGATACACGACTGATGGGTCAATACCGACGGAAACATCAACACTATATATCGCTCCCATCCCCATCAGTAATACGACCGAGATCCAGGCTCGTGTGTTTGAGCCGGACAATGCGCCTGGTCCTGTAGTGAGCCAGACATACGTTGCCTTAGCTGAAGATGTTCGGGCCTTCAATTCCGATATACCGATCGTGGTGGTGGATACCTATGGTCGGTCTATCAACGAGTATGATCCTTACACCAGGGCTTCTGTGGTCTTTATTGAACGCCCGGTTCTCGGAGGGCGTGTCAACATTACCGGCCCGGCTGATTTTGCCGGGCGGTGCGGCTTGAAGATTCGGGGCCAAACCAACAAAAGGCAATTCTCCTTTGAAACGTGGGACAAATATGACCAGGATAAAACGGTTTCTATCCTTGGTTTGCCGGCCGATTCCGACTGGGTTCTCTATGGTCCGGGGATATACGATCGGGCGTTGATAAGTAACCCCCTTGCTCATAAATTAAGTAATCAGATTGGTCAATATGCCGTGCGAACGCGAGCCTGCGAAGTGTATATAAACACCGGCGGGGGCAAGGTATCCAAAAACGATTATTGGGGGCTCGCTTACTTCATGGAGAAGATCAGAATTAACGAAGACCGTATTGATATTTCCACGCTGGAGCCCTGGGACAGCACCGAGCCCAAAGTATCCGGCGGGTATGTCATCGCGGTTGACAAAGATGGGGAGTGGAGGACTGCGCGGGGAACCCCTGCGTATTATTGTGCTTTCGCTTATATTGACCCCCCAGGTTATGAGCTCACAAGTACCCAAAAAGCCTGGCTCTTAAACTGGCTCAATGAGTTTGAGGACGTTATCTTTGGCTCGAACTTCAAAGACCCGCAGGTCGGCTACGCCAAATACATCGATGTAGCTTCCCATATCGACCATAACCTGCTCAATATGTTGACTATGAACGTTGACGGACTTCGCATAAGTGCCTATATGTACAAAGACCGGCAGGGAAAGTTGGTAGCCGGGCCGGTCTGGGATTTCGACCGTTCGTTGGACTCCACCGACGGCCGCGATGATAATCCAGAGGCCTGGAATGGGACAGGTGATGCTACGGACTTTTTTGAATCGTCGGTGCAATATACCTGGTGGCGTCGTTTCTTCAGTGACATTAATTTCTGGCAGAAGTATATCGACCGATGGTATGAGCTCAGGAAAGGTCCGTTCAGCACCGAGAATATAAACTTTACAATAGATACGCTGGCAGATGAGATTAGAGAGGCCCAGGCCCGCCACTATGCGAAATGGAGCGGCCATCCTGTGCGTTTCGGCGGTTTCCAGGGTGAGATGAACAATATGAAGAGTTGGCTGGCCAGACGGACAACTTGGGTTGACGACCAGTTTGTCAAGCCCCCGCAGGTGACTCCGGACGGCGGCTATATCGAAGCCGGCAGTACCGTGAGCATGAGCAACCCAAATGGGTCGGGCACGATATATTACACCATCGACGGCAATGACCCGCGCCTGCCGGAGAACTTACAGATTGATGTTACCACCCTCGTGGCTGAGGATGCCGACAAGCGAGTGCTCGTGCCAACCGGTGATATCGGCGAGAGTTGGAGGGATATTGGTTACGATGACTTAGCCTGGACCGCCTGCATCGGCGCACCGGGCGGCGTCGGCTACGAAGCCGGCTCGGGAAACTACGGCGACTACTTCAGCCTCGACGTCTATGCGGAGATGTATAGCCAGTATACCAGTTGTTACATCCGCATCCCGTTCACTTTTAACGGCAACCCGGGCGATTTCAACTTCATGACGCTGAAGATACGGTACGACGATGGCTTTATCCCCTACCTAAACGGCACTGAGCTTGAGGACGCCAGACGCAATTTCGCCGGCACACCAAGCTGGAACTCCGGTGCTGACCGTACCCACGACGACTCCGCCGCCGTTAACTTCGAGTACATCCCCGTCACCGATAATATCAACTCCTTGCGGCAGGGGGACAATATCCTGGCAATCCACGGCCTGAACTACAACACGACCAGCAGCGACTTTCTCATCTCCGCGGAACTGGTCGCCGGCGAGGTCGATTCCACCGGTGGCATCTCGCCAAGCGCAAAGGAATATACCGACATCCCGCTTACCTTTGACAAGAGCACCCAAGTCAAGGCCCGCGTGCTTGTCGGCAGTAATCCCTATAGTCTATGGAGTGGACTGGCTAAGCCAGCCTTCGGGGTTGGTCCGGTCGCTGAGAACCTGCGTATCACCGAGATTATGTACCATCCTCAGAACACCGGCGATCCAAATGACCCAAATGAGGAATTCATCGAGCTCAAAAACATAGGACCCGATACACTAAATTTGAATTTGGTAAGATTCACTGAAGGAATTCATTTCACCTTCCCCGATGTAGAGCTTGCAGCCGGTGAGCATATCGTAGTTGTGAAAGACCGCGGTGCATTCGAAGCCCAGTACGGTACATCAGTCAATATAGCAGAAGGTCAGTACACCGGCAGCCTGGCCAATGATGGGGAAAGGATTAAACTCGAAGACGCTATCAGCCGGACGATTCTGGATTTTGAGTACGAGGACGGCTGGTGTCCAATCACCGATGGTGACGGTTTTTCTCTGACTATGATAGAGCCCAATGACAGCGTCATGTATGGGTCGGACGAAGGCCTGGTCGCGCACTGGAAGTTCGACGACGGCTCCGGCAGCATTGCGATAGACAGCGCCGGCAGCAACAACGGAACCCTAATTGGAGACCCGAGCTGGACAACCGGTCGAAT
>JAUXAB010000098.1 GCA_030615025.1 Phycisphaerae bacterium | reverse complement strand
TTTGATGACTGTACTGGGACGGAGTTAGCCTGTAACGATGATACTGAGCCAGGGATATGCCCTTCCAAATGGCAGTCTCAGCTTACGATTCCTCTACTGAAGGGTTCCACTTACTTTATCCGCATAGCTGGTTACAATGGTGAAACAGGAGATTATACGTTGACCATCACTGGCCCGAAATGCCTGGGAGAAATCCCTGGTGATGTCAACAATGACTGCAAAGTTGACTTTCTTGACTTTGCTATAATGGCATCACATTGGCTCGAATGCAACCTTGACTCTCCAGAGGTTTGCTGGGAATAACCTAAAATTAAAGGATATTAATTTTAGAAACCTAGGCCGAGACAGGAGGTCTCAAGAAATGAAAGGAGGTAAAGTCAGGTTCTATCGGCCCAAAAGATTGCGGCAGGTAGGCACAGAGTCTGGAGAAAGTTTTTTCTGTTGTTTTGTTGAAAGTTATTTGAGACATTTTTTTAAGGAGAAAGTATTATGTATAGTAGAAGATTGATATGTCTGATTTCTGTTGTTCTGATGCTGGGACTGGCCGGCAGCGCCGCAGCGCATCAGTTTGATAGTGACACGTTCCCGGTCAAGGGCAGCAGGTACGACTCGCAGAACGCGGTCACCTACGATGAGAGCTCCAAGGTCGAGATGAAAAGTTTGTCGCTTGTCTGCCGCAAGCCGGTCAATGTGGTCTCACCCTCGGAAATAGTTGGCGAGAGGTATCAGATCGACAGCTTCTTCGACGTCTTCACAGAGCTGAGCGTCGCTGGCGGAGAATACCATGTCGATTCATTCTTCGATGTTTTCACCGAGCTGAGCGTCGAGGTTCCCAGCGACTACAGTAGGACCAATACTTTCGCGACGGAAATCGTCTCCATGAGCCTGACGGGCGATGTCGGTGGGACGCCCATCATGATCCGCGAGAACCCACGCCTTACATCATCGGGCGAGACGAGGATCACCGACCTCGGTGGCGGAATGTATGATATCGATAGCTTCTTTGACGTGTTTACGGAGATTTCAATTGACGGCGGTAAAAACTGGATACCGAGTACCGACCCAATACACCTGGAATTGGTTCCCAAGCTGTCACCCCAACCCCACTTTTTGATTAGCTCGGAGTTCCAATGGAAAGAAGTACTTTATGGCCCGCCGGGTGCCTCGGGTGGAAAAATCAGGGCGATGACGAAAGATGAGTGGGAGAAGTACATGCTCCAGTTCTCTAACATGTATGTCGTTATAGAGGGGGGCGAACCGTATCCTGAGGCCGAGTTTCTTCCCTCAGAGCTGTATGTGCACCCCCGGGTCCCTGGGAAGATGGGTGATGGCCTTGTGATGGCCTGGGGAGATGCCGAAACGCCAGACGGCAATTATGCCAGTGCCTGGATATATGACTATGGAATAGACCCTGATTTGTCAAACTCAACCATCCAGATAACAGTAACTGCCCCTCAGTTTGATCCTTTTACAAACAGCTGGGTTACTCAGGTATCCTTTGGAATTCAGGACATCAATGGGAATATCCAAGCCTGGTACTGGGATGTTGGTCCTTCAGGTCCAATCCCCTGGTGGGTACCCACCACAATCACTATCAACACAGCCCTGACCGGGATGGGAGCTGCCAATCCAGTAGCAACTGGATATGCCAATAATCCCAACTTTGACATCACCCAGTCCCAGTTCTTCATTGTAGATGAGAATGCTCAATGGGTTGGTGGAGGAAATCCAGTCCCGCCGCCAGGACAGACAGTGCCCAGACCTTGGAACTACTGGTATGACCTATTGGTCACTCCAAATCCTCCACCCAAGGGTGATGACCCTATTAAGTGGAGCCAGCCGCCAGTGAAATATGGGCCAGGACACATTCCGCCAGTCTTCTATGGCTGGGATGAGTATTCCTACTACCCCAAGCCTCCAATGGTGGCAGATGACTGGTTGTGCAAAACAGAGGATCCAGTCACCGACATCCACTGGTGGGGTTCGTTCATTGGCTGGGACCAGCCGAGTCCACCACAATTACCAGTAGCCTTTCATATCGGGATATGGACTAATGTGCCTGCAACTCCAGGCACTGTGCCAGAGTTCAGTCATCCCGGCAAACTGATCTGGGAAAACTGTTGCGACAATTACACCTGGAACTTTGCTGGGTATGACCGGGATCCTCGCCCAACACCAGTAACATGGCCCCCTGAGGCCTGTTTCCAGTTCAACCAGTATCTAGATCCCAAGGATTGGTTCTATCAGGAGCCTAATGGGGTGACGGAGCCGGCCATCATCGAGGGGACGATGGACAACTTCGTCGGACCCGAGCCGTCTTCACCTCGGCCAGAGCTCGAGGCTGTTTGCAATCCCTACAAGGGCTTTGACGATCCAGAAGTTGACGTGCGTTTCGGTCATACCATTAGCATTAAGGGTTTGTGCCCAAACATCCGTGGAGCCATGCTTGAGATTCGGATGAGAGCCGGTAATAGCAGAGCAGAGTGTAACGACTCGATCAGCCTTCAGGCCACTGGTGGAGACCCCGCTTTCGCCTGGCGACGCTGGATCGGGACGGGAGGCCCTTACTCTTGGTGCAATGTTGATCCAGGTCTTCTTTCAGACCCCTGGCTTTCCGGGAGCGAACAGACGTTTGTCTTCGATCTGGATGCGTTGCCTCTGGTCAGCGGCGGGACGAAGAGCATTATCAACCTGCTCAATCAGGATCGGGCGTTGGATATCTGCGTGCATGATGACACCGAGATCGACTATGTCAAGCTGACGGTCACATGCTATAATGTGTACTGGTTAAGCATTGCTGCAATTTATGACAAACCCTTTGATTATCCCTGGGGCTGGAAGACGAGACCACACTTTTTCCAGGATGACGCGGTGCGTATCCAGGCAGTCCAATGGCCACCCTCTTTGCTGCTGGCTACCTGGCCGCCTGTCCTTGGTGCTACCTGGTCCAGTGGAGACCCGATCGAGTATCCGGCTGGTAAGTCGTGGGATATGGCCTTCGAACTAACTACCATAAGACCCTGCTGCCGGACGAAGTATGGAGACATCAATAGCGACAGAATAGTTGACTTTAAGGATTTTGCGATTATGGCCTCAAACTGGCTCGAGATTGTCCCATAGTATTATTATTAACTAAAGGGCTGTGAGCATAAATCCACAGCCCTTTTTTTCTTGACAAGGATTATTAATTTTGTTAGAAGGGAAGATAATTGTTCTTTCACAATATTATTAACACTCAAAAAACGAAAGGAGGTTTGAAATGGCATAAAATGTCAGATTTGTAAGTTTGGTGTTAGAAGTTAGAAAGTAAATTGAAAAAGTTGCTAAAAAGGAAACCTTTAATTTTTGAAAAGGAGAAAAAAATGAATACAATAAAGACATTACTAATTCCGTTTCTGCTTATAGTCTGCCTGCTGGTCGGTTGCGGCAAAGATGATGTCAAAGACCATACTACCCAGGAAAGCGCCCAGCGAGAGGCAGTCTACTTGATGGTGCACGTGAATCGGTTGCTATCGCGAGCGCGAGCGACAGAAGGCCCAAATACCCCGCCGACCAAATCGGAACTCGATGAGCTTGAACAGCAGCTCAGCTCCCTGACATTCGACGGAGACAATGAGGTGATACAACTGTTGACAAATTGCCGCGATGCCCATCTGGAGTGCATCCGACTAGAAAGGCAGTCTCAAGGGAAAGCGCCGGTTTTGGGCAGGCCTTTGCATCTGCTTTTAATAACGATGAGGCGTTTGCGTATTGATGGTGACAGGGCGAAGGCGGATGGTCATCCTGAGATAGCTGAAGATATTGATGGCATGCTGGCTTTCTTCGATGCAATGGGAACCCTCGGTTCTGATAATGAACGAAGCAGGTGAAGAAGCCTGAAAACCGCTTAATGCGGGAAGGAGATATTGAGATGAGAGCATTACGTATTGCTATTGTTAAAGTTTGGGGTTCGGAGAAAGAATAACCAAGCAAAGTATAGACTTGACCTTCTGGGTATAAAACCTTTTTCAGAAAGGAGGAGACAAAAAATGTTTGAATGGATATTCGTGAAAGGCAGTGCAGTCTGCGCTGTAGTGATGGTATTTATCCTTATGTTTAGCAGTGTATTCGGCAAGCGACTCAGCAGGACCTGCAGGATCCTGGCCTGGGGCGATGTAGCGGCGTTACTTATTATAGGTGTTGCTATAGCCGAACCAATTGAGATACTGAAACAGATGACCCTCATTTGCCACTGCTACATCTGGGTGGGTTCAATTACCTTTATGATGCTCTTGAGGCGGGACAGGCGCAGGGAAAAACAGAGAAGGATGGCCACCCGGGGCTTATGATGAATCACACAAAAATTAAAACCCTAAGAAATGAAAGGGGGCAAAAATGCTCGAATGGATAAAAGATAACATGATGACAAGCGACTTCTTCTTCGTATTCGGGGCTGTTTGCGCAATAGTGCTGGCGCAGCTCTGTTTAATATTTTACGGGAGGCTCAGCAAGTTCTGCAAGGTCCTGGCCTGGGTCCATGGACTGGTATTGCTCACCGTGGCTGGAATCTTCATCGTGTTCGACGAGTTCGACTGGCCAATCATGATTTCGTGGTGGATTTGGTTCATTTTTGGGTGGTACTGCTGGCTGTCCGTGATTGTCTCCCTTGTGTTATTTGTCCGGGAAAGACTCAAACGAAAGTATATCATGATTATCAGCCACTGCCCGAAGCATTAGTATTATTTTTAAAATGTCTTATCGTAGGAGTTTCGTAGAAAATTAACGTCACATTTAAGGAGAAAAAATTATGAAAAAGACATCAATCGGATCATGGGCATTCGTATTCGGCCTGGAGACGCCAACACCCTGGGGGGACGTTATCAGGCGGGTGGAAGAGATGGGCTTTGACGGTGTGGAACTGGGTGGCTTTCCACCGCACCCGAACCCGGATAGTCTGCCGACGAAGGATGACCGGGATGACTGGAAGGAGCAGCTGGCAGACCTTGGGCTTGAGTGCTCGGGCTTGGCCGCGAACTTTGGGGGACTGCACCTCATAGATACGAATGATAACTCAGAGTATCTCGAGGCGTTCAGAAAGAACCTCCAGTTCTGTGTGGACTGCGGCATCCCTGTCATAAGGGTGGACACGCTTCAACCACCGACAATCTTAAGCACACTCAATTATTGGAAAGCGCTCAAGCGCTTGGTGAAGACCTGGAAGATTTGTGCTGCTGAAGCCGCTGACAAGGGTGTCCGTATGGCATGGGAGTTCGAGCCTGGCTTTGCCTTCAACAAGCCGTCGGACGTTCTTCGGATTCTCAATGAGGTCGGGCACGACAACTTCGGCGTGATGTTCGATGCGTGCCACGGCTATATGGTAGCCTGCAAGGGTGCGCGCCAGCCCGGTAAAAAAGAGATTCTGCCCGGCGGAGTGCTCGAATTGGCACAGAATCTTCGCGGAAAAATCAATCACATACACCTGATTGACTCCGACGGCACACTACATGATGGTGAGACATCCACGCACGCGGATTTCGGGCAAGGGTTGATTGATTTCGACAAGCTGATGTCGGAGCTGGCGAAGAACAATGTGGATGTGGATTGGTGGACCATTGACCTGTGCTTCCGGGCAGATGCCTGGGAGGCGTTAGAGGGGTGCAAGAAGGCAGTGGATGAGCTCAACAAGAAATATGGGTAAAAGCCTGGCGGCTGAAAATTGAAAACCGGAAACAAGGGTGCAACCTCACGCACCCTTTCCTTTTATATTGTCAACTTAACGGGAGTTATTAAATAAAGAATAAAATTTACCCTAAGGTTTATTTCATATTATCATTATAGTGATAATTATTTATAAAGTTATTGGTCTGAAATTCTCCCTGAAATAAATGGCTTTCCTGAGGGGCTTTTTATTTCTTCACAAAACTCTTGACTATGGGAAAAGAACGCTTAAATTTCTTTCTGTTAACAATCCAGTGTCATGCTCTCTATATCACTACAACCTCAGTATCAGTTGCTCATGCGCTGATGGTATAGTTTATTGCTATATCCGTGTCTTGCGTTGCGTTGTGCTGAGTTCTGTAACGTAAGACTGGAAAGACTAGTTTTTAATAGAAATGAATCTATTTGCGAAAGGAGATAGCGATATGCTGTCTGTAATATTGAATATAACAACGTACATTCTCTTGGTGATGGCTGTGATATTGACTTTGTATGAAGTGCTATCCGAATATGTTTTTTGCTATATAGTTTTTAATGAGGAAAAAACAAAAGCGAGCATGCTCCCGCTAATCCTTTTAGCATGTGCTGTGGTAGCGAAATGTTTCGCAGGGTAGGTGAAAGGAGGCGCAAAAATGGATAAATCAAAACATGAAACCTCAGTAATGGATGTAAATACCCTGGTAAGGGATAAAATTGCTGACAGAAACGGAAAGATTTGCACACCGGAGATACAGAAAGCATTACAATCTGCAGGTATGCAAAGTATAACAGATTTGGAAAATGTAACCTGGAAACGTGTGCTCCAAGGTGCAATTACACTTGTTGGACGGCTCGGACCGAAAGGCAGCAAAAAGATAATCAAATCAATTGAAAAGGTTATAGCAGGGTTAAAACCCAGGAAGAAATGAAAAGAGGTTTGAAACGGCATAAAATGTCAGATTTGTAAGTTTGGTGTTAGAAGTTAGAAAATAAATTGAAGAAATTGCTAAAAAGGAAACCTTTAATTTTAGAAAGGAGAAAAAAATGTCTACCAGATGGAATACTATATGCAGTCATGCATTATTGGCTTGGGCAGTTATAACGGTCCTGGGGACATCGCTTAGCCATGCAACCGTGCTCCGAAAGTTATCCCTTGACGAGCTTGTCGCCTACGCTGATACGATTATGGTTGGAAAATGTGAGAAGACAGAAACTGTGTGGCTTGCGAGAAAGATCTATACCATTGCCACCATTTGTGTAAGCCAGCATGTCAGGGGAAAAGCCGCAGTCGGTAGCACAATTAAGGTATACATCCTTGGAGGCCGCGTAAAAAAACCTATACCTGTTAAGATGCATGTCCCCGGCGCTGCAAAAGTTGCTCAGGGCGAGGAAATGCTCCTGTTTCTCAAAGCCGGTGGCATCAAAAAACAATACCACCGTTTTGTCGGTATGACCCAGGGGAAAATCCCTGTCAAGACAGATCCCAGGACCGGCGAAAAGTTCATTCATTATGGCGAACCTATCAAAGGGGTCAAATTTGTTGATGAGCAAGGCAAGCCACTGGCTCAAGGTGGCCGGCCAGAACCCGCTAAACCCGGCAGCCTTGAAGCTTTCCTCGGCCGGGTGAAACAGATTATGGCTGACCAAGAGGCCAAGGCCAAAAAAGCTGCTCAACAAAAAGTAAGTATAAGAATACCAGGCAAAAGAAGAAAGGGGGTATGAAATGAGATCGACACACTTCCTTCGCTCTCGGCATTTAGCATCATTTGTAACTTTTCTACTTATGCTACTTTTGCCCTGCCCTTGTTTCGGTTATGGCAATCTCCAGTTCAAAGATGATCACGACAACACTGTAAACAGCCTTTGGGACGAGCGATTTTATGATTCTGACTTGTTTCCGGACGGTATTCCCTGGCTTCTAAACAACTGGGACCCCAACAGCGTCATCGATGCCAACCTCGCTGATTTTCAGGCCATCGTCAATGACTCATTTGAAACCTGGGAAGCAGTACCTGAAACGAATATTGCTTTTACGTATGGAGGACTAACGGATAATAACTCATTAGGTGATGGGCACGGCTTGCCGCCAAATCCAGCTCTTGATGGGGACAATGTAATTGTCTTCGATGAGCTTGACCCTTATGTGCTCGGCCAGACTTTCATCTTTACTCTTTCTGACGAATTCACATTTGATAGTAACGATGCAGACCCTAACAACGACCCAAACTTTGGCGGAACCGACCCTAATCTCGACATCCCCGAAGGCACATATCCCGCCGGAACAATCCTGGATGCTGATATCATGCTCAATAAGAACTTCCCCGAATGGAGTGTTACAGGTGAGTATGGCAAATACGACCTGCAAGCAGTCCTTGTTCACGAGATCGGCCATTTCATCGGCTTATGTCATTCCTGCGTACGCGAGACATTCATCTCGCAGGCCATCATGTTCCCCTATGCGGCTCCCAACCCTGACGGGCTTGAGCAACGAACTCTTGCGCAGGATGACATTGCAGGCGTGAGCTCCTATTATCCATCTACGTTGTTCTACACCAATTTCGGTTCAATTTCCGGGGCTGTGACCAAGGCGGGTTCGAGCCATTGTGGAGCGCATGTTTGGGCGGTCAAGAATGATGATCGCTCAGTAATAGTTGGTGTCTATTCTGATGAATCCGGCAATTACTCCATCTATGGCTTGCCTGCAAGTGAGTATGTTCTAAGAGTTGAACCCACCTGTTTTGGGAAGGAAAAGATCAATGAAATCGTTATGCAACAACCAGATGATATGCTAATGAATTTTATGCCTCAGATTTACCCTGATGTTAACAGTGAGAATTTCGCCACTGTACTAACTGTATCTGCTGGGGCAGAGGTTTCGGGCAAAAACTTCGCACTACTCCCAGCGCCATTGGAAGATACCTTTGAGCCTGACGATTCAAAGGAACGTACGCGTGTCGTCTTATCTGATGGGAACCACGAATTGCACAACTTTTATCCCGATGGCGACACAGACTGGTTTCGCTTTACTGCCATGGAAGGAGCTACTTACCGGCTTTTCGTGTCTAATCGGGCATTCATCTCAAATTGGTTCTTCCTGCATAGGAAATTTGACGATCCGGTCATGATATTGTTCGGCGAGGATGGCTCGATCGCCCTTAGGAAGAATGACCATCTGTGTAAGTCGGCACTCCGTTACGAACCTTGCATCTTCTTTACGGCGGACAAGGACGGTACTTATTTTGTTAAGGTCCAGGGCAGCACAGTAACTCACAGCCAGGCCCGCCAATATGATTTTTCGGTAAGCCAGCTAGTACCTGGTCACGTTTACGTCGATGTCAACGAAGGCTCCGACGAGTTTGGCGATGGGACCAGAGCAAGCCCGTGGGCGAGTATACAGTACGCGATTGATTCTGTGAACGGCACGCTGGATAAGCCCCAATTCATTCACATTGCCGAAGGTATCTACTATGAGAACGTCGTGTGCGATCCGTTTGAGTGGCTGTTTGGTGGCTATGGAGCCGGCATTTGGGAGCGTAATCCTGCTGTTCACACCACAATTATAGATGGCAATGGAATTGGCAGTGTCGTACGGGCTGCGAATATGACTGAAATCGATGGTCTCTCAATAACAGGCGGAGCTTCAACGAACGGAGGGGGGATTTTCTGCCCAACGGAGGCGGTTGTCAATATTATAGGAAATTCCATCTTTGACAACAGTGCATCTGGATGTGGAGGTGGCATTTACCTGGACGAGTTCGCAGGCGGATTCATTGAGAAAAACACCATAATCAGAAATGATGCTTTGGAAGGAGGCGGTCTCTACAGCCACTTCGGACCTCGTGGGTTAACGATTTCCGACAATGTCTTCAAAGAGAATGTCGGAAGCTGTGCTGCTCATTGTGGCTGGGGACCACAAGAGGATCTCGATATCCTCGGGAATCGATTCTTGGGTAATACTGGAGTAGGGCTTGGGCTCAGATGGTCCCTCTCCGATACGGAAATTCGAGATAACGTATTCGTGCAGAACTCTGGGGGTGTTCACTTTGCCGAAGGCGACGGGCTTCCTCCGTCGCGTGGTTATATCTCGAATAACCTGTTTTGCCAGAATTCAGGCTACAGGGGCGGAGCTTTGGAGCTTATGGGAATTGGGGGTTGTATCGAAGCCAACATCTTTGTGGGCAACTCCACCAACTGGGGCGGAGCACTCTACGACTATATCGGTTGCCCTGGGATTATTGCAAATAACATCATGGTAGGCAACGAAGCGAAATATAGGGGTGGAGCCATACACTTCGGTGGCCACGCCGTGACGCCTTATGTAATCAACAATACGATAGTCTGGAATAGAGCAGGCCTCAAGGGAGGAGCCTTTGAGTTCAGAAGTCCCGGTAATTACCCTTTTATCTCGAACAACATTATTGCCTACAACAACCCCGATGCGGTTTACGAAGAGAACCCTGAAGCCGATCCTGATTTTCTTCACAATAACTTGCCCACAACCGGTCTGCCTCTCTACTATGACGACGATACGGCTAAGTACTACTACACGGTAGATGAGATCAACACTGAGGTGAACAATCCAGGACATGTGGTAGCGAACAATGTTGGATGGGACCCGGGTTTCAAGCTGGCTCCAAGCGGCACGGGAGACAGCATTGTCTATGACGCCAATACATTCCAATCCGTCCTCACGGATAGTAATGCCTCGTTTGAGCCAAATGGGTTGGCAACCTTAACAATCAACCCGGACGTAAACCAGCCTCTGCATTTCTATATCATCTCCAACACTGAGACGACAATCACAACCTGGGGTGATATGACAGCGGTAGCCACACCACCCTGCACGTATCAAGTCTTTGATTACCACCTGGCCAAGGATTCCAGAAACATCAATGCTGGGATGGATGTTTCCGCGTATGTAAGAACAAACCCTGCATGCCTCCGATGGCGACCAGACATCGACGGCGACAAGCGGCCCCTTTACGATGCCTTTGATATAGGAGCTGACGAAGTATTTCCTATTGCTGGTGACTTCGAGCCTGATGGAGACATAGACTTTGCTGACCTTAAAGAACTTGTCGACCATTGGCTCCAAGAAGAACCATCAGTGGATATTGCTCCACTGCCAACTGGTGATGGCATTGTTAACTTTAAGGATATTGCTCTTCTTGCCGAACATTGGCTTCAAGGTACTACCCCTTAGATTCACCAGAATTTAATGTTGGAGCAGTGGGCTGCAAGGTTAACAAGATTGAGTATGAATAAATTCTTTTAAGGAGGTTGCTATGGAAGATTTATTGAACAATTTGTTGTTTAGTATTTTCATTGTCCTGGCGTTCATATCATTTGTGTTAGGCGCAATAGCCTATGGCATCGCATGGCTGGCAACCTCAATTATGAAACGGTGGGGACATTCCAGTTCCCAAAAATAACTTTGCCCTTTTGGGCTAAAGAGTGAACAGACCTTGACCAAAATGAGGTCTGTTCATTTTTT
>JAUXAB010000043.1 GCA_030615025.1 Phycisphaerae bacterium | reverse complement strand
TTAGGGTTCCGTTGTTGCTGCCGGCGCTGTCTATCGCAATGCTGCCGGAGCCGTCGTCGAACTTCCAGTGCGCGACCAGGCCTTCGTCCGACCCATACATGACGCTGTCAGTTGGCTCTATTATAGTCAGAGAGAAACCGTCGCCGTCGGTGATTGGACGCCAGCCGTCCTCATACTCAAAATCCAGAATTGTCCGGCCAATAGCGTCCTCCAGCTTAATCCTTTCCCCATTATTGGCCAGGCTGCCGGTGTACTGGCCTGCTATATTGACTGCTGTGCCGTATTGTGCTTGAAATGCACTGCGGTTTTTCACAACTACGATGCATTCGTTCGGTTTTAGTTCCATACCCGGAAAAGTGAAATTGATTCCTTCAGTGAATTGTACCAGTTTCAGGTTTAATATTTCAGGCCCTATGTTTTTCAACTCGATAAATTCCGCATCCGCATTGCCGGCCGGTGGGTCCAGCGGATGAAACATAATCTCGGTAATACGCAGATTCTCCGCTACCGGGCCAAAGGCAAATACGGCGTCGCTCAAGGCACTCCATTCGCTGCCGTTCAGTACGCGGGCCTTGACTCGTATGCTGTGAGTCAGCGTGATTGGTGTGCCGGTAAATTGTAAGCCACTGTCGGTATTCACCGCACCGCGCGGCTCCCGCGGGTCTTCGCCGTTCAGAGTGTACCAGATGGCACCGGAACCATTCGGATTCGTCATCGTCAGGGTATCTCCGGAAGAAACATATCCGCCATACATAGGTGAGCTATTAACCTCGAACTCCGGCGGGTCCGTGCCCGGATACAGACCGCTCAGCCAGCCAAAAACGTTACTGGAGCGATTGGTAAAGTAGGAGCCATCCTGCGTATTAACGCCAAGCCATTCAAGTCGATTGTGGGGAGGATGACGACGACAATCTCCCCAGCGGCCGGACTCGCCGCGTATCGCCTCATTTACCTGGTTCATCCGGGCCTGCCAGAGATCGAAGCAGCGTGGATAATCATCCAACGGACCATTATGGTGAAAGTGCTTGTGAATGTGATCCGCCCAGCGCATTTTATATTCAGGGTGACTGTCAAGTCTGGCATGAACGCCTTCAGGACTTTGGCCTGTATTGTTATGACCTTCAAAGGAATGCTCGGCGTCCCAGGTATGAAACCGCCACTGTCCGCCGACCCGATGCGTGGCGTACCAGTTCTTGCCGGGCCAGTCATGTAGGCCTGCAAACCAGTGGGCAAGTAAGTATGTTATCAGGTTATCTACATCTAAATGCTGCTCCACAGTTTCCCATTTCGTAAGATTGGTTGGATCACTCTCGGCTGCACTGGCGGCGCTCGCCATAGTAGAAAAATTCGTCGATGCTCCTGCTCCGCCCACCCCGTTGTTAAGCACGCCGCCGCTACTATGCTTAATAGCATCGTACTCTTCCTTTTCGCCTCCGAACGTCTCTGCCGCCCACGAATGGTCCGGACGCTCATGCAGATAATACATACCCCAATATAACGTGTTAATATACATATGCACATACGAACCGTGCGGGGAATGTCCCGGCAGCATCGCGTTATGAAAGTCCGCCACACCCTGGTCCTGGATATACTTTACCGTATCGCGCTGACCGCTACTGGAATGGTGCCAGGAATGGTTCAGCACCGCATCCAGCACCAGCGTATCGAAATCTTTCACCGGCGAATCCGGGAATATCCTGGCGCGCAGTTTCGGCGGGCCGCCCGTCGATGTCCCATTATCCGTTTGGGTCTTGAATCGTGGTCGATTCGACAGTTTAGGCGTCTTCCAGCGATTCAAACTGGTTCCCCCACCGCTGATACCGCCTTGCATCGACATAGCGCAGTTTTGCTGCAGGTTCAAACCACTGCCGTCAAGATCAAAGTACTCAAACGAACAGGGATACTCTGTACCGTCCAGAGCCTTCGTCACATAGAGGCCATGACCCGATTGGAACCAATCGTTTATGGGCATACTTACCACAATCGTAGGTACCGCCTGCATATCATCCGTGGTCAGCCGGTTCTCCGCATTGGCATGACCCACAATATCCGGGTCCACCTGATAATCGCCGGTTATAACTGCACCGCCCGAAATCCACTGACTGGGATAACCAGCAGGATTAGTTGGTTGCAGAAGAACTTTATTGAGGAAGATATAGGTCTGCGTATCTATATTGGTTGGTATGTATCCTGCTTTCACTGCCGCCGCACGGAGGTTCGTCGTGGTCGTGATATATGGCTTGTTTGTCGCCTCATCATAGGTCTGCGCCGTCGGTGTAGGATTGCCGAACTGGTCAATAGGCCAGGTACAGTCGGTAGTATAGTAAATCGTGGCTTCCGGCGTGTCCGTGGTGATCGTTGCATAGAACGCCGAATTATAGAAACCGCGATCCGGTGTAAATTTTGTGTCCGCGACTTGATCGGCAAGACCGGCCTGATCATTATAAGCGCCTTCTGTAGGATCAGTGAAGTAATAAAAGGTGTTTGAACCATCCGGGTAACGGCCATACGAAACATTCGTCACCTGATTGTCAAAAATGACGCTGTCAATGACTGTCGTGCCGTCGGTATCATATAAGGTAATTTCGTCGCCGTCGGCATCCAATTGAAAGGCCAGGTGGAGCGGACCTTCCGTTTCTTCCTCATCATCCGCCCAGAGCAGCAGATAGTCGTTCGCGTCAATAGTCGTCTGCCCCGGATAACCGGTCGGAATCTGCCAGATGTCTTGCTCGTCCGCAATATACATACCCCCCATATCAATTGGACTATCGGTGGTATTGTAGATTTCTATCCAGTCATCGGCATCGCCGTGCTCATCCGTGATACCGCTATGACTCGTATTAGCCGCCATGAATTCGTTGATCCGAAGGGTAATATCGGCCCGCAACGTATATGCCGCATTAAGAACATATAGCGTATTTTGTTCGACGAACACCTCTTTGATACCCGGCCACAGCCAGTCGCTGACGAGGCTGAACTCCACGTTATGAGGCCCGACCGGCACACCTGTTTCCGTCGTGTCACTGTCGCGCCATTGGCTTTCGCCTACCCGTCGCCACTTGGCATCCGGCAATACATCCGGTGGTGATATATTCACACGCAAAGAGCCGCCGTGTTGTATGTAGGTTCCGCTGGTCTGAACAAGCTGACCGTACACAACATCCACATCCACATCAGCCGGCTTGTACCAATCCATTATCGATCTGAACCCGACGGTATGAGTATCGATCGATAGGTCTTGTTCTATATCCCCGTGATTGTGCCACGTCCCACCGTCAACACGCCATTGGGCGCCGTCGCCTCGCGCCTCATTCGGATAGATAAATACCTGCAAAGAGCTTTTCTGCCAGTTTTCCCGCCAACTGCCCGCCCACCATGTGTAATCGTTAAAATCGACATAGCCATCACCGTCCAGGTCCGCATTGCCGGCGGGATTCGCCAGCCACTGGCTGCTAAGAATCTCGAGGTCATTGAAATCGGTCACACAATCACCATTTAAATCCCCCAACGGGCAGTTTGGTGCATGAACCGTTATGCTCACTTCGTCAAAATCGTCCAGTTCCCCGTCCGTGGCATCCAGTCTAAGAACATAAACTCCCGGTTTGTTCAAAGGAAAATATGCCGTGGGGTCCTCCACAAAGGCATTGGGCTCAAACGTGACGCCTCCCGGCCCGCCAACCTTCGACCATTGATACGCCAGGTAACCATTCGGATCGCCCAATCCGTCATCCGTCACCGTGGCATTCAGGGTGATACTGTGTAACGGTAGTGTAATCTCCTGATCGTTTCCAGCATTCACATTCGGCGGCCGGTTCACTGCCCCGCCTATCTCCTGAAGCATGAAACCGCTAAAGGGATACGCTCTACCGTATTCAGAATCTGCGGTGGCTTCGGCCCTGACCTTGAAACTTCCGCCACCCGCCGGAATGATATTATCCCATCGGACTACGTAGCCGGTGATTCTGTTGTCCCCCGCCAGAAGAACAGTCGTGTTGTCGGTCTTTGATACGACTCCGTTACTGCTGTTGTTGACTGCGCCGGCGTGGTCCATGATGGTGAAAAGTGATTTTCGCAGTGGGTAGTTATTTGAGCGTATGGCCGTGCCGACAAAACTATACATACTGGTTGGGTTAAGTCCCGTGAACTCAATCTCTACCCACCAGCCCGAGCTGCCGTAGTAAACAAGGTATCCGCTCAAGTCTACTATATTATTGAATATCTCGTACGCATCCGTGCCTGCTGCGGGATTGCCGCCGGCGTTACTGCTTACTCGTAAGCCCTGGTTTCCCATCGTGAACATCACGCTGGGCATTCCGACATCGCTGCCGGTGGCAAAATCCTTCAGTTTCCCGAAGTTGTGACTCTGGTCATTATTGTGGATTGTCCAGTCGGTCACATTCGCTGCCGTAGAACCCCCACCATAGCAGTCGTTGTAGGCAACCGTCTGCTCACCCCCGATACCGAAGCCCAGGCCCGTCTGTCCGGCCTCCCATCCTGAGTCACTGAAGTCAACAGCGGTCCAATCAGTGCCCAGCGCTGCATCCCCACTGGTGGGCACGTGATAGGAAACAGTCGTATCAACGGGCACGAGTGTCGTGGCGTACTGTGTCAGGCCGTACGAGATATCAGTCAACTGCTGAGGGTACTCATCCGCATATTCGTGAACGACGATATTGCTGCCAGCTGCCACCAACGCCAGATATTCTCCACCCTTGCCGAGATTGAAGTTGGTGTGATAGTAACCGCCAGGGTCAAAATACGGGTAATTATTCGGGTAATCCTCATATTTCTTCTGCGAGGCAAAGACTATCAGGAACTTACCGGGCTTAATCTCGAGGTCGTCCGGGAATTGCCACTTGGTCCGGTTGTCCTTGTTGTCGGTCAGGTACCATCCATCGAGAATAACCGCTTCGCCGGTCGGATTGTAAATCTCGATCCAGTCGGAGTATTGGTTGTCTCCGTCCAGCAGTGTGTTTGTGTTGGACGCCATAAACTCGCTGATTACGAGGTGTGGTTCTTCCATCAGCCAGTTGTTCGCCAGCAGGGCAAAGTCAGCCATATTTACCCCATCGACGCCATCCAGGTCGGCAACGCAACCAGGGACGAGACAGCCTGGGTCCAACCACTGCCAGGCAAGAATTTGCAGGTCTTTGAATTCGACCTTGTAGTCCTTATTCAAATCACCTACGAGTTTAGACTGGGCACCAGCCGTCCGTAGGGACTCCCAAGGAGAACCGACCAGAGATACAGTTAACACGAACGTAAACAGCAAGATTCTCATGGATATGGGCTCTTTCCTCACTGATTCTTAGTCCACCGACCGCGGTTTTATCTTTGTGGCTTCCCATTTTGCGGCCTTTTGCCCTTGCTTTCGCAGGGGTAAACTTGTCCCCGCGAAGACGGGGATGAGGCCTCTGTAACTTGTGGGCCTTAAAGTTGCGATTATCGATTACCTGAATTTTATTTATTTTAACATATTTGGAAGGCTAAATCAACCTTTCTTTACTCAAACCAACTCAAACAAAAAGAATTATGTCATTCTTTTGGGGCCCACAATCAATAACAAATAAATTTGAATTGGTTTGTTGAACTTTGGGTTCAAGCAGCAAGAATCTTCACTGAGACCTGCCCTAATCGCAAATTTGAGGGTTTTGAGAAAAAACTACCGTTTGACTCCACAAGCAGCCTGTGCTAAAATGACATAAATGATAGGGTTTCCATTTTGCAATCCGCCTGGTGACAGGTAGAATGGGGACCCGGAAATTAATAAAGTGTAAGTAGAGAGCGTATTGGTCGGTTAAAATCTGTAGTAAAGGAGAACACAATGGAGTGGCAATTATATCTTAAGTTAAGCGCAATGATGTTCCTGGAGTATGCTATTTGGGGAGCGTGGGCGCCGGTTCTGGCGGCTCGCTTGTTGGGACCATTGAAGATGAGCGGCAAACAAACCGGGTGGATCTACGCGACGCTGCCTTTGGCCTGCATCATCGCGCCATTGATTGCAGGCTGGCTTGCCGACCAATATGTGAGCACAGAGAAGTTACTTCTCATGACACATTTGATTGGGGCAATGTTGCTGTTTACTGCGGCCCGGAAGGATACATTCAAAAGTCTCTTTGTCGTTATGCTTTTATTCTCGTTTTGTTACGCCGCCTCGCTGCCGCTCGTAAACTCTTTGATGTTTCACCAGTTAGGTGAAGTCTTTTCCGACAATACGGCCGTCGATGCTGCTTCCGCTAATATATTCATCTGGGCACCCATTGCGTGGGCACTGGTCGGCTATTTTCTGACGGGCTGGCGATGGAAATTCAAAACAGGCCAGCAGGGCCGTGACTGTCTTTACCTCGCTGCTATCCTCTCGGTGATTATGGCCGTAAGCTGCCTGTTTCTTCCAAACACTCCACCAGCAGAGAAAGGTAACCCAATCATCGAGGCTATGAAGATGCTGGGCGAATTCAATTTTCTAATCTTTATTATCATCTCAATGATTATTGCAGGCCTGATGCAGTTCTACTTCCTCGGCACCGCCCAATTTATGCAGGACATGGGAATCTCTCCCAAGAACGTACCTGCATCCATGGCCATCGCACAAGCGTTCCAGGCAATAGCTACCTTCTTTCTGATGATTGCCCTGATGGAAAAGATTGGATACAAATGGACATTGACCGTAGGGGCAGGATGCTGGCTGCTTATGTACCTCATTTACATACGCATAAAACCGAGATGGCTCATCGTCTGTGCGCAATCGCTGCATGGACTTGCCTATGTCTTTTTTATAATTGTCGGTCAGATCTTCGTAAAAACTGTTGCACCAAAGGAAATTCTCAACTCGATGCAGGGCCTCATCTTTGCTGTTACGGTGGGTGTCGGCCTGTTTTTCGGTACACAGTTTGCCGGCATTGTCATGGATAAATACAGAAAAGATGAAAAGTTCCAGTGGCGTCAAATTTTCATGGTACCGGCCGCGATAGCACTCGTGAGCATCTTGATATTTGTTTTGTTCTTCAAAGGTTAAGAGCATCTGCCTGATGCCACTTGGGACTAATCGTCCGTCACATGGTGGTCTATTGGCCGGAGCATAAGGTTCGCAAGCCGAGCACATAGACCGGTGTTTGAGACATTGCTCTGCGGTTCGCTAAGTCTGAGAACGTCAAATATAGGTAGCTCGTCAATAAAAAGAAAGGAAGTGGATGATGAGAAAATTTTCCATGACAGTGATTAAGTTGGTGGTTTGCAGCCTTCTCGCATCGTCTCTCGGCACGGCCCAGGCCGACAGGATACGAGCCGGACACGTCATTCCCACAGACAAAAAGCTCTCGGCAAGTGAGGTGCGGCGTCTTTTTGAGCGGGGCCAGCCCCAAACTTATCGCGGCAAAGACCTCGACACAATCGGAATGCCGGTCGGCGGCATCGCGACCGGGCAACTCTATCTGCGCGGCGACGGAACCCTTGCTCTTTGGCAAATCTTCAATCGCCACGTTTTCAGCGGTTATGGAAGGGACAATTACCGAACGTATAGGCCTGATTCACCCGTGGACTCAGGCTTTGCCGTGGTTGTCGAAAGAAATGGCAGAATCATTGCCAAACCATTGAATCAGAATTTTGGGAAAGTAGAATTCGCTGGTGAATATCCGATCGGCCTTGTCCGCTACAGCGACAGAGCCTTTCCTGTGAAGGTTGAGATGCAGGCCTTTTCTCCCTTCATTCCGCTCAACGCAAAAGACTCGGCGCTTCCGGCAACGCTGTTCCATATCACCGCTGAGAACACCTCCAGAAGGGCGGTACAGGTCGGCATTTTGGGATGGCTCGAAAACGCCGTCTTCTTTGATTCGGCAAAAGCCATCATAGCCCAACGTCGTTCCCGCGTCGTCGCAGAGAGAAACCGAACACTGATTGTCCACACCGCTGAGAAGGCACCTTTGCCCGAGGGCGCCGCGGCGCCTCGCCGCAAGATTGTCCTTTCCGACTTTGAAGATCCAGACTATGGTGAGTGGAAGGTGAAGGGAGAGGCCTTTGGCAAAGGGCCTGCGAAGGGGACGCTGCCCACCCAGAATCCTGTCAGCGGCTTCCTCGGCAAAGGCCTGGTGAACACCTTTCTCGGTGGGGACAGCCCGCACGGCACGCTGACTTCACCGCCATTCAAAATCTCGCGAAAGTTCATTAACTTCCTCATCGGCGGCGGCAGCCACGCAGGCAAAACCTGTATCAATCTGCTTATAGATGGCAAGGTAGTGTGCAGCGCAGCCAGCAAGAACAACGAAAAGCTCGAGCCCTATTTCTGGAATGTACAGGAGTTCGAGGGCAAAACAGCCCGAATCCAGATAGTCGACCAATTCTCCGGTGGTTGGGGTCACATCAACATTGACCAGATTGAGCTGTCGGACAAACCACAAAAGGCGCCGATGAGCCCACTCGACAAGCTTCCTGACTACGGCTCTATGGTATTGACCCTTGCGGAACATGGAGACTCACCTCACAATGTTCGCAGACTTCTTGCAAGCATTGGTGATTGGGCCATGAAGCTCCACGCTGAAGACAATGTTGCCTATCCTGTTACCGAAAGGCGAAGTGCGGCGCTGGCCACCCCCACCGTAGAATTGGCGCCCGGCGCCAAGCGCACTTTCACCTTCGTTTTGGCCTGGTTCTTCCCTAATCACCAGAACGGCCATGAGTATGCCAACCGCTTCAACAGCGCATCTGAGGTCGCACACTACGTCCTCGACAACCATAAACGTCTCGCAGGCGACACCCGCAAATGGCACAAAACTTTTTATGAGGACAGCACGCTTCCACGCTGGCTGCTTTTCCGTCTTCACTCGACCGTATGCAACCTGGCGACCGGCACATGCCAATGGTGGAAGAACGGTCGTTTTTGGGCATGGGAGGGCGTCGGCTGTTGCGCAGGTACCTGTACCCACGTATGGAACTACGCCCATGCTCCCGCCCGACTCTTTCCTGAGCTGGAGCGCAGGGCCAGAGAAATGCAGGACTTTGGTGAGGGCTTTGACAGCAAAAGCGGCCTCGTTGGCTTCCGGAGCAATCGCGCGTATGCCGCCGATGGGCAGTGCGGCACCATACTCAAAGCCTACCGTGAGCACCTGATGTCTGCCGATGATGCCTTCCTGAAGTGCAACTGGCCGCGCATCAAGAAGGCCCTCGTGTTCTCCATTGAACGTGACGGCAACGACGACGGCCTTATCGAAATCAGCCAGCACAACACCTACGATATCAATTTTGAAGGAGCCAACACATTTGTCGGCTCGCTCTACCTTGCTGCCCTCCGCGCCGGCGAAGAGATGGCAAAAGATATGGGCGATAAGGACTTTGCAAAACGCTGCCGAAAAATATTCGACAGTGGCAAACGCCTTTCCGTCGAGCGCCTCTGGGACGGCGAATATTTCATACAGCAAGTTGACTTGAAAAAGTTTCCGAAACATCAGTATGAAAAGGGCTGCCTGTCCGACCAGCTCTTCGGGCAGGGCTGGGCCCATCTGCTTGGGCTCGGCTATATCTATCCGCCGCAAAATGTCGAAAAGGCCCTGCAGTCGGTCTTCAAATACAACTGGGCGCCCAATATCGGGCCGTACAATGTCACTCACAAACCGGAGCGATGGTTTGCAAGGCCCGGCGAGCAAGGCCTGTTCACCTGCACCTGGCCCAAGAGCCCGTATATAGCAGCAGGCGTTCGCTACAAAAATGAAGTCTGGACGGGTATCGAGTACCAAGTCGCCGGCCACATGGTTTGGGAAGGCATGCTCGATGAAGGCCTTATAATCTGCCGCGGCATCCAGGATCGCTACCATCCCGCGAAGTACAACCCATTCAACGAGGTCGAGTGCGGCGACCACTACGCGCGGGCCTTTGCCAGTTGGGGCGTTTATGCTGCCCTCGCCGGCTACGAGTACCACGGTCCCAAAGGACATCTCGGATTCGCGCCGAGGATAACACCGGACAACTTCCGCGCTGCCTTTACGTGCGCAGAGGGTTGGGGTACATTTGCACAAAAGCGGGACAGCAAAATACAACGTGAAGAAATCGAGGTACGCTGGGGCCGGTTGAGGCTAAAATCTCTTGCCTTCGCCGTCCCTGAAAATTTCCGTTCGGTGAAAGTTCTCGTAACGGTGGCAGGAAGACCCGTCAAAATTGACCACACACTCAAAGATGGCCGCCTCGACATCATCCTGAAGAAAGAGCTGGTTCTGTCTGAAAACCAAACGCTGGAAGTAAGCATTAACTGATAGATGCTTTGGAGAAAACAGCAGGATACCGATTAATGAATGCGCACAAGTTAGTCACTGCACTGGTAATAATCGGCCTGGCGGCAAGCATGGCACATGCAGGTCAAGGCAAAGAAAAGGCAGCGAAATGGCCACCTCATATTCAGGCCGTTTTTGATGCAACTAAGCCCCTCGAATTCGATAGAGGCGACCGACTGCCGCTTTACATCTGGCAGGCTATGGACCCGGGTTCGCTCGATGATAAATCAGCGGAAAAGCTCGTTAGAAAGCTCAATGAGCGGGGTGTAGGGCTCATTAGCTCCTGGGACCCAAGGAACCGGGCAAATAGTCTCGCTAAGTCTTTCACAGTTTCCAGAGCCCAGAAAAAGTTGGGGCTGCGTGTAAATATCAATGCCACCGGCTGCCTTTATTCATTTTTCGATGGTGACGAGCGAACAGCCCACATAGACGATGAGGGTAAACCTTTTTGGGACGACTCCTTCGGAAAACACAATATGGGCTGTCCTTTCGCGCTTGATTTCCGACGTCCTTTTGTCCGCGAGCAGGTGGAGTTTTTTGTGAAGGAATATAAGAAAGCTGACCTGGGTATTGACTTTATCTTTGTAGACTGGGAAATTGATGGTCCCATAGAATTCAACAAAGCACAAGCTGCCTCGAAACGATGTCGGCGCTGCCGTCAGAACATCAAAAACATTGATGATTTTGACGAGTTTCAAAAAATACTTCGCAAACTCAGGTCCGAATTACAACGCCACGCTTATGCAGAACCCGTCAAATCACATTTCCCTAAAGCACTCGTCGGCAACTACGGCGTTTATCCACACAACGGCTACCGCTACTGGTATGATTACTTCGAGTACTACGTCGATGGACAACCCTTTAAGGCGGACCGGAACGCCAAGTATCGAAAGTGGTATCACGAATTCCCTGAAACCGGTTACACTTTTGCAATGCCGGTAGTATACACGTGGTGCAGGATTTTTGACTGGTATGACTATGCCGACACCGACTACCGATGGTTTTATAATATGCTGCTGGTGGCAAGCAATGCAGGCCGGCACACTCCTGCTGAGATACCGATTATTAGCTTTGTGCACTGGCACACTGTCGGCTCCAGGCCTTCCGGCGGCCAGGCAAAGCAGTTTAGCGGGGAAAAATATAAGGAGCTGTTATGGCATATGTTGTTGAGAGGAACGGATACATTCTTTATTTGGTGTGGACGACAGGATGCGGCAAAGGAAATTCAACTGGTTCACAAGGTTTACGCAGAGGCCCAGCAGTACGGCCGGTTTCTTTCCAAGGGAACACCGATTAACTTCAATGTCCCCAAGCAGCCCGGAACCGTAATCTCCGGACTTAAATTAGGAAATCGCGTTCTGATACGTCGAACGGATTTCAAAAAAAAGCAAGGCCCGATAGAAATCACCGCAGGTGGAGCTAAAATTAAAGTTGCAGCCGCCCCGAAACGATGTCAGATTATTTCGCTGCCCTAAAGGAAAGGTATATTATGAAAGACAAAATTCTATTTGTTATGGCTCTGTATATTTTCATTCTTGGCTCACCCGCACATTCTGCAGAAGAGTTAAGATTGACCGCACTAAACAGTATGGAGCGGATAGGCCAGAATCAGGGGCCGTATGGAGCAAGCAAAGTAGAAATCAAATCGGCAAAAAATGAAGTTGAGTCTTTCCAGGTAGTTGTCGCCGCTATGAGCGAAAATATAAAGGTTACAAAAGTAGAAATTTCTGACCTGATTACAAAAAATGGGGCAAAGATTGGAAAAGATAATATCAAGCTTTTCAGGGCCGAATATGTTCGAGTAAGAAGGTCCACTCCAAGGGCGGAACTTGGTCCCGGCTTATATACAGACCCTCTTGTCCCGTTCATAAATCCCCTGACCGGAAAACCGATAGAGCCCCGGCGACAGTTCAGGGAAAGATGGGGCGAACCCATAACCACGGTTGGACATGAAATGTATGCTGTTCCCTTTGAGCTATTCAAGGGACAGAACCAGCCTATATGGGTGGACGTTTACGTCCCTAAGAATGTTCCAACAGGGATTTACAAAGGAAAATGCACAGTCACCGCAGCAGGCGGTATTTCTGACCAAATACCTGTAATCCTGACTGTATGGGATTTCACTCTTCCTGATGGTCCTACTCATCGAAATCATTTGGGCGGTTTCTACAATATTTCCCGATACTTCAATGTAAAGCGTGATTCGGAAAGATTCAAACAGATTGAAATGCGCTACTGCCAGGCGATGGCTGAAAACCGCATCAATCCCCCAATCCCGCGCAGGCTTTTACCCAAAGTCAATAGTGATGGTTCCCTAAATATTATTCCGGAAAGGCATAAGGCACTGAAGGAATTTATCGACAGATTCCACGTAACCGATTTCGAGATTCCCAGAGCGCCATTCTTTTCGCTGCCTCGGTCAACGTCAAACGACAATTACAAAAGGATCCCACCGGCCGCCGCAGAAAAAGCCAAACGGTACTACCGCCAATATTACGACTATCTGAAAAAAAACGGTTGGGAGAAACGAGCATATATATACATGTTGGATGAACCCAACCTTCGAGAAAACTATGAACAGGTCCTCGTCCTTGGCCGGCTTGTCCACGAGGCGGTTCCCCAATTGAAATGCCTCATCGTCGAACAAACGTACCTACAGAATCCTTCCTGGCCTGATATCGACCCGGCGGTTGATATATGGTGTCCACTGTGGAGCTTTATTGATGAGAAAACAATTAACGAAAAAATCGCTCATGGTGACGAGGTCTGGTCTTATACAGCTCTGGTCCAAAGATCTCCTCGATACCATCCCGAATACGAAACAGTGAAAGGTTTGGACCCGCCGTACTGGCATCTCGACCGCCCCCTAACTGTTTACCGTGTTCCAACATGGATTAACCGGCGATATAATATTACAGGCCTGCTATACTGGACCACAATTACCACAGTCATAGAACCATGGTTGAACCCGGCATTTTCACATTATGGAATACATTTCAACGGCGGCGGGTTCTTGTTTTATCCTGGGCTGCCTTGCGGCATCGAAGGCCCTGTCTGTAGTATGCGTATAAAAAATCTTCGGGACGGCATGGAAGACTATGAATATTTTGCAATCCTTGAGAAGCTGACAGGCAAAGAAGTGGTAAAAAAAATTGTCAATACCGTTGCGCCGAGCTGGTGGAATTTTTCAAAGGACCCTGACAAATTTCTCACCGCCCGTGAAAAACTCGCAGAGCAGATTTTGACGCGGAAGAGAAGGAATAAAAACCAAAGTACAAAGAGTTTCTAATTGCAAAGGAGGACCACAATGTATCAACAAACAACAAATACCATGTACAGGAAAAGGCTGATGCTAAATTGGATATTGCTCTTATGTTTGACCGCTAACGTTTGTTCAAGTGCCGCCGACGCCCGCTTTCGAGGCCCTCTGCGGGTCCACCCCGACAACCCTCGCTACTTTACTGATGAGAGCGGTCGTGCCATTTATTTGACCGGCTCACACACCTGGTCAAACCTGGTCGACATCGGCCCCAAAGACCCACCGCCACCCTTCGACTTTACCGCTTGCCTGAATTGGATGCAGAAACTGAACCACAACTTCATACGAATGTGGACCTGGGAGCCGGTCACCTGGAACACAAAGGCAAACAGAGAGAACCAGCTTCACACAGCCGCTCCCCAACCTTGGGCCCGCACGGGTCCCGGCAAGGCCACAGACGGCAAGCCAAAATTCAATCTCAAGAAGTTCAATTCAACCTATTTCAACCGACTGCGCCGCCGTGTGTCGGCGGCCCGCGACCGCGGGATTTACGTATCTGTAATGCTTTTCGAAGGATGGGCGATGCAGTTCTCAGTCGGAGCGTGGGAAGGACACCCCTTCAATCCAAAGAACAACGTAAACGGTATCGACGGAGACAAAAACAAAGATGGTAAGGGGCTTGAAATCCACACCCTTGCTAATCCGGCTGTTACCAAGCTGCAGGAGGTCTACGTTCGGAAAGTAATCGACACGGTCAACAACTTTGACAACGTGCTATACGAGATATCCAACGAGAACCATCCGCCGTCGACAAAATGGCAGTATCATATAATTCGCTATATAAAAAGCTATGAGAAGAACAAACCGAAACAGCACCCGGTCGGCATGACATTCCAGTACCGCGCTGGAAAGAACGAGACATTGTTCAAAAGTCCCGCCGATTGGATTTCACCAAACAACGAGGGCGGCTACCGGGATAATCCACCGGCCGCCGATGGTCGAAAGGTAATTCTAAACGACACCGACCACCTCTGGGGAATCGGCGGAAACCAGGCCTGGGTATGGAAAAGTTTTCTAAGAGGCCATAATCCAATCTTTATGGACCCTTATGATGGCGTAGTCCTCGGAAATCGCTTCGACTCTAAGTGGGACCCCATTCGCCACAGCATGGGCTACACACGCCGCTACGCCGAAAAAATGAATCTGACTGCAATGCGGCCGCGCAATAATCTGGCCTCAACGAAATATTGCCTGGCAAATCCCGGAGTGGAGTACCTGGTCTATAATCCTGCGCAGGATAAACCTTCTATCACTGTAAATCTCAAAGCCGGTACATACAAATACGAATGGTTCAATCCTGATAATGGCAAGGTTGCGTCCAAAGGTACAATAAAGGCAGGCGGTGGAGATAAGAAATTCCAGGCTCCTTTTAAGGGCGATGCGGTTCTCTACCTCAAAGCCAAACGCAAATAAGATTAGTACAAAGAAAATGGAATTATTATGAAACGAATCACAGTAGTTGTTATGGCTTTGTTTGCTCTGCTCGCTTTCTTTTACAACGCAGTTAATGCAGGCCAATTCTACAGGGAATACTGGGCCGAATGGGATGAAAAAATTACCAATTGTCCAAACCGCCTTCGCGTAAACGACACAGAACTAAGTTTACACGAAACCTTCGGAAAAAGAAGCGAAGCAAAAGCCAACGGTTTAATACTGGTCCAGGTAAACGAAGATCTCTTTCAGTTAGAAGCTGCCCAGCTTTACCTTGAAATGTGGGGCGGCCATCCCGGAACGTCCAACAAGCGATTCCTGCCCAACGGAAAGCAAGTTTACAATGTTCCTGAAGTCGGTGCAGCGGCAGGGCACTGCACATACAGTTATCCTGTCATCCCGCTAAAAGTCCAACATCTGGTAACAGGTACTAATGCCTTTCAGTTTGCCTGTGACCGCGGTGAGTCCTTCTGGGGCCACTTCATTATGGATAATGCCTGTGTTCGATGCTTCTTAAAACCAGACCATCCCGATTTGGTCAAAGCCGGACTCAAAGGATTCTCGGCAAATGTAAAACTGTCTAATTCGAGTAATGTCCTTCAAGATGTTACAGAAGTTTCGATTACCTGCCCGAAGGAATTTGAAAAATCAATCGCCTCAGTTGACTATTTGGGACGATACTACGGCTTTGACGATAATGGCGACGGACACGAAAACGACTGGCACGGATTCACCCAAAAAAAGCAATACCAAAATCATATTGGCTCAGCTTCGAAGCCGCCTTTTATGGTGAGCTGGAACACTTCAATGATTCCTACGCAACCTAAACCTATGGCGATTCGCGCAGTGGTACATCTAAAAGGGGAGTTTCACTATGCAACGGACACCATTGACGACCTCACTTTTCCACCAAAACGAAGCAGAGTCGAAATGTACAAATGCTCTTCAATACCCGTACCTTTCTGGTCACGCGACTCGCAGGAAAAAAAAACTATTATTGAACTGCCTGGAGATATTTCCTCGCTCAAGCAAGTGCATCTTATGATAAAAATCTGGGACGGCGGTGAAGGCAACATCAGAGAACCTTTCAAAATTAACGGCCACCCATATTCAATCACTTCACGAAAGGCAATCCACGATGTGGTCTTTACAGTAGCCGAAGTCAATCCCAAACATCTTCAGCCGGGTAAAAATCAGATTACCTTATTATCAGATACCGAGCATCATGGCATCGAAGTATTATTGCCGGGCCCGGTACTAATCGCTCGCTATTATGAAAAATGAAAAGAACATCCGACAGATTTTAAGGTCTTGACCTTCCACGAATAGGGCGGTACATTAAAGTCGGATAGAACAGGTAAGGAGGTCATAATATGCATGCACAAAAAGCAATGAATCGACGCGATTTTCTGAAAATAACAGCCCTGGCAACCGCAGGCGTTCAGCTTGCCGTAAACAGTATGCCGGCCGTCGCTCAGGATAAGGGCCAGCGACCAAAGCAAGCCGGCGACGTTACAGTGCTCAACCCACAGAATCGTGTGCCGGTCAGCTTCATCATTGATGATTCGACCTGCCTGGTCAACCTGGCACACTTCGGCATCCCGCACTTCGCCGAGGCCTGGCCCGACAGATACAAGCAGGATTGGCGCAGCCTGCCTCGCGAGATACCGGATTCATTCGTCCGCAAGTTCGGCCAATGGTGCCGTGAACACAAGGTCAAGGGCAAATATACCATTGTCCCGTATCCCGCCTGCGTGGGCTGGATGGACCGTGATTTACCCGGCTGGTCGAAGAAGGAGCTTGACGACAGTCTCAAGCTCGTCCGCGAGTTCATGATGCCCAACTGGGACATCCATCCTGAAATGGTCACCCACACCTGGGTCATCAACACAAAGACCGGCCGCCCTTACCCGGAAAGAACCGGCTACTATATAGAGAACGCCGGCTGGAGCCAGGACAAGTCCGCCGACGAGCTGGCAGACTATATGGCCTACGCCCTGCGAATCCTCAAGAACGTCGGCCTCGACTGCGAGGGTATCACCACCCCCGGCGGTTTTGGCAACCAGAATCGGGACAATCTTGCCAAAGCCACGCTCCAGTCCTGCCGCGACGTATTCAAAGCCGAAATCCCTCACTATTTCCGCCATCTATTTACAGACGACCGCAGCGTTGCGCCGCGCGTCGAGTACGCCTCCGGCCTGACAGGCTCCAATCCGAAGTGCGTTATCTCCATCATCGGCTGCACGGGGGACTGGTTCGGCGGCTGGGACGGACTCAGACCCGGTTCCGTTGACAAATTCATTACCAAAGACCTCAAAGGCGGCCGGCTGCCGAAAGTCATCGATAAGGGTGAGCCTGCTGTGCTTGTCTGCCACTGGCCCGGCATCTATTTCAATGGCGAAGAAATAGGGTTTAACATTTTCAAAGAAGTGGTCCGCAGGATTCACGCCCGGTATGACAACCTGCTCTGGATGAAACTTAGCGAAATCTCTCGTTATTGGGCCGCGAAGGAGCTGACGCAAATCGAAAAGCAGGGCCCACGCGTAACATTCAACGCACCGTTTGCTACGACGCGATTTACCGTGCAAACCAAAAGCAATTCCCTAAAGCCCCCCAAGTTGGTCGTTGATAGACGTCCTGTTCAATTGCGGCGCGTGAAGCGACCGCTGCAACTCGAAACTGGATCGTGGTACGCAGACGGCCAGAATGTAACGGCTTGTTTTGACTTACAGAAAGGCAAATCAACACTGGAGGTTTAAAAAGATACCTTTTCCCTAAATGTCGTTTTCGGAATAGTATAAACCGCTTAGGCGGAGTCGTAGGCCCGTCTAACTTCTTCGGCTATAATCTTCAGTCCTGCTGTAACTATGTCTTTACCTTGTGAGTAATTCACACGGATACATTCGTGTTTATGCTCCCATTCGGCCTTAAGTCCCGGAAAAAAATAGTGGCCGGGGACAACCAGTACCCCTCTTTTTTTAAGCCTCTGATAAAGCTCCTCATCTGTAATGGGCAGTCCTCTGAACCACAGCCACAGGAAGAATGTGCCTTCCGGCTTGTGTATGTGAAAATCAATCCCGTCCAGCTCCTGGCAAAGCTGCTCGACAGCCTCAGCCGCTTTTTTCTGATAGAAAGGCTTAATAACGTCCCGACTCAAGCGGATAATCTCGCCGCTGCGGACCAGGTTGGTTGCTATGGCTGCCCCCATGCTGCCCGGAGCGAGGCTCATAACAGCATTGACCTGCGAAACCATAGCGATAACTTCTTCGTTGGCGATGACAATTCCCGTACGTGTGGCCGGCAGGCCAAGTTTAGAAAGGCTCATACATATAACTATGTGTTCATTCCAGATGGGTTTGGCCTCTGTAAAGATGATGTTTGGAAACGGCGTCCCATAGGCATTATCAATAATCAATGGAATACTATTTTCAAAGGCAAGGTCGCTAAGTTTTTCCATTTCAGAATCTGTCAGAACATTGCCCGTGGGATTGGTAGGCCTCGACACACAAATAGCGCCAATTTGGGACCCCGCCTGGCGGGAACCCTCATCGGTAATACAAATCTGGTCAAAGTTGACATGGTATTTGAAGATGTGATCGCCGATATGCTTGATCTCAGGTCTGCCGGCTGTAAACAAATCGTCAGCTAAACCCACATCGCAATAGCCGATATATTCGGGAGCAAGCGGAAACAATATCTTCTTGTTGGCCCCACCCTCAAAGGCGCCGGCGAAAATATTGAAAAGAATGAAAAACGCCGACTGACTCCCATTGGCCAAAGCGATGTTTTTCGATTGTATGTCCCAGCCAAACTCATTGGCCAGTAACCTGGAAATTACCTCGATAAATTCCTTATTGCCTTGAGGTGGGTCATAATTTCCAATTACCCGCTCAAATTCACCACCATTCTCAAGAAGCTTCAGCATACTCTCTCGAAAGCGCTCCTGGACCTCGGGAATATGAGCAGGATTTCCCCCGCCGAGCATCAGAATATCCCGGCCTTCCACAAGGGCATTGCCCAAATCAGCCATCAGTTGGCCAATGCCGCTTGTCTCAGCAATTTTCTTACCAAACTTGGATAAGTTCACCATTTCGATTGCTTAAGCCAATACTACATCACTGCTTGGGCCTTAGATGACCTTTTGCGGCCTATTTCTCAGCATGAAAACGCCATCTCTTTGTATATCTTCAGCAAAAGGGGCAAGCAACTGTAATTACTTATCTGATGGCCGATTAGGCATCAAAAAAGACAAATTGTCATCGGATGACAATAAGAACGGAGAGGGCGGGATTCGAACCCGCGGTACCCTTCCGGGCACACCGGTTTTCGAAACCGGCTCGATCAGCCACTCCGACACCTCTCCAACTATTTACTCTTGACTATTGACTATTTACTATTGAAAATTAGAAAAGGCATTAAAACTAACTCAATAATAAATAGAAAATAGCAAATAGTCAATGAAGATGTATATCATACCGGCAATTGACCTGCGGCACGGCAGATGCGTGCGACTTATTCAAGGTCAGTATGACCACCAGATAAATTACGAGGACGACCCTGTCAAACAGGCAGAGGAATTTAGCTTAGCTGGAGCGGAATGGCTGCATATCGTCGATTTGGACGGCGCCAGGGTCGGCAGGCCGGTTAATACCGATACGATATCAGCCATAGCAGCTCTCGAACAATTCAAAATCGAGGTCGGTGGGGGAATCAGGGACGAAGCCTCCATAAGACAATTGCTCGATATTGGGGCAGAGCGGGTGATAATAGGCACGAAAGCCGTGAGTGATTTCGAGTGGTTCAGCGAGATGGCAGAGAAGTTCAGCGGTAAAATTGTACTCGGCCTCGATGCCAGAGGCTCAAAGGTCGCCACTCACGGCTGGACGCAGGACAGCGCGACAGACCTGCTGGAGTTCGCAGCTGAAGCGGCCAAACTGCCTGTAGCTGCGATAATATATACCGACATTACCAAAGACGGTATGATGGCAGGACCAAACTTCGAAAGAACAAAGGCACTTGTCGAGGCGGTGGAGGTGCCCGTTATCGCTTCGGGCGGGATAAGAGAGGTGGCCGATATTAAAAAGCTGGCAGATTTGGGGGTGGAAGCGGCGATAATCGGCCGAAGCTTATACGAAGGCACGCTCAATCTCGCCGACGCAATAAAAGCAGCAGAGTAGCGGGACCCCATTTTGCAATAAACTACAAAATGGGGTCCCAGCAAATACTCGCGCCCTTGAGCGGCTTTTAGCTCAAATGCTGACCAATAGGGAGCTTAATTGCCCTGCTCGGGAGGCTCAAATTTGTAGCCGATCTCTCTTATAGTGTGAATGAACGTTGGATTGTGCGGATTGGGTTCGATTTTATTCCTCAAGGTGGTGACAAAACGGTCGACGCTGCGCGGGCTAACAAAGCAATCATAGCCCCAAACCACATTGAGTATCTCATCACGAGTAAGTGCTCGCCCTGGTTTCTTGACAAAAAGTTCCAATAGCTTGAACTCTCTTGGCGAGAGCTTGATCTCACTTGCCTTGCATGTTAGTTTTCTGGCTGGAATATCAAGCTTATAATCCGCAAATTCGTAAATATCCTGTTCGCCCTCCTTGCTTCTCCTTAGGAATGCTGCTGCCCGGGCAAGTAGCTCCTTTATGCTGAAAGGCTTGGTGACATAATCGTCAGCCCCCAAATTCAGGCCCAAAACCACGTCCGATTCCTCACCCTTGGCGGTCAGTATTATTATGGGCATCTCAAGATTTTCCTTGCGGATTAGTCTGCATATTTCGTAGCCGTTTATCTTCGGCAGCATAATATCGAGAATAATCAAGTCAGGCTTTTTATTAAGAGCCGTATTTAATCCTTCCTCGCCATCGGCCGCAGTTAGTACCTTATACCCCTTGAACTCGAAGTTGTCCTTCAAGCCCCGCAGCATCGTCGAATCATCTTCAATTATTAAGACTGTCTCCATTTGGTTTTGTCTCAGCCCGCCGGCGGCAGCTTCACTGTAAAGGTGCTTCCTTCACCGGGTGTGCTCTCGACAGAAATCGAGCCCTCGTGTGCATCGACGATGAATTTAGCGATGCTCAGGCCCAGTCCGCAGCCCTCGGCATGCCGTGACAGAGTCGTGTCAACCTGGTAGAACCTTTTGAATATCTTCTTTAGTGCTCGCCGAGAAAGCCCCACCCCGTTGTCGGCAACACTAAAACAAACCGAGTCATGCTCGGTAAAAACCTTCAATTCAATCTCCTTGTCATCGCCTGAATATTTGTAGGCATTATCCAGCAAGTTTACGAGCACTGTCACCGTAGAATCGTGGTCGGCGACCACATCGGGTAAATCGTCACCGATATCCACCGCCAATTCACATCGACCCTTGCCGAATTTGGTTTTTACCGCCTCGGCCGCAGCCCGTGCTATCGCAGCGGGGCTGGTCGGCTCCATCTCGAAGGCTTGCTTGTTCCGCTCCATCCGCGAGAACGTCAGGAAGTTGTCAATCAATCCGCTGAGCCTTTTGTTTTCTTTGCAAATCAACTCCAGGTATTCGCTTGCTTGTTTCTGGTCCTTGTAGTTTCCTTCCAGCAGCGTATCGGCCAGGACACGCATCGACGAAAGAGGCGTTTTCAATTCGTGCGAAACGGTGGCTATAAAATCGTTCTTAAGTCTGTTCAGCTTTATCTGTCTGCCAACAGCCTGGCTTGCAAAGCCTCCTGCCACAAGCATCAACACGATCATAAGTGTGCCGGCCCAGATATATGTGGCTCTCTGCTTTCTTTCTGCTTCCTCGAAGATATCACCGTGCTTAAAGTACAATTCAGCTTTCCACCCGGGAAAATGTTCTCCAACAAGAGCTGCTCCGAAGGGCTTGCCTTCCGGTTGAGTAACTCCGGTAACGAACCGGCCGGAATCGTCAATAATCCGGTAAGCTGCATCAGAGTTGGCGAACATCTCTTCAAAGGACCGAAAACAATTTATAAACCTTTCTTTGCAGAACAGCACTATATTCCCATCTTCGGCAGCATGTCGCACTGCATAAATGCTTTCTTCACCTTTCCGAATGGACTGAAACTGATGCTTTGGCCAATCGGACAAAATAGTAGCGGTAGGCAAATGTTCAACCATGCAAATTGAAAGCTCCTCGGCGTCAATCCGTCTTTGTATGCCCGGCTTATCCATTTTTGCTCCAAAATTTACGTTATCCGGGTGTTTTTGCAGGAATGGGTGCTGTTTGTAAATATCGAGAATTCTGCGGGCAACAAAAATTGCCTGGTCCGAAGGTAGAAACGAACCGGCTTCGTTTTCTTTGAACAATAATTCATATAATTGATGATAAGTGTCCCATATCAAACTCTCAAAGTACTCCTTTTTATTTGCCGACAGTCTTAACCTTTGATCCGACAGTTCTATCATCAACAAACGAGCATTGGCAAGAAGTGTTAGGGTAGGTATATCACATCGCTTGTCCTCGTTATTGAATGCCAGCCGCATACAGTTTCCAATTGCAGCTTCTAATTCGCGTTTTTGTTCATAGTAACTGACGAGTTTATTAGAGCGTCCCAGTTTTGCATGAGACCGTGCCTGGCCAAGTATAGCGACGAACCGAATGTAAGTATTATCTGACTTTGTAAGCTGCTCATAAAGTATTACAGCTTTGCTGTAATCTTCTTCTTCAAACTCAGCCTGCCAGGCTTTAGCAAATGTATCAGATAATTCAGTGATAGTATTTACATCCGTTGAAAACAAAGGATAAATACGTGCTCCTGTTTTGTCGTAGATAATCGCACCATCGTAATACAGGCGGTCTTGCAAATATCCGAACACTTTAAATGGTTTTTTACTTGTTATTTTTTCATCCAGGGAAGAAAATTCTTGCTTCCACGAATCGCAGGCCTTTTCTGCCGCTTCCGCGAGCTTTTCCTGGTAGACCTTTATAAGCCTTTGTTTTGTCACTATTTGAACGTTTTTGACCGCCTGGGTCATAAACCAGAGCAGACACACGGTGGGCAGTATCACCGCTACCGCAAGCAGCAATATCACCCACCGCAGTTGATCTAACCCAGGGGTTAGTTTTCGGATGCTTCTCACTTTGAACATCTATTTCGGCTCGTATCTTTCATCACTACGGCGGTGAATCTGGGCCTTTTCAAGTCCTTCAATACCTGGTTCTTTTCTCAAGCCTTCCGGCCTGAGAAATTGAACATGCGCGTCTTTGTACAAGATATTTGTGCCCTTACCATTTTCCAACATGGTCTTGTCATACGCTACAATTTCTCCTGGCGAGCCGGCCAGCGTTTTCCCTTTGCCGGCATATTTGACGTTCTGAAGGAGCCACCGGAAATCCTCTTCGTGTCCAATATAATCTTTTAATTGCTCCAACCTGTCAGGCAACTGGCCATTGTGGTCATTTGCATACATGACTACTGCCAGGCCTAACCCGCGCAACTTCAAGGCCGATTCGCCGCGTTGTTGTAGTTCTTGGTCCTTAGCCTTTATGCCAGCGGGGACGTCTTGCAGCATCTTGTGGCGAAAGTGAACCTCTTGCAACTTCGTGGCGTTGGGGTGTTTCTGGAGAAACGAATCCAGTTCGGCCTTCAAGCTGGCAGGTGTTTCAAGGTCGACATCCTCCACCATCCATATCCCGCGCTGTTTAATCAGACGAATCAGCATCAGTCCCTTTTGATCCTCGACGCTGATTTCCGTCGTAGTGACTACAGCAATCCGTTCGTCGGTATACACGCTCACAATTTTCAGTTTCTCGGGATCGAGAATCTGGCGAAAATCTTTGACTTGTCTAACGACAGCACTGCCAGGTTTTACCAGCCTGATGGCCTCGCTGTCTCTGCCGGAAACCGCTGCCGCCAAAAACGCCTCCGCCACACTCCGCGCATTCGTAATTGCCGGTTTCTGAGCTTGCTTTTGCAGCATTTTGTAGCGGATCCTGGTGCCGGTGTGTGGGGAGTGAACTTCCAAGAGCTGTAGGACGCCTATGCCACCTTGGCCGGTCTTGAAGAAATATGTAAATGGCAGACCACCTACGGCAAAAATCCTGGCTTTGTGCCGCTGCTGGCGCAGGCCCATTTCCGCAACTAACTTGTCAGGCGGTGCGTCCCATCCCAGACCCTGCATTGCTACGGCTATAAGGCCACGCACACCTTCAAGGCCCCCCAACTTTCCGTTCATGGCTCCAACTGCATCAATACCGTTCTTCTGAAGCCATGTCATCATCCGTGGGTCCTCTGGAGATAAATCCTTTAAGTCTTGCGGAACTGTAAAGAGCTTGCCGGATTCAAAATCAATCATGCATTCCTTACCTGAGTTAGGTTGATACACCACCCGCTCGATCACCGGGCCGAAGCCAACAGCAGGTATCTTTTCAACCCATCCATATATCGTGCCTTTGTTGGCGTCGTACTCACCGATCTGAACAACCGCCAGGTTTCCCTCATTGGTAAGGATTGCAACAAATTTGCTCTGGCGGGCGAACATTCCTCTTGCGGTGCTTGTCCGAAGCACGGCCACGGTATTGCGGGCCATTGAAATAGCGTCCCCCCACTTTTCGGCGGCGCCAAGAGCGAGAAATCGGACTGACGATTTTGGATTTATCATCAGCGCACCGCCGCCGTCATTGTCCCAGGTCACATCAAAAAGCGCCGGCCATTCGTCTTTAAGCGGCGCAGTTACACCTGACTCCAAATCCAATCCGGTGTTGTCATAAATCTGAGTCTTAAAAGCAGGGACCTTTCCCGACTTGATTAGTTGCTCCACAGGGACACGTTCCGCCGGACCAAAGCCACCGACCGCAGGATGTTCGAGCATTGTCAGTGCTGCCTTGGCGTTGTTTTGTACCAGGAGATCTGAGTCCTTGAGTGCCTTTTCAAGAATTGGCTTAGCTTCGGCATTCCCCATTAAACCCAGCGCATAGGCTGCACAACGCCTTGCATATCCGCTGGGGTCTTCTAATGTCATATTAGCTAAAGTCTCGAAGCTGGACTTAATCCTGGCTGCACCCAGCGAGATTGCGGCCATACCGCGTGTGATATCTTCCTTGTGTGAACAAAGCTTTTCAAGAGTTGGCACAGCAGCAGAGACGTCTTTTAGCTTGCCTTTCCAGAGAATATATATCGCTGAACGTCTGACAGTATCAGTTTCTGAATTGAGAAATTTGACCAATTCATTGACCACGACATTTTCATCGAGACCTTTCAGGGATTCCAGGGCCCTGGTAACCCTCGGATCGCCCTCAGCACAAGTTGAAATTGTCATCACCGCTTGTTCGACAATTCTTTCAGCCTGGGGTTTAATCTTGTCCAATTGCTTTTCTGCTTTTCTTGCAAATGCTCTCTGGCTGGGGAAATCTGAAATTATATTCTGGAAGTACTCAGCCGCCTTGTCTTTCCGGCCTTTTTTCAGATAACACACTCCAATTCGATACGTGGCCTGGGCGGCCGTTCGCTGGACTTTTTTTGCCTCGACAATGACCTGCTCGTAGATTTTGATTGCAGCGTCGAGGTCACCCTCAATCTCCTCGGCGTACAGCCCCTCCTGCAGCAGAACACTTGCAGGTTTGGCTGGAGCGGCTGAGATAAGGAAGCCGCCAGCCAACAAAAAGATGATTGTGATACTTTTCAACTTTTCCATAATCGTGCTCCTTTCAAATAGGTTAACAAAAAAACGGTTACTTTAACAGGAACAATTATGCCGGCCAAACGTTACCGTTTTGTTACGGTTTTGTACTTTTTCTGTGATTTTTTTCGGAGTATTCCAAAAATGAAAACCCGGAAAGGATGTGCATTTTTGAGCGGGATACGATATAATTGAATGTTGACAATTTACTATTGACTTGCGGCTTCCGACTCCTGTTTTTTCACAGGCGATGTTCAATTTTCAACTACTGGGATTGTAATCTCTCGATAGAAACACTTTGTGGGATAGAAAAGTAATGCTGAACACGTTTCGGAAATTATCGAGCAGGGTTGCCAATTTAGACAAAGACCCTGGCGGGCTAATCCGAAGCTTCGTCTTTTTCATTCTGTTCTTTCTCTTCGTCTGGCTGTGGATCGACCCGAAGCTTATCTATCATGGGCACGGGCAGTCTATAATGTATCCAATCTGTACTTCCGAAATGAATATCTTTGCGGACTTTCCGCCTTTTCCGGGCAGAGCGACAATGTACGTGGCGGCAAGGTTGTCCCATTACTACTATTATTCCTGGGCGGGCGCTCTGATCATCACCGTAATTGCCTGGCTGCTGTGTGTAGGTACGGGCAAGTTCATCACAACTGTAAGTGGTGGCGGGCTGCGATGGCTGCGATTCATCCCGGCTATTTTTTTGCTCGCGCAGCACGGTCGATATTACCCCTTTTTGTTGGCCGAGAATTTGGCTCTATTAATCGCATTGTTTTTTCTATATCTTTACATTCGCTTGCCTTTGCAGGGCGCCGGCCTCAGGCTCGTTGTCTTCATGGTCTTTTCTGCCGTAATGTATGCGACAGCCGTCCAGTTATATCTGGTTTTTGTTGTGCTTTGTGGAATTTTCGAGTTTTTTAACAACCGGCGTTGGCTCATTGGTCTTTCGTGCTTCTTTTCGGCTCTGCTAATCCCTTACCTTGCAGGTACATTTGTTTTCGATTTGGACCTGAGTGAAGCTTATCACCGCATATTGTCTTTTCCTTCGCAATTAGGTTTGAAGGAAAAAATTCTTGCGTTTAGCTTTTTTTCCTTCTTTCCCATCGCTGGATTCGGCTGTGGGCTTTGGCGGTTTTTTGCCGAGAAACACAAACCTCGAAAAAGCAAGTCCAGGCGGGCGCGAAAGTTTCTGGAGTATCATCGCAAAAGCAAACTCAACTGGACTTTGGGGACGCTGATTCTGCTTGCCGTGACGGCTGGAACTGTTTGGTTCACGTGCGATTACACCGCCCGTCAAAATCAGCATATAGACTACTTTGCCTGCCATAAAATGTGGGACGAACTGCTGCAGCAGTCACGCAAATCCTTCGGGCAAAGCTACGACATGTTTACCTGTCATGATGTGAACAGAGCACTCTATCACACCGGTCGCCTGCTGCACGATATGTTCTTATATCCTCAGCACTTTGCCGGTTTGCTGCTCACCCAAAACAGACGTTTCCCTAAGGAGCTGTTGGTGCAGATATGGGTAAAGAGCAGTAACACCCTCTATGAGCTGGGACACATCAACGAAGCGGAAAACGCCAGTTATGAAGCATTGTCGACCTTGGGTTACTATCCGGAGGGCCTGCAGCGGCTGGCACTGATAAATATTATCAAGGGGCAGACGGATGCTGCGCGCACCTTCCTCTATGCTCTGAGCAAGGATTTTTTATACGAAGACATAGCAAAACAGTACCTGCAACGCCTCGAGACTGACCCTCTTTTGTCTACGGATGAGGAAATCCGGCGCTTACGCTCCTTTATGCTTGTCGAAGACAGTATCAACAAAACTACACCGAAGGATTTGCTGGAGAAAAACAAACACAATCGTATGGCATTCGAATATCTGATGGCTTTTCTTTTATTGACCGGCCAACATGCCGCGGTTGCCAACAGCATAGGATATCTGGATAACTTTGACTACCCTCAGGGCCGGATACCCCGGCATTTAGAGGAAGCAATCCTGCTCTATATGGCAATGACTAATAAGAAAGCAGACACGCACGGACGCCGGATAAATACCGTGACGATTCGCAGGTTCCAAAAGTTTATGCAGCATTTTCAACGTCGTAAACACGATTTGCAAACCGCTGCAAAAACACTGGAAAAAGAATTCGGCGACACTTACTATTATTTTTATTTCTTTTTATCAGATGCATCGGAATGAAAAGTATGAAAAACCGTCTCTTTTACCTGTTTACAATAATTGTCCTGGGTGCACTTTTGATTGGTTTATCGTATTGCACTTCAAGTAATAGGAAGATTGTCATTGAAGAATATAATTCCGTCGACCGTCCTGCCGGAATTTACCCTGACTATACCGATACTGTCATTCCACCGAACATCGCGCCGTTAAACTTTCTGATCCGGGAGAAGGGCACGAGGTACTTTGTCAAGATATACTCAAAGCAAGGCAAAGGCATCGACATTTACAGTCGAAAGCCATGTATTGAAATTCCAATCCGACGCTGGAGAAAGCTGCTAAGTATTAACCACGGCCGGAAGCTCTTTTTTGATGTTTACGTCGCCGATGACAAGAATCAATGGAGCAAATTCGAGACCCTTACTAACACCATCGCAAATGCCCAGCTTGATAGGTACTTGACGTATCGGAAAATCACTATTTGTGTGCAATGGAAGAATATGGGTATTTATCAGCGTGACCTGGAGAGCTACCGTGAATCAATCGTGTTACACAACAGCTCGTTTGGTGACGGTTGCGTCCATTGTCACAGCTTCCTCAACAACAGTCCGGATAATATGTTAATGCAGATACGGTCTTCAGATTACGGTACTCCTATGCTCCTGGCTCAAAACGGCAAAGTCACCGCTGTAAATACTCGAACGAAGGTTACACCCGGAAAAGTCGGCTTTACCGCCTGGCACCCGAACGGTAACGTGATTGCTTTTTCCATCAATAAATATCGCATGTTGTATCACTCGACCGCCCAGGAAGTTCGGGACGTCTTTGACAACGCCGCCGATTTGGCTTTGTACCTTCTCGATTCCGAGCAAGTCATCAGCATGGGCGAGATTACAAAACCGGACCGTATGGAAACCCTTCCGGAATGGTCCCGCGACGGCAGATACCTATATTTCTGTAGCGCACCGCAACTGCCGGCTGAGCGATATAGTGAAGTACGCTGTGACCTGATGCGAATAAGTTATGATTGTAAAACCAGAAAATGGGGTACGCTGGAGACTGTCCTTTTCGCTCGACAGGTAAATGGCAGCATCACACAGCCGAGGTTTTCACCTGACGGGCGGTTTCTTTTATTTAATGTTTCTGAATACAGCGACTTTCCAATTCACCAGGCCAAAAGCGATTTGTACCTGATGGAGACTGAAACCGGCCGGTACCGCAAGCTCTCCATAAGCAGTGCTCGTTGTGATACATGGCATAGTTGGTCCAGTAACAGCCGATGGATAGCTTTCAGCAGCAAAAGGATTGATGGGCGGTTCGCCCGACCGTTCTTCAGTTATGTTGACCAGGCCGGTAAAGTGTACAAACCATTTGTGCTGCCACAGAAAGACCCAACCTACTATGATTCGTTAGTCCGGGTTTATAACATGCCCGAGCTCATCAAAAAAACAATCCCAATAAAAACGAAACAATTGAGCAGAGCTATTTTTGACTATAAACACGCGCCAGCTGTCAGTGCCATTACCGGCGCGACCCCGGGTCGCCCACTGCCTGCACCCAAAGCCAAACCCCCGCCTGCCTACGAAATACCAGGGGAAGAACGAGAATAACGCCCTGATAAGCCGGGCTCTTTTAGAAGGTGGTTTCCTTCCTCCGCCGAAGCAATCTCATCATTTTTGCTTTTTGCTCCTTGATTTATGATTCCCCTTCCTGTTCCCCTGATATCCACTTCCTGTTTGCCTGATTACCTGATAAACTTTTTTTTCTTTCCCTGTCACCATTTTTGCATTTTTTATTGTTTGACAAATCTGCTGGAATATGATAAGTTGGTTTTTTAGCAATTGTGAGAGGGTTCCTCTATTGTTTGTGCAATTGTGGGCCGTAGCTGTGATAGTGTGGCTCAGGTAAGATAAAATGGGGGGCTGGAGGACAGAAGGATGAATGGGACGAGAAATTCAAGCCTGTTGGGGAAAATCACTGTATTGGTTGTTATCTGCTGTTGTAGTTTGTCGGCGCAGGGCAAATACGGCGGGGGTACGGGAGGGCCGAATGACCCGTATCTAATTTTCGATGCAAACCAGATGAATGCAATTGGCGCCAATCCCGGCGACTGGGACAAGCACTTTCTGCTGTGCGCCGATATCGACCTGGCGGGCTTCACCGGACCAAGTTTCAATATCATTGGGACTTATTACCCATTGCATCCTTTTATCGGTGTCTTTGACGGCAACGGCCATACAATCTCAAACTTCAACTATACTTCCACAGATACAGACCGCTTAGGACTTTTCGGCTACGTGCGTGGTTCCGATGCAGAAATCAAGAATCTGGGATTGATTAATCCAAATGTAGACGCAGGAACAGGCGATGATGTTGGTTTGCTGGTCGGCTACCTGAGAGAGGGAACCATCATCAACTGTTACGTTCAGGGCGGCAGCGTTGCGGGAAATAGACTTGTCGGCGGACTGGTGGGAGATAATACGGGCACAATCACCGACTGCTATGCTGAGGGCGGCAGCGTTGCGGGAAATAACTATGTCGGAGGACTGGTGGGCGGCAATTTTGTAGGAGCGGTCACCGACTGCTATTCGAATGGCAGTGTCTCCGGAAAAACCAACGTTGGCGGGCTGGTGGGAATAAACGATTATGGTGGCACAATCACCAGCTGCTATTCCACCGCCAGCGTTTCAGGCGATGACTATGTCGGCGGACTGGTGGGATTCAATTATTATGGCACAATCACCAGCTCCTATTCAGAAGGTAATGTTTCGGGAACAAGTGATGTCGGCGGACTGGTAGGATGGAATTACGACACAATCTCCAACTGCTATTCCACCGGCAGCGTTTCGGGAAATTCAAGTGTCAGCGGATTGGTGGGAGGTTACGGGGGAGGGGTTACAGATTCATTCTGGGATATTGAGACCAGCGGGCAGTCAACCAGTGCCGGCGGAACAGGCAAGACAACGGCCGAGATGCAAATGGCCAGTACGTTTATAGATGAAGGCTGGGACTTTGTCGGTGAAACCGCCAACGGGACCGATGACATCTGGTGGATACTTGAGGGCACCGGTTATCCCAGGCTCTACTGGGAAGAGAAGAAATACGGCGGGGGCAGCGGAACCGCCGAGGACCCGTATCTGATTTATACGGCTGAAGAGCTTAATTTCATTGGTTTATTCGTGTGTGAGTGGGACAAGCATTTCAAGCTGATGGCCGATATTGATTTGAGTGGCTTCACGGGAACAAGTTTCAATATCATTGGAGAACGTTATTATGACTCAGGATGGGTAGAAAATCCTTTTACCGGTGTATTTGACGGCAACGGCCATACAATCTCAAACTTCACCTACACCTCTACAGGCCCAAGTAGCGTAGGACTTTTCGGATACGTTTCTGGAGAAAATGCAGAGATTAGAGATCTGGGATTGGTTGACTCTAATGTTGATGCGGGAACAGCAGATTATGTTAGTTCGCTGGTTGGCTCTGTTGAACTTGGGACTGTTACCAACTGCTATGTTGAGGGCGGAAGCGTTTCGGGAAATAAATATGTCGGCAGCCTGGTGGGACATAATGGGGGCACAATCACCAACTCCTATTCGACCGGCAGCGTTTCGGGAAATAGGTATGTCGGCGGCCTGGCGGGAAATAATTACGAAAGCACAATCTTCAACTGCTATTCAACAGCCAGCATTGCGGGCAATGACCGTGTCGGCGGACTGGTTGGAAGAAATGCTGCTACAATCTCCAACTGCTATTCGACCGGCAGCGTTTCAGGAAGGTATAGTGTCGGCGGACTAGTGGGATATAATTACGAAGGCGCAATCACCAATTGCTATTCGACTGGCAGCGCTTCGGGACATGAGCATGTCGGCGGCCTGGCGGGAGAAAATGAAAAAGGTACAATCACCAACTGCTATTCGACTGGCATTGTTACGGGAGTTTTTGATGTGGGCGGTCTGGTGGGATCTAACTATAAAGGCGAGGTTAGTAATTCCTTCTGGGATACCCAGACCAGCGGGCAGACAACCAGCGAAGGAGGGACGGGCAAGACGACGGCCGAGATGCAGATGCAGGTTACATTTACCGATGCCGGCTGGGACTTTGTGGGTGAAAGAATAAATGGCAGCGAAGATATCTGGATGATGACCTGTGAGGGAATGAGCTATCCGAAACTGAGCTGGTGGCAGCCGGTACTGGGAGATTATTTCTGTCCGGATGGCGTAGATATGATTGATATGGAGCATCTGGCA
>JAUXAB010000041.1 GCA_030615025.1 Phycisphaerae bacterium | reverse complement strand
CGTGGGAGAAAATAGCGTTTAGCGGATAGCGTACTGCGTATAGCGTATAGAACAAACATAAAGCACCATTCAATAAGGAATAAATTTGACTTGGCCTGCTGGCCCTAAGACCTTGCTGCGCTGCAGCTTACGACTTGCGGGACTCCGCTAAATACCTGCCATTTCTATGGCTGTTTGTATTATACCAAACTTCCCCGGAATGTTCAATAAAAATCTAACTTTTTTAACAAAAAAATGCCCCAAAAAGCACATTTTTTGGTCATCCCGGCGAAGCTTGCCACTGTCTGAAGCTAAAAAGCTCCACCTGAGGGCGCAGGCGGACACCTTTAATTCACCACGCTACTATTTCTTTTTTGCCTTTCTCTTAGCTGATTTCTTTTTTGTGGTCTTTCTCCTTTTAGCATTCTTCTTTTTTGCTGACCTCTTTTTCAGGGAAGACTTCTTTGACGCCTTCGCCTTTTCTTTTTCTTCATTTTTCTTCTCTACAAGAAAGGCTTCCCACGAGATAGAACGAAAGACTGGATTTGATGGTTCCCGCTCATAGTCCTCTTTCTGAAGAGAGAGAATGTGTTGTTGAATGGGCTTGCGGAGCATGTCGGCACTCTTAAGTACTTGATGGGCGCGGTAGAAGAAGTATTCGCGTTGTTTCTGTCGCCATGAAGTTGGATGAAACTGTGACTCCCTGACTAAAAAGTTCAAATCCTCAAGACCGAGCAGATAAAGCCGAAGGGTAAAATATGTTTCAAATTCAACATTTACGTATTGCGTGGCCAGAAGTTCTCTTACACAGGGCGCGGCAAATCCCGTCATGTACCACGCAGGGTCATCATAGTACTTCTGGTTAAACAGGATATTTCCGGCATTTTCAAAAATCTCCGCATGAAGAGAACGAAGCCTTCTGAGAACGGCCTCGCGGTCTCGCTCATAAATAATGTAAGAGCGATTCTTTATGTAATCCGCAACTGGGTTGTCAGAACGCTCTGGTTCATTGTTGATGTCTTTTAACCGGTCCCGAATAGCGATCTTGAAATCGGGGAGACCATCTATTGTCGGCTCATAAAGAATCACCCCGTAGGCGGTGAGATCGCTTGGAAGATAGTCCAGAGACTGGGAAATAAGTATAGTGCGATTCTTTAAGGTGTGCCGTACCCCCAACTCATACAAGACATTAGGGTTCATGTCCGTCAAGTCAGCTAGCACAACACGGGAGGCGTTCAGATTTGTCAAAATATCACTTATGAAAGCTCCTCCACGGATCTTCGATCTCTCGCATTTGTATCCTCTGCGTGCCCCGTTGACTGCAGGAGAGATGAAGTTATCGTAAACATTGTCCCAATCTTTGCACGACTTAGTTGGCGAGAACGGCATGATGACAAAGCATTTTCGTTCAGCTTTTGTTTTAGAAGGCGATTTGCGTTTCTCTGATTTTGTAGGCATCCTTCATACTCCTTTTATGTATTCCCTAACAATGATTATACAGAATGATTCCGCGTGTGCAAACAAGTTGCACTCCCAATATCATTGACCAGGCCGTAGAAAGTTTTATTGGTCAAAGAATATTCTTTCAGAGCTAACTATCATTCTCAGTTTTTCCTTCAAATATCGCTTCTTCAGGGTTCTTCAAGGCCGACAGAACATTCTCCGCCACCTTGTCCAACAGTTTTTGGCCCCAGAACGGATCATTAACATCATAATAGATCACCCTAATATGATGGAGGTCGAAAGGAACATCTTCCTCGTTTGAGGATACAAGAACCACCGGTTTTGTCAAAGCATGAGCCAAGCCCAACTCATAAAACACATTTGGATTTTTCGTTGTCAATTCGGCTACTAAAACCTTCGCTGCCTTGATACCAGACCAAACTTGATCCATTATCTTTCCAGAGCCAAATATCTCATGGTCGGCTCGAATTGGTTTAAGGCCTGCCTTTTTTATGGCTGGTTCGTAAATCGACGAATAATAGCTATCGTGTGGCTCAGCAAAAGGCATCATTACAAAGCAGCTATCACCGGCACCGATAGAAATATCCTTGCTGATCTTCTTAAGCCTTGCCGTACTGTCAACCCATGGTTCACCTCCCTTCGAAAAGTCAATCACACGCCGCTTTCCGTTGTGTTCTTCGATTAGTTTTGCTTTCTCGAGTGTTTCAATAAAAATTGTTTTGAAGTCCTTGATCTTTTCTTGTGGTATTCTAAAGTTGTCAACAAGTGCGTTTTCAAAGAACTTATCATCTGGCAGATTCTCTCCCCGATAGTGGTTATAGACATCAGAAATATCTGGGGCTTTTAAAACTGCCTCTCGGAGTCCTTCTATTTCATCATTGAGATCTTGAGGGCGAAGAATTTTCTTAACAAGTTCTGTAATTGCTATCTTACCAGTGCTCGGTCTATCAAGAAGACCAAACTTCAATCCGGAGCTAATTTCAAGTCTGAATGCCCCTATTGGTGATCCAAGTCCAATAAAACCTGCAGCCTCTTTCTCGGTACATTTTTTTCCGGCATTCTGGTCGAGAATTGCACGGGGTACTCTAAGAGCCTTCTCAAGCGAATGCCTCGGGTATTTTGCCTTAGAAGTTTTGGTTTTCTTTCCCCGTTTTCTTTTGGTGCCGCGTTTCTTTTTTTTGCTTTCACGTCTTATTCGTCCAACATATTTCGGAGTAAATTTGATGTTATTATTTCCTAAAGCCTCTGCCACACTCTTGTTTTTGGCTCTCGGATTGGCTTTCAAATAATCACGCACAGCCTGTGCTTTATTTGTCCCTTTTTCTGGCATTATGTTCCCTTTCTATAAGTAATATTCAACAAGCTTTACACTGATTTTATCCTGACATTATAAAATAGTACCGGACACCTTTAATTCACCTGACGTGTCATTCCTGAGAAGCTTGTTTTGTTAATCAATTTCTTCTTCCTGGAATTCTCCACACCATTGGTCAATATGCGTCATAGGCCATAAAGTCTTATCACTACCTTGTGTACTTGGTAATGGTGCGCTACGATGGCATTCGCCATCTTTAGGTTTGCCAAACTTCTTCCAAAATCTGCAAAACTCACACTTTTGTTCCATCTTACTTTCCTTTTAATTTATAGACGTGTAGAATGTGCTGTGCACACCATTTTTTATTCTTTCAATTTCTAGCAATACCACATACTAAATACGAATCCTTTCCGTTCATAAAATCTAAATTTCATCTATCTACCATTTTCCTTCTTTTTGCTCATCTTCACAAGCCTTACTTAGCTTCTTACCATAGTAACACGGTGCAATCCATAATGTGACAATGATACAAGCTATTCCTACCATTATTATCGTGTGTATTTGTACCAACATATTTTCGCATTTAGTATAAAGAAAAAACGTTGCTGCTAAAACTACAAGCAGTTTGGCTATAATAAACGAAAACCAAAACACTTTTATTATCTCCGGCGGAAAACATCTCCCCTTTTTATATTTCTCCGCCCATTGATTGGCGGTTCGTTCCCAAGAGTTAATCATGAACTCTTTAATGTTCAAGCAGTAACCTGATTCCATCTTTGCAATCTGGAGTGTAACATATCGAAAATTATAACCTAAAGCAAGAGAGTACACCGCTCCTATCGTAAGAAAAAACAATACACCGAATGTTCCGGCAATAAAAACAAATGGTTCCACATTTATTTCTGAATACACCTTAAGTAGCCAAATAAACCCACCCAATGCAGGAGCTAAAATCGCAAGAAAACGTAGAATTTCTTGTTCTCGATGTCTTAATGCCTCAAGAAACGTTTTATGCATATTCTCCACTGCTATACGTTGGTCGTTGGTAAGATTAGCTGTTTTTTCTTTCTTGTTTTCTCCCATAATTTCTTATCCTCGTTTTTTACTGTTAGTCAAAGTGGTGCGAAATATCGCACCCTACATTTTTTCTTCACAACTTATAGCCGTTTCTGGCTGGATAAATGTTGATAGTAAATTCGGCCCAGTTAGAAAGTTGACAAACGCCTTGGCGTTTACTTCTAACGGGCTAAACCCCAGTGAGATACAGAATAGCATAAAAAAATGAAAAGGGAAAGAAAAACCCCCCAGCACAGGGGTGGGTAAAACGATAAAAACCCCGCGCAGAGAACGGGGGAAAATATAAAGGCACCCCGCGCAATAAATTGCGGGGGCTAAACAGAAAAATGGTGGGGCAAGCCCCACCCTACCGCTTGTATGGTTCCCTTCGGCCTTGCTCAGGGTAAACTCCCAAGCTCAGGATAAACTCAAGAGCGTATTTCAGAAGGTGTCAGTCGCCGGTTGACAGAATGACCGCATGGGCTAAAGCCCATCCTACGCGGCTTTCCGAACAGGTCTCACTTCCCTTCCCTTCGGCTGCGCTCAGGGTAAACTCTTTTACTCAGGGTAAACTCCCAAGCTCAGTGTAAACTCACCTAATGAGTCTATTTTTTTCTATCTCATGGGGCAAGCGGGATATTTGCAAATTCTGAAGTATTTCGTACAATCCGGAATAAGTATATGAACGGATACTACGTTTACATCATGACGAGTAAAAGGAACGGTACGCTATATACCGGTATGACTGGAAACCTGTGTCAACGAGCTGGAGCACATAAGAAAAAAGCAAGCGAATTTACGAAGAAATACGGTGCCAAGAAATTAGTATATTACGAGAGGCACGATAACGAACAGAAGGCAAAAACAAGAGAAAAACAGATCAAAAGATGGAAAAGGGAGTGGAAGCTACGATTGATTGAGGAAGTCAATCCAGGCTGGAAGGACTTGTCAGGTGATTTGTTTTAAAAAGACGTCTGGATCCCTGCCCCCTGCCTCAGACTTACAGGGGCATGCTAAAGCATGGGTCCCTGTCTAAGACATACAGGGATTCGGACAAGCGGGTAAAAGGGATGAACGAGACAAAGTTGCTCTTGAACGCATACTATGAAGCCCTGCACGACATGCTGGAAGCTGACAAGGAGCTTTTGACAACAAGAATAGAAAGGCTCCTGCACGCCGAGTTTGCAAACCGCGACTTTGGCAGTATTGACCGGGAAAAATTCGACGCATACAGGGACGCCTGCTTAGCTTTTGTCGATGAACGGGTAGAAATGTACAATCCAATCGGCATTCAATACACCTTTGATGGCACCAGAAGACAGCAGGCCTTTGAATTGGAGCTGCAGCTTAACTGGTATGACAGTCGCGCGGAATTCGAGGCTTTAATACAAGCCGCACAAAGCAAGGCACAAGCAACTATGAGCGAGCAGGCAATACGGGAACTGGCCGATGAGTTGATTAAAGACGTCGGCGCCTTCCCGGATAAAAGCATTATTTCTGCTTACCAGGCCGACCCAGCTCTCGGAAAGCTGCCCGATTATGTCGTTGCGCGGGCCATCGAAGAAATCATCACATCAGCATAAGTACCGCCTCACGTGCACAGCGATTTTCATTTCTGTTCAAAAGCCATCTGTTGATTGTGACAAGCTAATGCGTTATTATTAAGAGCTGGTTTTTATATACGATGCTGTAGTCGCCAGCTACGGGAACTACCTATGAAGATTGAGATTAAGACCATTTTAGTAGTCGTCATCGTTGGGCTGTGTTTAATCCTCGTGGCGATGATAATCAGCCGGCCTGAATCCGGCGACAAGGAAACTGTAACAGAGCTCATCCAGCCACAGGTCGCGGTCCAGGGCCAGAGTAGTTGGCCTATGTTTCGCGGCGGACAAAGCCTACTCGGTACAGCGGCGGGGACTTTACCGGATTCACTGCAGCTTGTCTGGAAATTCAAAACCGGAGCCGAAATCAAATCATCGCCGGCAATCGATGACGGCCTTGTTTTCATCGGCTCAGCGGACGCAAATGTTTACGCAATAGGTTTGGAAAATGGACGTCAGGTTTGGGCATATCCCACAGGCGACGCCGTTGAGGCCACGCCTTGTGTAGTTGATGGCTGCGTTTTCGTGGGCTCATCCGACAACTTCTTGTATGCCCTTGACGCAAAAACCGGTTCGCTTAAGTGGAAATACGAAACGGATGGACAGATACTTGGAGCCGCTAATTGGACCCGTTCACCGGACGGCCAGAGCGCCTGGATACTTGTCGGCAGCTACGATAATAAATTGCATTGCGTGGATTCAGCAAACGGGAAGGTAATGTGGACATACGAGACCGATAGCTATATAAATGGGTCACCTGCGGTTGGTGAGGGGATTGTTGCTTTTGGCGGCTGTGACGCGATGATTCATATTGTGTCCCTAACTGACGGCAGCAGGCAGGCGCAAATTGATACCGGCTCATTCATCGCCGCTTCTGCAGCAATTTTCGAAGGGCGTGTATATGTAGGCAATTACGATAATGTATTCATCAGCGCTGATATTGCTTCCGGCAAAATCGTCTGGAAATATATGGGTGGGGATTCTCCGTTTTTTTCCTCGCCCGCAGTTGGCCCCAACGTCGTTGTGCTTGGATGCAGGGACAACCGCCTCCACTGCATCGTCCGTGATGATGGAAAACCGGTCTGGACTTTTAAGACTCTCGGTGAAGTTGACAGCTCACCGGTTATTTGCGGCGACAAGGTCGTTGTCGGCTCCGAGGATGGCCGGCTTTATATGATAAGGCTTTCCGATGGCAGCAAAGTATGGTCGTATGAAATCGGCCAGGCTGTTACTTCTTCGCCGGCTGTCGCCAATGGAATGATTATTGTCGGCAGCGATGATGGTTATCTGTATGCGTTTGCTGCTAAAAGTGGTCAAAAGATTAACCGCAGAGAACGCTGAGAGCGCTGAGAAAAGATAGAAATAAAAGGAAATCAGAAGATCAGGTTGTCTGATAACCTGATAAAGCCTCTGCGTTCTCGGCGAACTCTCCGTTAGGAGTCCCAAGGACTGCGGTAAAAAAAGTGCGGTAGTTTCCGTGAGGGTAATTATGCTCGAACTCGTTAATGTCGCAAAAAGTTACCCGTCACCGGGGGACACTGTCGGCCTCTGTGTCTTGAAGGACATAACGCTAAAGGTCCAGAAAGGCCAGGCCATCGCGATAGTGGGGCCCTCGGGCAGCGGCAAGAGCACACTACTTAATATCATTGGTGCCCTCGACCGTCCCACTGCAGGCCGAGTTTTGTTTGACGGTAAGGACCTCGACAAGATGGACGATATTGAACTTGCGAGAATCCGCAACAGCGAAATCGGTTTCGTTTTTCAGCTGCATCATCTTCTGCCTCAGTGCACGGTCCTCGAAAATGTAATAGTGCCAACCCTTGCGGACAGAAACCGCTTCTTGAGAAAAGAGGTTGAGGAAAGGGCGATTAATCTGCTGCAGCGTGTAGGGCTTAAAGACTGGTCGCTGCATCGGCCAGGTCAACTTTCCGGCGGACAGCGGCAGCGCGTAGCCGTTGTCAGAGCTTTGATTAATAAGCCTAAGCTGCTGCTTGCCGATGAACCGACCGGGTCACTGGATGAGCACGCTTCGCAAAACATAGCTGAACTGCTGGTTGAGCTAAACCGCAGTGAAGCAGTAACACTGATTCTCGCAACGCATTCAATCAAACTCGCAGAGTATATGGGGCGAGTGTTGGAATTGAACAATGGAGTCTTGAAAGATAGGGCAAGCTCGAGATGAGATTGTTGGGACTTGTTAAAAGAAGCCTTGGCTTTTATTGGAGGACGAACCTCGGCGTCTTGCTGGCTGTTATGACCAGCACCGCCATTTTGACAGGTGCGCTGGCTGTAGGTGATTCGGTGCGTCACAGTCTCAGGATGATGGTTACGGCCCGGCTGGGCACAACGCAGCTCGCTCTTGCTGCACAGAACAGGTTCTTTAGAGCCAGGCTGGCAAATGAACTGGCGGCGGAGCTGAATACAACGGTGGCGCCTGTGCTGCAATTGCGGGGGCTGATTGTAAATAGTGATGACACAAAGCGGGCAAACAGAATTGACGTGCTCGGCGTTGACGACCGCTTTTTTAGTATCGGTGCAGGCAGGAATCCTTTTGGCGATGATTGGAGTGAAGGAATTGTCCTCAACGAACCTTTGGCTGCCAGACTCGCAGTTGCAGCAGGTGATGAGGTCGTACTGCGAATTGAACAACCGGCCCTTATGTCACGCGATATACCCATTACACCAGATTCGGATTTGTCTATCGCTTTTCGGCTTGTAGTAAAAGCAGCTGCAGGCCCGTCTGAGTTTGGTCGCTTCAGTCTGCAGGCGAATCAAATTCCCTCATTGAATGCGTATGTCCCGATGCAATGGCTGCAGGAAAAACTCGACCGCACCGCACAAGCCAACATCTTGTTAGTCGCTGGGGACACAAACGACAGTCGAACGGTTGAAAGAGCCAATGTTGCTATCAGGAAATGCTGGCAGCTCGCCGACGCCGGCCTTGAGCTCCGCCAACTGGACCAGCAGGGGACACTTGAGATACGCAGCAGACGCATATTCATTGACGAGTCTTTGAGTGAGGCAGCGATGAATGCGGCAGATGGGGCCATTGGAATTTTGACCTATTTTGTGAACGAATTGCGTTTAGGTGACAGGACAACCCCGTATTCGATGGTGACTGCCATGGGACAGTCGGAAGGTTCCAACAGCGTCATTCCGATGGATATGCAAGACGACGAAATTCTCATCAACCAGTGGCTGGCCGACGACCTTCGAGTGAAAAAGGGAGATTCAGTTAAACTTACCTATTTCGTTATTGGCCCGATGCGAAAGCTGGTTGAGCAAACACGGCGTTTCCGGGTTCGGCAAATACTGCCTATGGAGGGCCTCGCAATCGACCCTGAATTGATGCCGGATTTCCCCGGCCTGGTGGACGTGCAGAATTGCAGAGATTGGGACACAGGCGTCCCGATTGAGCTTGATAAGATACGCAAGCGCGACGAGGATTATTGGGATAAGTATCGGGGAACACCGAAGGCCTTTGTTACACTCGATGCCGGCCAGACCATGTGGGCCAACAGGTATGGAAACTTAACAGCGGTGCGATACCCACTGACTGTGACACCGAGCAAAGGGTCCAGGGATAGTATAGCTGCAAGGTTATTAAAAGCGGTTGACCCTGCTTCAGTGGGACTCTATTTTCAACCCGTACGGGCTCGCGGCATAAAGGCGGGCGACGAAGCGACTGATTTCGGCCAGCTTTTCCTGGGCCTTAGCATGTTTCTTATTGCGGCGGCCCTGGTGTTGATGAGTCTCCTATTTATATTCGGAGTTGAGAACCGCAGCGAGCAGGTCGGAATATTGCTGGCCGTAGGATTTCCGCCGAAGTTAGTAAGACGGTTGCTGTTCATTGAAGGCGGGACATTGGCGCTGCTTGGCGCAATTGCAGGAACTGCAGCGGGTCTGCTTTATACTAAGGCCATGATTTACGGACTCGCAACTGTCTGGCGCGCAGCGGTGAGCAGCTCGGTAATACATTTTCACGCAAAACCATCTACATTACTTGCGGGGGCGTCAGCAGGAGTAGGTGTGTGCCTTATCGCAATATGGCTGACTTTGCGTAAACAGGTGTCCCGACCGGCCCGTGAGCTGCTTGTCGGGGACTTGAAATGGCAATTTTTTGCAGCCGCACCACTGCCTGCGCGCAAGATTGGACTATGGACAGCCGCACTGGCAGCAGCCGGGGCAGCAGTACTGCTGGTTGTTATGAGGACAGGTGAAAGCAGAGCTATGGCTGGTGCGTTTTTTGGAGCTGGGGCCCTACTCTTGATTGCCGGACTCGGACTCACTCAGTTCTTATTGAGGATGCTGTCAGGCGGTTGGAGCAGGCCCATGGTGTCACTGGCTGGCCTGGGATTGCGAAACTCAACGAGGCGAAGCGGGCGAAGCCTGGCGGTCGTAGGATTGCTTGCGTGTGGAGTTTTTCTGGTCGTTGCGGTAGGGGCCAACAGACATGACCCTTTGGCCAATGCCCACAGACGCGACTCGGGCACAGGTGGCTTTGCGATATTTGGCGAATCCGCTATTGGTGTTTTGCATGATTTGAACACCAGGACAGGACGTCAATCGATGGGACTGAGCGACAGCCGGCTTGAAGCCCTCCAGGTCGTTCAGTTGCGTGTCCATGAGGGTGATGATGCGAGCTGTTTGAATTTGAATCGTGCTCAGACGCCTTCCTTGTTGGGAGTACAGCCTGAGCAGTTGAAGCTGCGAGGCGCCTTTACTTTCATCGACACAATCCAGGGCCCAACAAACGAGGATGCCTGGGACCTGCTTAATGTTGACCACGGCGAGGATGTTGTGCCTGCTATTGGTGATAACTCTACCGTTGTGTGGGCACTCGGCAAATCTGTTGGAGAAGAAATTGAGTACACAGATGAGAAGGGTAAAACGTTTCAGGTGCGTATCGTGGGGATGTTGAAGAATACAATCCTGCAGGGAAATTTACTCATTGCTGAAGATGAGTTTGTCAGGCGTTTCCCATCAGAAGACGGCTACAGAATGTTCCTCGTCGGGGTTGACGACCAAAAACCCGATAAGGTGATGGAAATACTTTCTGCCGGATTAACAGACTTTGGACTGGAGCTGACGCCGACGACTCAGCGATTGGCCGAGTTTAATGCTGTTGAGAATACGTATCTGTCTATTTTCCAGCTGCTTGGCGGCTTAGGACTTATTCTCGGAAGTGTTGGCCTTGGCCTGGTGGTCCTCCGCAACGTGCTTGAGAGGCGGGGTGAGCTTGCAATGATGCGGGCCGTGGGATTTGACAAAGTTGCGCTTAAGCGGATGGTGTTTTATGAGCACGGGGCACTTTGCCTGTGTGGTTTGGCCTGCGGGGTTGTGGCTGCCCTCGTAGCTGTCGGCCCTGTCTTGAGCTCGCCGGCAGCGCTCCCGATTTTATCGGGATCGCTGGCACTGATAATTCTTGCTATAGGAATCAGTGCTGTGGTATGGATATGGATGGCAACGGCATTTGCGCTCAGCGGGAAGTTATTGGAGGCGTTAAGGAATGAATAAGTGCTATAGGATGCTAACGAGAACATTATGAGGGAATCCGCTATCGCGAACCCCGTTAGAGACCCGAAGGAAATCCGCCCAAGGCGGACTAACGCGGCAAAAAGGACGATTTCTAACGGGGCGAGGATAATTCCGGTCGCATTAGTTATGGTGGGCGTGGTATCGCTATACCTATGGCTTAGGGGCGATGTAGCAGCGGAACTTACACAGCGCTTGCCCATTCCTGGTAACGTCCCACAAATACCTTCGGATGAGAATGGCGTAGAGGAGCTTCGCGGCCAATTGCTCCGGTTCGATGGCGTACCGGCGGATTTACCCGGTGCCTGGCCTCGCTTCAGGGGCGCCAACTTTGACGCCATAAGCACTGAAAACGTTGATCTTGCACGAACCTGGAGTCCAGACGGCCCAGCAGTCCTCTGGTCTATTGACGTCGGAGAAGGCTACGCTGGTGCGGCAATCTGGTCGGGGCGAGTGTACGTTTTGGATTATGACCGGCCAAAACAGGCCGATGCCATTCGATGCTTGTCGCTTGAAGATGGCAAAGAAATCTGGCGATATTCTTATCCCGTCAAGGTCAAACGCAATCACGGGATGAGCCGAACTGTGCCGGCAGTGACAGAAAAATATGTCGTGACATTGGGGCCCAAATGCCATGTTACGTGCCTCGATTCTGTAACAGGACAGTTCTACTGGATGCTGGATTTGGTTAAGGATTTTAAGGCAGAGGTGCCGCCCTGGTACGCCGGACAGTGCCCGCTCATTGATAACGGCAAAGCGATAATTGCTGTCGGTGGTGATATGCTGATAATGGCGGTCGATTGCGAGACAGGCGAGATTCTATGGCAAACTCCAAACCCACGCGACTGGGTGATGACACATTGCTCTGTTATACCGACCGAATTCATGGGTCAGCCAATGTATATTTATTGCGCCAGTGGAGGAGTGGTAGGCGTTTCGGCGGAGGACGGCAGCATTTTGTGGGAAACCACCGAGTGGAAGATTCGTATTGCAAATGTTACAACCCCTGTAGTGGTAGGTGACGGATTGATTTTTCTATCGGGCGGATACAATGCCGGAAGCATGATGCTACGGTTAACCCAAGACGACGAGAAGATAGTTGCACAGGAGGTGTTTCGCCTTGAACCCGAGGTGTTTGGCTCGGAGCAACATACACCCATTTTCTATGGTGGGTATATTTACGGAATTCGACCGGACAAGCAATTGACCTGTCTTGACTTGAACGGGCAAGTTGTGTGGACCAGCCCAAGTACCCATCGTTTCGGACCTCGTGGACTTGGTCCTTATATTATCGCCGACGGGCTGATATATATTATGAATGACACCGGGATGCTGACTCTGGCAGAAGTGACTCCGACTGGCTATACACAGCTTGCTGAAGCCAAGGTGCTGGAGGGACCTGAATCGTGGGGACCTATGGCCATCGCTTCCGGCAGATTGATTTTGCGTGATTTGAACCGAATGATATGTCTTGATGTCACCGGGCAGTAGCCGGGTCACATTGCGACCGAGGCTTTCTTCTGTTACAATGAATTGCTCGAAAGAGTGAGCGTATAAATTGGGAAGATATCAAAATGAACAGGCGATTAGGGAAAACAAACATTAAAATATTAGTAGCTGTGTTTGTTGCCATTGCTATTGCCGTTGTTGCCATTGTACGGCTTGATACGACAGGTAAAAAAGGCAGCGGCCTTGGTAAAGAGTTCATCTATGACGTTAAAGACCTGGCAAAGATTGACCCAAACCTGATTCTATATGAAGAGACTGGGGCAATCGGTACGGGGTTTAAGGTTGCGCGGGGCATTGCGGTGGGTTTTGACGGACATGTCTATGTGGCCGGTGATAAAAGCATTCGCGTAGTTTTCGGAAGTCATTGGTTGCCTGACGATATCAAACTCGCAGATATGCCAATGTGTTTGACTGTAACCGGTGACGGTAAGATTTATGTCGGGTTCAAGGACCATGTGGAAATTTATGATGGCCAGGGAAAGCGGCTGGCAACGTGGCAGAGCTTAGGTGATGATGCGGTTTTGACCAGTATCGCTGTTTCAAAAAACGATGTGTTTGTTGCGGATGCGGGTAATCGAATTGTCGTCCACTACGATACCGCCGGCAAATTAATCAACCGTATCGGCGCCAGAGACAAGGATAAGAATATCCCGGGTTTTGTGGTGCCGAGTCCGTATTTCGACCTTGCGGTTGCTCGGGATGGGCTGTTGCGAGTGACCAATCCGGGAAACCATCGCATTGAAGCGTATACCTTTGAGGGCGACCTTGAATTTTCGTGGGGCCAATTTTCGGCAGGTGTGAAAGGCTTCTGCGGCTGCTGCAATCCGGTCAATTTTGCCATACTTCAAGATGAAAGCTTCGTCACCTGCGAGAAGGGCCTGGTACGCATCAAAATTTATGATCCTGCCGGCGTATTTGTCGGCGCAGTCGCCGGACCTGAACAACTCGTACAAGAGGGCACATCCCGTATATGCGAAACTGCCGCTGAGTGTCAAACTGGAAGTTTTGATGTAGCAGTTGACACCCGCGGGCGGATTTTCGTACTCGATACAATTAAGAATGTAGTGAGAATATTCACCAGGATTAAGGAAGAATAATGAACAAGCGTTTCCTACAAATGCAAAGCCGACGACAACTGCTTGCAGCAGCTCTACGATATGGAACTTTAGGGCTGCTGGGAGCGGCCGGCGGCGCTGCTTTTGCCAGGCGACGCAGGTTACTCCGAGAGGGTAAATGTATTAATCACGGAGTTTGCAGGGGCTGTGAGGTTTTCGAGGCGTGCGGCCTGCCCCAGGCCCTATCAGCCAAACAAGTTTTAGCGAGAATGGGCAATGGCGGAAAATAAAAACGGTATTAACAGACGCCACTTCTTAAGAGACGGTCTTTGGGCGGCATGTTTAACCGGTCTTGGCGGGACCGCCGGTTTTCTGAGTAAAAAGACCAACGCTCAGAATACCGTCTGGCAAATCGACCCCGAAATATGCGTTGCGTGCGGCAACTGTGCCACGTACTGCGTACAGGAAGAATCGGCAGTAAAGTGTGTGCACGCCTACGCAGTATGCGGATACTGTAGAATCTGTTTCGGCTTTTTTGGGCCGGAGCCTCATGATATCAACGAGGGTGCAGAAAATCAACTTTGTCCGACAGGGGCAATAAAACGCACTTTCGTGGAGGACCCCTATTACCAGTACACCATCGACGAACCGCTCTGTATGGGTTGCGGCAAATGTGTTAAGGGCTGTAATACTTTTGGAAATGGCTCACTATTTCTTCAGGTGCGCCACGACCGCTGTTTGAATTGTAATGAGTGCTCGATTGCCGCAGCTTGTCCTTCGGGGGCGTTCAAGCGGGTTCCTGCAGACAAGCCTTACCTGCTTAAGAGGGTGGACCGCGCTTAATGATACGCTTTGCTTATATCATAATCGGCACAGCAGTCTTGCTACTCTGGTTCCCGCAAAGCGGGGGCCCATCTGGTATTGCATCAGTCCCGACAGTCGGGGAACGTTTTCCTCCACCGGATTTTGAAAGCGGCTATGAGCTGCCGAGTCCTACTACCCCTGCTCCGCGCCAAAGCGTCTACGAATATGTAGATACCGTCGTGCTTTTCGCCGCCCTCGCGCTGTCGTCGTATTTGGTTTTGAGAACACGTAGTCGGCGGGCAATATTGGCTCTGTGTGTGTTCTCATTGTTCTATTTCGGCTTCTGGCGAAAGGGCTGCGTCTGTCCGATAGGAGCGATTCAGAATATCGCTTTGTCCATTTTTGACCGCGACTACGCCGTACCAATTGCAGTTATGCTGTTTTTCCTCCTGCCGCTTGTATTTACGTTGTTTTTCGGAAGGACCTTCTGTGCAGCAGTATGTCCTCTTGGGGCCATCCAGGATTTGGTAGTTCTGCGCCCGGTCTCAGTGCCGGAATGGCTCGAAAGCGGATTGCGCCTGTTTGCCTATGTCTACCTGGCAGCAGCGGTCATGTTTGCAGCCACCGGCAGCGCTTTCATTATATGCCGGTATGACCCGTTCATCTCGTTTTTCCATTTGAGTGGAAGCTTGAACATGTTGATACTCGGAGCATGCTTTTTGTTCGTAGGCATTTTCATAGGCCGTCCCTACTGCCGGTTTGTGTGTCCCTATGGTGTAATCCTGAGGCAGCTTTCGCGTATCTCGAAATGGCAGGTTGCCATTACTCCTGACGAGTGCATAAAGTGCAGGCTGTGCGAAGATTCGTGCCCTTTTGGCGCTATCAGAGCCCCTACTGCAGACTGGCCGGCGTACGATTATAACAAAAGCAAGAAACGGCTCGCGTTTCTAATTCTTCTTTTACCTGTATTAGTGCTCTCGTGTGGCTGGATTGGGTCCCGCCTTCGACCGGTGACATCCCGGGTGCATGCAACGGTACGGCTTGCCGACCAAATATATCTTGAGGAAACCGGCCAGGCAGAAGAAACCACGGACGCCAGTGCAGCGTTTAGAGCAACCGGCAAGGAAATCAAAGTTCTTTACGCCGAGGTTGAGGATATCCAGGCCGGGTTTGGGCTGGGCGGCTGGCTTTCTGGAGGCTTTGTAGGGCTGGTCATCGCCCTAAAGCTTATTGGCCTTTCTTGTCGGCGCCGGAGGACAGATTATGAAGCCGACAGAGCAGGCTGCCTGGCGTGTGGTAGATGCTTCGAATATTGTCCAAAAGAACACGCAAAGCTAAAGGAAGCAAAACAGGCGATTGGTGAAAGCTAATGAAGACTCAGATTGACGATAATTACAAGCCCACCCCCCAGGGTAGCGAGGCGACAAGCCAATGGTATCGCACCGCAGTTGCCGCCGCCGTTATCGGCGGCGTATTTTCTCTTATCGTCCTTGAACTTATGCTTTTTAATTACTTTCAGAGAACGGTAGCCGAAACTAAGCGAGCAGAAAAGCTGGAGGAACTCAAAACACAACTCCGGGACCAGCCCAATGACCAGCAGCTTATATCACGGATTCAGGAGCTGGATTTGCAGAGCGTGGTTGACCCCAAACGAGCAGAAGAGCTGGAGGTCCTCAAAATAGAAATTCGTGACAACCCTGATGATGAACACCTCTTGTCCCGGATTCGCCGGCTGTATCTGCAAATCAGACAGGACAGGATTCACCAATTGGATTTGCAAATCAGGCAGGTCAGAATGCGCAGGTGGGATTTTTCGCAAAGAGGCAGCTTCCTGCTTCTTGGCAGTGTGGTGGTATTACTGATAGGGGTCAAATCCGCATCCGCTTACAAAAAGAAGCTGCCGGCACCACAGCCGCAGCCTGACAAGCGCGACGAGCAGGTCCGCAAAGCAATATGGGCTCGGTGGGCCGTAACCGTGGCTACAGTCACGCTCGGCTCAACAGCGCTATTTCTTGCAACCAGGCCCAGAATCGATTTCAGCGCAGCAGACATGCAGGTTACTTCTTATCCGTCGCCGGACGAGATAAGTAAAAATTGGCCTCGTTTTCGTGGGCCCGGCGGACTCGGAACAAGTGCCTATACAAATGTCCCTGCAAATTGGAATGGCAGGACAAGAGAAGGCATTATATGGAAAAGCAAGGTGCCGCTGCCAGGCCACAATTCACCGATAGTCTGGGACGACCGCGTTTTTGTCACCGGGGCCAACAAAAACACTCGCGAAGTGTACTGCTTTGATGCACTTTCGGGCAAGCTTCTCTGGAAACGTGGCGTGATGAACGTGCCGCAAGGCAGTGCCGAGCCGATTGAGGTGATGGAGGATACCGGTTATGCCGCACCCACCGCCGTAACTGATGGTCGCCGGGTTTGTGCCATCTTTGCAACCGGCGATGTTGGCTGTTTTGACTTCGATGGCAGGAAAGTCTGGGCCAAAAATTTGGGCACACCTGACAGTGCGTATGGATATGCGTCTTCACTTGCGATGTATCGAAATCTGTTATTGATTCAATACGACCAGGGGGGCGCCGAAGACGAAAAGTCGAAGTTAATAGCTTTAGACACTTTTACCGGCCGTACTGTCTGGGAAACAAAACGACCTGTCCCAAATTCGTGGTCGTCTCCCATCGTAGTTGAAGTTGCAGCTGGCCCGCAGATAATTGCCTGCGGCGACCCCTGGGTTATAGCGTATGATCCCAATGGCGCAGAACTTTGGCGGGCCAACTGCTTAAGCGGTGAAATTGCACCATCGCCAATTTATGCCACAGAGATGGTATTTGCCGTAGAACCATACACTACGCTGGTTGCAATAAGACCGGACGGCCGGGGAGACGTTACTCAAACCCACATTGCCTGGAAAATTGATGAGGGTACTCCCGATATTTCCTGTCCGGTCAGTAATGGCGAATTCATATTTCTGCTGACAACAGAAGGATTGCTCACCTGCTACAAAACCGATGACGGAGCCAAGCTGTGGGAGCACGACCTCCAACAGAATTTCCTCGCGTCCCCAAGCCTCGTCGGAGATCGCTTGTACATGCTGAGCGAAAAGGGTGTTATGCACATTGCTGAGGTCGGCACTGAATATAAGGAATTGGCCAAATGCGAGCTTGGCGAAGAGTGCTTTGCGTCGCCGGCTTTCATGGATGGCCGAATCTATATCCGGGGCAAGGACAACCTATACTGTATAGGAAGCAACGATTGATGGATGAGCTGGATTTGACATTTGTGGCCCAGGCCGTCGAGAAAATCGGCGCCGGAGAAGAGAAGGTGCTTGAAATTCTGCAGGCCATCCAGGGACACCTTGGCTACCTGCCCACCGAAGCTCTTGAGCGGGTCTGCGAGCTGACAGATATCACGCCTGCATCAATCACTGGCGTTTCAACCTTCTATAGCCAGTTTAGACATCGCCCGGCCGGCCGGCATACGATTAAGATTTGCATCGGAACTGCCTGCCACGTTAAGGGTGGCGAACAGATTTATGACGCCTTTCAGCGCGACCTCAGCATCCCGGAGGGTGACGATACGGACCCGCAGAAGATATTTACTATTGAGAAAGTAGCGTGTTTGGGATGTTGTATGCTTGCCCCGGTTTTACAGATTGATGATATTACATACGGTCACCTGACCACAGAGGCGGTCCCGATGGTGCTCAGAGACTTTCTCGAACAGCAAAAAGCTCAGGCTCAGCAGGCCGACAGGCAAGACTACGCAAAAAGTGACAAAGAGCTGGGCCAAATCCGTATATGTCTTGATTCAAGCTGCGTGGCCAGCGGCAGTGCAAAGGTATATCAGGCATTAAAAAAGGCTGTTGAAGAAACGCGTGCCCAAGCCGTGGTCAAAAGTGTCGGCTGTTCGGGGATGTCCTTCCTGGCGCCGCTTGTGGAAGTAGTCCCGGCTGATGGGGTTTCATTTCGCTATGCAGGGGTCCTGCCCGCCGATGCCAGAGCTATTGTGCTCAGGCATTTCAAACCGAAACAGATTACGCGAAAAATCAGAAACACCGTTTCCACAATGCTGGACAAAATTCTTACCGACAAAGCCTGGGAGCCGGTGACACGTTATTCAATTGACGTGCGGGACCGACCAGTGGCGGGTTTCTTGGAAAAGCAGGTACATATCGCTACCGAGCACTGCGGCAGCATCGACCCGCTTGACCTTGATGAATACATCCGTAATGACGGATTCAAGGCGTTGCAAAAGACTGTGTCGATGCTGAGCCCCGAACAAGTTATCGCCGATATAGAACGCAGCGGACTTCGCGGCAGGGGAGGCGCCGGTTTCCCCACACATCTAAAGTGGTCTACCGTATATGACATTAAATCCAGGAAGAAATACGTGATTTGCAATGGTGATGAGGGCGACCCCGGCGCCTTCATGGACCGAATGTTGATTGAGTCTTATCCGTACCGTATCATCGAAGGCGCCGCTATTGCTGCATATGCCGTCGGCGCGGATGAGGGTTATTTTTACATTCGTGCAGAGTATCCGCTTGCCATCAAACGAATAAGCCAGGCCATAAACACCTGTCAGCAGCGAGGATTTCTCGGCAACAACATCATGGCAGGCACGTTTTCATTTCAGATAAAAATTGTGGCCGGTGCCGGTGCGTTTGTATGCGGCGAGGAGACCGCGCTTATAGCCAGTATAGAGGGACGTCGCGGTATGCCCAGGCTGCGTCCGCCATACCCAGCCGAAAGTGGGCTTTGGGGCAGGCCAACGCTCATTAACAACGTGGAAACCTACGCCGTCGTGCCCTGGATTATACGCAACGGGCCGCAAGCTTTCGCCAGGCTTGGCACAACCAGCAGCAAGGGGACAAAGGTTTTTGCGCTGGCAGGAAAGATTGCACGAGGAGGTCTGGTTGAAGTGCCAATGGGTATTTCCATACGCCAGATTATAGAAGACATCGGAGGAGGAATTACCGAAGGTTTGAAGTTAAAGGCCGTACAGGTGGGAGGACCCTCCGGCGGATGTGTCCCCGTCGAGCTGGCGCATATTCCCGTCGACTATGAAACGCTCAATGATATTGGGGCAATGATGGGCTCCGGCGGTATGGTCGCACTGGATGAATCCGATTGTATGGTTGATATCGCGCGATACTTCCTGGACTTTACACAGAATCAGTCTTGTGGCAAGTGCACTTTCTGCAGAATAGGAACCCGGCGTATGCTGGATATTCTCGAACGTCTGTGTGCTGGGGAGGGCAAAAAGACAGATATCCAGGAGCTGGAACACCTCGCACAGAAGATTGCGAATACAAGCCTTTGCGGCCTCGGCAGAACTGCACCAAACCCCGTTCTTTCAACTATAAAATACTTCCGCGACGAGTACCAGGCCCATCTTGAGGGACGCTGCCCTGCCGGCAGATGCAAGGCCCTTATTACGTATTCGGTAACGGACGACTGTATTGGCTGCACTTTGTGCTCGCAGCATTGTCCGTCTGACGCCATTGAAATGAGGCCGTATGAGAAGCATGAAATCGACCCCGACAAATGTATTCGCTGCGGGACATGCAAGAGTGTATGCCAGACAGACGCGATCAAGGTTGAGTGATAATGCCAAGACTGACTATAGACAATCGTCAGGTTGAAGTTGATAACGGCGCGACGATTCTTGATGCCGCCGCGAAGCTGGGAATTGAAATACCGACTATGTGTTTCCTGAAAGGCTGTAAGCTTTCAACCAGTTGCATGATATGTGTGGTCAAAGTTAATGGTTCGGACAGATTGGTTCCAGCCTGTGGAACTATCGCACAAGACGGACAGACAATTGAAAGTGATTCGGAAGAAATCCGTCAGGTGAGAAAGGCCGCGCTGGAATTACTGCTCAGTGACCATGCCGGTGATTGTATTGGACCATGTCAAGCCGCCTGTCCTGCTCGTATGAACATTCCGTTGATGATTCGGCAGATTGCGGCCGGCAAGTTTCGTGATGCAATTGCAACGGTAAAAAAAGATATTGCCCTGCCCGCGGTGCTCGGCCGAATTTGTCCCAAGCCTTGTGAACGAGTATGCAGAAGGGCCCTATTTGATAAGCCGGTTTCGATTTGCCTTCTGAAAAAGTATGTCGCCGACCTCGACTTACAATCTGCAAACCCATACTTGCCGGCTTGCAAGCCCGGGCAGGATAAGCGCGTAGCCATTGTTGGAGCCGGGCCGGCAGGATTAGCGGCTGCTTATTATCTGCTGAAAGACGGTTACGGCTGCACGATTTTTGACGAGCACGAAAGCCCGGGCGGTATGCTGCGCTACGGCGTTTCACAAGATAAGCTCCCGACGGACGTACTCGAAGCGGAAATCGCTTTGATTGAGAAACTCGGCATGGAGTTTCAAGGGCAAATGCGAATAGGTACTACGTTATCTATGGAAGATTTGCGACGAGACTTTGATACCGTATTCGTTGCGGTTGGCCAGCTAAAGCCCGGCGATGCCGAGTCGATGGGCCTTGAGACAGCCCCGAATGGCATCGCAATAAACGGAAGAACTTATGAGACGAATCTGCCGGGCGTATTCGCAGGCGGGGGTGCTGTTCGCAAGCGCCGACTTGCGGTCAGGGCCGTCGCGGACGGCAAGGAAGCCGCAGTAGCTATCGGTCAGTATTTGTCCGGCCAGCCGGTGACAGGGCCAGCCAACGCGTTTAACACTCGCATTGGCAAACTCAAAGACGGCGAAATAGAAACGTTTGCGGCCGGTGCCAGCAAAACCCGCCGTCTGACGCCGTCACCGGAAGGTTCCGGGTTCACCGATGACCAGGCTCGCGATGAGGCGGCTCGCTGCTTGCATTGTGACTGCCGAAAAGCCCAAAGCTGTAAACTAAGGCAATATGCCCGGCACTATGGAGCCAGACCAAGCCGGTATAAGGGCGAGCGCCGCTCGTTTGTCCAGCACCTCCAGCACCCGGATGTAATCTATGAACCCGGCAAGTGCATAAACTGCGGCCTTTGTATACAGATTGCTTCCCAGGCCCGCGAATCACTTGGCTTGACGTTTATAGGCCGCGGGTTTGACGTTCGCGTCGCGGTGCCTTTTGACCATTCAATTGCCGAAGGTCTAAAGCACGCTGCAAAGCAATGCGTAGAGGCTTGCCCAACCGGGGCGCTGGCATTTAAGAATAAAACCTGAAAGTACGGTAGGCCCGAGTTCGAATCCTGCTTTTCATCACCCTTTACGCCCCATCCAGGGACAGGAATCTTTCTGCGGACAATCGCTGCAACTGTGCCTTTTTGAAAACAAAGGCAAAACTACGAACGCAACAAGGGCAAACAGCACAAGGAGAACAAACAGCGGCCAGGAGAAGCTGCGCACCACGCCGGGAACGCCTGCTAAAATCGGTATGAACCACAAAGGTACAATGACGGGGATGTGCTTTTTGAACTTTTCCTTGAAGCGGCTGGAATCACTTTTCTGCCGAAGTCTCGCAGCAATGCGGCTGTATCCACAGGGACAGCTCATCGTATTCCAGCGCTCACAGTAAGGACACATGAATATCATAATCCAGAACGCTCCTGCCACGCTGTAAATCAGGTATGCACTCGCAGCAGCCCATCCCCATATCGACCTCTCGAATCCTGTAACGAAAATGGCGGCCCCAAGCACAGTCATGGCCGCGTAGGGAAGGTTATTAACGAGCTGTTGGGCACGCGAATACTGGCGTGCTGGTTGGAAATCCTTACTATTGCTGTGATTGTTTGATGCTTTTTCATTCATAATTGAGCAAATTCCTCGTTCTGACAGTAACCGATTGATATTGTACGCACAATTATATACATAATGACCGACGAGTACACAATATTTATAAAACTTTAATAAATAGGATTGACATCCGGTAAAAAATCTTGTATAAGGACAATTGCCTGAATCTATTATTACTTTTGGAGGACTATTATGGAATTTCGAAAAGTGGTCAAAAACTATGTGCTGGCGCTGGTCTTTGGCTTCGCGGTGTGGGCAATTGGCCCCGGCTATTACGGGACTGCTGAGGCAGCCGATTGGCCAAATTGGCGCGGACCAAATCACGACGGTGTATCGAACGAAACCGGCTGGGTCGCAACCTGGCCAAAAGACGGGCCGAAAGTGCTATGGAAAAAGTCAATCGGAACCGGATTTTGTTCGATTACGGTAAGTAATGGCCGCGTCTACACAATGGGCAACATCAAGGATAATGACATTCTCTATTGCTTCGAGGCCAATACCGGCAAAGAAATATGGAAGAAATCCTATCCATGTCCTTTATTTAAGAAAAACCATGAAGGCGGCCCTTGCGCAACACCAACGGTACACGGTGATTCAGTTTACACCTTCAGCAAAAATGGGGACGCTGTCCGTTTCAAGGTGGCGACGGGCCACGTAGTTTGGCATAAGAATCTGACAAAGGAATTGGGCGTTAAGCACCCTACCTGGTACTTTGCCGGCTCGCCCTTTATAATCGACAACATAGTCATTCTTAACGCCGGCACCAATGGTATTGCCCTTAATAAAGATGATGGCAGTGTAATATGGCAAAATGGTAAAGGTGCGGCCGGATACTCTACGGCGGTGCCTTTCACTATGGACGGCAAAAAATGCGTGGCATTATTTACAGCTAAGGAAATGGTGGCTCTGGTTGCAGCAACCGGAAAGATACTTTGGAAGATTCCCTGGAAAACCAGCTACGACGTTAACGCCGCAGACGCTATTATTACCGGCGATAAGATGTTCCTCTCCTCCGGATATAACAAAGGCTGTGCGCTTTTCAAAATCGGCTCCTCTGATTTCACTGAACTTTGGCGAAACAAGAACATGCGCAACCATTTCAACAGTTGCGTCCTCTGGAAGGGATATATTTACGGTGTCGACGATGGTTCCTCCATATCATGCCTGGATTTCAAAACAGGAGAGGTCAAGTGGGCACAGAAAGGATTCGGCAAGGGAAGCCTTATGCTCGCCGACGGAAAGCTGATTATCCTAAGTGACAGAGGCAAGCTGGCTATTGCAGAGGCTTCGCCGGAAGGATTCAAGGAACTCGCATCGGCCCAGATTTTGCCCAAAAAAAAGTGCTGGACTGTTCCGGTCCTGGCAAACGGCAGAATCTACGCACGAAATAATCCCGGCGGCCAGCTCGTTTGTCTCGATGTCAGCGGCAAATAGTAAAATGCTCTCAGGCCGGGTCTGTTGAAATTACTGTGACAATTATCAACATGTACTTTCTACACAAAAGGAGGTCCATAGTTTTTTCCGCAAAGATTTAGGAGTATGTTAAGAACAATTAGACAATATTTGCTCGTGCCACTTTCCGGAATTGCACTATGCTTGATTGCCTTGAGCTTTCACAATGTTGCTGAGGCGGCGGATTGGCCCCAATGGCGAGGCCCCAATCGCGATGGCACCTGGAACGAGAAAGGTATCGTCCAAAAATTCGCCACTCCGCAATTGCCAATCCGCTGGCGCGCCAAAATCGCAAATGGTTACAGTGGTCCGACCGTCGCCGACGACCGCGTATATGTCACCGACCGCCTGGCTTCACCAGCTCAGCTCGAACGTGTCCACTGCTTCGACGCCATGACCGGCAAACCAATCTGGTCCTACGAGTATAAGTGCAAATATGAAAGGTTCGAGCACCGTGACGGCCCTCGCGCTTCGGTTACCATCGACGACAATCGTGCCTACTCCCTCGGCGCTATGGGACACCTGTTCTGTTTCGATGCAGCAAAAGGAGATGTGCTCTGGAGTAGAAATCTCAATGCCGAATACAAAATTAAAATGCCTATTTGGGCGATCGCAGCCTCGCCTCTCGTTGAAGGCGAGTTAGTCATAGTGCAAATTGGTGGCCGGGACAATGCCTGTTTGATAGCATTCGATAAGGTAACAGGGCGAGAGCGATGGCGAGCGCTGGACGACCGTGCTTCGTATTCAGCCCCTATTATGATTGAACAAGCCGGCAAGCGTGTCTTGGTCTGTTGGACAGGTGATAGAGTGGCCGGCCTTAATCCTCTGACGGGCCAACTCTACTGGCAACACCCATTTAAGCCGTCTCGTATGGTGATTAACGTCCCTACCCCTGTTTTCCAAGATGGTTATCTTTTCGTCAGTAGCTTTTACGACGGGTCTCTCTTACTCAAAGTCAACCCTGCCGAACTGACTGTTGCTAAAGTCTGGAGACGCAAAGGTGCCAGCGAAAGAGAAACGGACAGCCTGCATTGCATGATATCTACCCCTGTTCTGCAGGGAGAGCACATCTACGGGGTGGATAGTTACGGCGAGCTTCGATGTCTCGACCTTTACACCGGCGACCGAATCTGGGAAAGTCTCGACGCCGTACCCAAAGCCCGCTGGGCCAACATTCACATGGTACGGCACGAAGACAATATATGGATGTTCAACGAAAGCGGCGAGCTCATTATCAGCAAACTCTCACCCCGGGGATTTCACGAAATCAGCCGTGCAAAGCTCATCAAGCCGACAAAGGGACAGCTTAACCGGGGCGTCTGCTGGTCTCATCCCGCCTTCGCCTACAAACACGTCTACATCAGAAACGACGAAGAACTCATCTGTGCAGACCTTTCCGCCAAAGATTAAATACCACTTTTGCCGGTCTGTAAAATTACTTCTAAACCCAAAAAAAAATCCTTGAATCCCGCCCTTTTTTCAGTTAGTCTGTCGATATGGCCAAAATCAAATTTCCCATCAATTATAACTCTAAACAAAGGAGGTAACCGATGAATCGTCAATTCAATCGTCGTACGTTTCTTAAACAAAGCACAGTAGTTGGAGCTGGGCTCACTATCCTCAAATCGGGGGTCCTCAAGGCCGGCAGCTCGCCGAACGAAAAGCTCAACATCGCCATTATCGGCGTGGGTGGCCGAGGCGGCGGAAATATGAACAGCGTCAAAAGCGAGAACATTGTCGCCCTGTGTGATGTGAACGAGAAGAACCTCGCTTCAGCCGCCAAGCGTTTCCCTAAGGCCAAAACGTATAATGACTGGCGAAAGTGCCTCGAGCAGAAGGACATCGACGCCGTCGTCTGCTCCACGACCGACCACACACACGCTTTCATCAATGTGTGGGCGATGAACCGCGGCATGCACGTCTACTGCGAAAAGCCCCTGGCAAACTCCGTGCACGAGGCCCACATGGTCCGCCGGACTTATCTCAAGAACAAGCACAAGCTCGCAACGCAGATGGGCACCCAGATTCACGACTACGATAATTACCGCCGCATGGTCGAGCTGGTCCGCCACGGCGCAATAGGCACCGTCAAGGAAGCCCGCGTCTGGTGCAACCGTAAGCCGAAAGGCGGCAGCTACCTGCCCGAGGTCAAGCCCGTACCCGACCACATCAACTGGGACCTCTGGATAGGCCCATCACCATATCATCCCTACAACCCGGGCTACTTCGGCGGTTGCCTCGCATGGAACCGCTTCTGGGACTTCGGCAGCGGACAAATCGGAGATATGGGCAGCCACATGATGGATATGGCATACTGGGCACTCGACCTCAAGCTCCCAACTACATGCGAAGCCAAAGGAACACCCGTCAGCACCGACACCTGCCCACAGTGGCTCACCGCCGAATGGGACCACCCCGCAAACGACTGGCGCCCGGCCGTCAAGGTCTACTGGTACGACGGCGACAAAAAGCCCGGTATGCCTTCGAAAGTATTCCACCGGGACAATATGGGCAAAGGAGTCGTGTTCAAGGGCGACAAAGGCTGGCTGCTGGCTGACTATGACTGGCGTATTCTAATGCTCAAGGGAGATATGACCCATTACGACTCGCCTAAGCCCGAGGATTTGATACCGTCGTCGCCCGGCCACCACAAGGAATGGATCATCGGCTGCAAGACAGGAAAGCCCACACTCTGCAACTTCGATTATTCCGGCGCGCTCATTGAGCACAATATGCTCGCTCTGGTCGCATATCGTGTCGGCAAGAAACTCGAATACGACGCCAAAAACATGAAAGCAACAAACTGCCCCGAGGCCGATCAGTACATCCGAAAAACGTACCGACAAGGCTGGGTATTGAACGGATAATACGCTAAGAATAGTGCTGCGTTAGAACCAAATAGCAGTCCGCCGGCATCGAGCAGTTTCTTACCACTGTCGCCGGACACGTATGTCTTGATGTCTACCGCCAGTGTCTTCGGCTGCCATGGCAGCTCCTCTACAGGCATATCCAACTTGCCGAACAAGGCCGGCTTGTATCTGCTTGGAGCAATAAACAAACGTCAAATACGCAAAGGAATATCTTATGCGACAGACAGTAACAACAATCCAAATGCTTTTCATCTGTCTGGCTGCCGTCACCTTCTGCACTCAAGAGTCTATGGGCCGGCAGAAGATCGAAATAGAACCATCGGCGAAAAAGGTGGGCAAATACGAAAAACTGGAATTGCTCATCCGAGTAGGTGCCCGCTACGATAATCCCTTCGACTCAGACCAGGTCGATTTGACGGTGCTGTTGAAGACTCCTGCCGGCCGGCAAATATCACTACCCGCCTTTTACTGTCAGGACTACGAACGCCGCAAATTCGACCGCCAGCGTGGAAGAGCCAACTGGTACTACCCCATCGGCCGAGGCTCATGGAAGGCACGATTTGCCCCGATGCAAACAGACACTTATTTGGCCACGGCAAGGCTGAAAGATCGAAAAGGTACCATTCATTCAGACAGCGTCCGGTTCCAATGCACACCTTCATCGCAAAAAGGCTTCCTCCGGATTAGCCGGAAAGACCCTCGGTTTCTTGAATTTACCGAAGGCGCTCCCTTCTTTGCCATCGGCCAGAACCTCGCTTTCATCGGCGAAGGTCAATACGTAAATCTTACGAAAGCAGAACAGATTTTCGAAAAGCTCTCACGCAACGGCGCCAACTTCCTGAGAATTTGGACGTGCTGCAAGGATTGGGCAATGGCCATCGAGGCAAGGAAAAGCGCCTGGGACCGCTCATGGCACCGCAGAAAAATTATTGTACCGATACCCGGCAGCAAAAACGACCCAAGCCCCCGTAAGTGCGTAAAGCTCGAGGGCGGCAATGGTGCATCGCTCACCGTCTCGCCTTCCCATCCGGTGGCGCTAAGGCCCAACACACGTTATGTGTTCACCGGCCGATTCACAGCAGACGGACCCGCTGGACTGCAAGTAGACGTCGGTCGCGGTAGTTCTCGAACACGCTTCGACGCACTTGCGAAAGGCAAGTGGCGTAAATTCAAGCAAGAGTTTGTTACCGGCCAAAATGATTTCTGGCTCGGCAGGATAGTCCTCAGCCTGGTCGGCTCAGGCACAGTCTGGCTGGACGACCTGTCACTGAAAGAGGTCAATGGAGGAGTCGAACTGCTGTGGGAAGCTGACGTAAATCGCCCCATAAGAGGCGTCTACAATCAGCTCGATTGCTTTATGCTCGATAAGCTCGTCGAAGCAGCCGAGCGCAATGGCATCTACCTAATGTTGTGCCTGATCACCAGAGACCTCTATATGAAGTCTCTTTCCGATGACAAGGGTCCCGAGTATCAACAGGCCATCCAGGATGCCAACAAGTTGATGCGCTACGCCGTCGCGCGATGGGGCTATTCCACCAGCGTAGCTGCCTGGGAATACTTCAATGAGATCGACCCCGGCCTGCCGACCGACCGCTTCTACGCCGAGGTCGGCGACTATCTCGAGCAGATTGACGTCTACAATCATTTGCGCACGACCAGCACATGGCACCCTTCGGCGAAAGACTGCCGTCACCCCAACCTGGATATCGGCCAGTTGCACCATTATATGCGCCCGGGGACAAAGGAGAACTTCAAGGACGAAGTGGCGGTGGTCATCGACAAAATGCGGTTCCTGAGGGAACATACCACGAGCAAGCCGGTGCTGATTGGTGAATTCGGCCTGGCCACCCCGAAATGGGGACTCAGCGACCACATGAAACAGGACAACAAAGCAGTCCATTTCCACAATTCGCTCTGGGCGTCGGCCTTCGCCGGCACTTCGGGGACAGCGATGTTCTGGTGGTGGGACCAGCTCGACAGGCAGGACGCCTACGTTCACTATCGCCCGCTGGCCGCGTTCCTGGCCGACGTTTCCTTCGAAGGACTGCGGCAGACCACAGCCACCGCCTCCAACAAGCAGCTCCGCCTGCTCGGCTGCCAGGGCAGCGACCGTGCATACGTATGGCTCTTCAACCCGAAAGCAACGTGGTGGAATCTGGTGATTGAAAAGCACCAACCGACAGAAATCAGAGGCACCACAATCGAAATCCAGGGACTACAACCCGACACCTATAGTGTCCAGTGGTGGCATACTTACAAGGGAAAGATCATCGAGAAGCAGAGTGTTTCGTTCACGGCAGGCCCCCTACGAATTTCTGTTCCCCCGTTCAGCCGGGATATCGCTTGCAAAATCAGGCGGTGACTGGAACCAGGAGGACTGGTGCAAAGCTTAGAACGGCACAGGCAATTTGCCGGCCTGCGAAAAAACAAAGCCGCTGATGCGGCCTCATTTGTAACTGCCCCTCCTTCAAAAAAGCATTTCCGGCACTTCTAAAAACTGGGCGGTACTGGACTTGAACCAGTGACCTCCTGCGTGTCGAGCAGGCACTCTAACCAACTGAGCTAACCGCCCTCTGAAGTACACCTATAGTATGGTTAAAAAACACAAAAAGTCAAGAACTTTTCAGAAATCCTAACAAAATGACCACACATCCCACCTGTCATTCTGAGCGCAGCGAAGAATCTCGTCATTGCGAGGAGCACAGCGACGAAGCAATCCCAAATTTAAAAAAATTATGAGTAAATAGAAAGCCTCGCCTCACCATTTCTTTTTAGATCTAACGCAGTGTATCTGATTGGGAGACAAAAGGCAAGGAAATTGTTATAGGACTTTCGGGCTACGGCAAGAGGACGCCAAAGCCAAACTATCAGCTTTGGGAACCCGGGCTCATATCGAAGGTCTTATCAAATGTAGAAAAGAACAAAAATAACTGAATATGGTGACTTGACAATGGTCGTGGGTTCCCATTTTGCAATAAGTCGCAAAATGGGGGACCCGTTCCATATCGGAGTGTCCATTTTGAAGGTTGTGTATCTGTTCTCTTGCTATCTATATTGAATCCGATATACTTTTCCATAATGAAAGCAATGAATAAAAGCCATCTATGGTTTGTTTTGATGACGATTTGCACGGTTTTTATTTGCTCCGGCTCGTGTATTGAACTTGAGCAGCAGGCTTTTCCCATCCAGGATTCTTCGCGCAAATACTTCAAGATCCAGGTCGTGGACCGACAAACCGGCAGGGGAGTGCCTTTGGTTGAATTACGAACCACCAACAACATAAGATACTTCACGGACAGCAGTGGAATTGTCGCATTTTATGAACCGGGCTTGATGGACACAGAGGTCTTCTTCTTTGTTGAAAGCCACGGCTATGAATTCCCGAAAGACGGATTTGGCTTTCGCGGAACAAGGCTGAAGACTTTGCGGGAAGGCAGCGTAATTATCAAAATCGACCGGCTCAATATTGCTGAGCGGCTTTACCGCGTTACGGGCCAGGGGATCTATCGTGATAGCGTTCTTACCGGACATCCGGTTCCGTTACAAAATCCGGTTCTCAACGGACAGGTAACCGGACAGGATTCAGTGTACACGTGTATCCATCGTGGTCGTTTGTTCTGGATGTGGGGCGACACTTCAAGGCCTTCGTATCCGCTTGGGCACTTCGCGATGGCCGGCGCGGTTTCACGTCTGCCAAGCCAGGGAGGACTCGACCCCGCAATAGGCGTCGACCTCAAATACTACGTCGCCGAGGATGGATTCAGCCGACCGGTTTCCCCTTTGAAGGAGCCTGGCATGGTCTGGCTTGACGGTCTGTTGACCGTCAAGGACAACGAGGGTCGGGAGCGGATGGTCGCCAAGTATGCGCGAATGAAGAGCCTCGGAGAAGCGTATGGTCGTGGGCTGGTAGTTTTCAACGACGCCACGAATTCGTTCGAGCCCCTGATTCGTTCTGGTCCGGATTTTCTGCCATATCATAATTCCGGACATGCTATTGGCGTGAATGTGGATGGCCGGGAATACTATTATTTTGCCACACAATTCCCCCTGGCGGTTCGTATGCGCGTCAGGGCCGAGTGGGACCATATCCTCGACCCGAATCGTTACGAAGTCTTGACGTCTCTGGCGCCGAAAGGATCTAATCGTAAGGATGCACAGCGCCTGAATTTGGTTAAAGGAGATAAGGCGTACCGCTGGGTCCCCGCCGGGGAACTGATTGGCAACGAGATTCTTTTTAGAAAGCCTTCGGTCATCAAGGCGCTGAAAAAAGAGAAGCAGGATGTGCATCTGTACGACATAGAGTCGGGCAAGGAAATCTCTCCTCACGGCGGGACTGTTTATTTCAACGCCTACCGAAAGAGATGGCTCATGATCACGGTGCAGCAATTCGGTGAACCGTCTTTTCTGGGAGAGGTCTGGTATGCCGAAGCTGATACGCCCGTTGGGCCGTGGGCCTATGCCAGAAAGATTGTGACGCACAACAAGTACTCCTTCTACAATCCAAAGCAGCATCCGTTTTTTGACCAAGATGGCGGCCGTGTGCTCTTTTTCGAGGGCACTTATTCGCACACGTTTTCCGGTTCTGCCGAGAATGCGACGCCGCGTTACGACTACAATCAAATCATGTACCGATTGAAGCTTGACGACCCCCGTCTTGCTCTGCCGGTGGCGGTCTATCAAATACGGGACAAGCAGGATGGAAGGGACTATCTACTGCGCGATGGCGTGGAAAAGGCCGGCAGGTGGGACCTTGTCGAATCAATACCGTTTTATGCGATCGAGCCGTCCAGAGCTCACAAGAAGCTCGTTCCCATCTACGTTCACAAAACCCTCGGCAAGAGCGGGCGGACGCTTTCCTTGACGCGCCTGCGCCCCTTACCCTCTGCCAAGCCGCTTTTCTATGCTTTGCCGCCAGCCGATCGGCTCAACGAGAATTCATGCATTGTATCCCTCTATGAATACCGGCGCGCCGGTACAGGGCAACGCCTTTATTCCATCGAAGCACGATTGGGCGAAAAAGGTTGGATTCGAACGGAAAACCCTTTGTGCCGGGTTTGGAAAACTCCGCCAGACACACTCCTTCTGGACAGCAAGGCTAAGCCGGTAGCCGGGTACTGAGGTGTGATCTGTTATCTCCATTATCAACAAAGCAAGCCACGCATCGAACTTATTGCAGGTAGCTTAGCCCCCACAGCAACCATGCAGCCTATGCACGCCCAGCCCCTCCTAAAGGCGTAAAGAGGGGCGGGGCACGCCAAGCAGATGGTAAATCGCGATTTGCCATTTGCGATTTGATAGCGGGTGAAAGACTCTGAAATGGCCATATTAGGAATCATTGGTCGCAGAAAAAATTAGCCACAGAGTGCACAGAGAGCACGGAGTTAAATAATCAATAATCAATAATCAATTAATTGTGGCCTACTCCTTCTTTGGGGCGATACAGATCAAGTGCGAATAGGTCCGCAGGTACATCCTGCCGCCTGCGACAGCGGGGGTTGCGTGGCTTTTTTCGCCCAAAGGATTGACCGCCAGCAGCTCGTAAGTGGGGGCCGCCCTCATCACGACAACGTCTCCGGCCATCGTGATACAGTAGAGTTTGCCATCTACACATACCGGTGACCCATAGAATCTGCCGGCGGGCTTTTCACGCCAGAGTTGTTCGCCTGTGGCACTGCGCAGGCAGGATACATACCCCCTATCATGAAACGTAAAGAGCAAACCTGCTGTAGCCAAGGAGGTGGGAACATACGGCGTGGAACTACTGTCGATCTTGTATGCCTCTGCGGGGTGGGTGGATTTATCCGTTGCGCCGGCTTTAATCGCGATCAAGCGCTTGCCGCTGGCACCGTCGCCACAAGTGCCAATCAACAGCTCACCTGCGATGACAGGTGAGCTTACCACGCGACTGACAAATGCCGAGCTGGCTTCCCATACGACCGTCCCTGTGCGAGGGTCGACGCCAGTCAAGCCGTGGGCGAGGCTGGTGAATATCAACTGCGGAGCGCCGGTTCCCGGTGAGTAAACGCAGGGGGTTGAGTAGGAGGTTTTTGGACTGGTCTGCCGCTGCAGTTTCCAGCGTGTCTGGCCGGTCTTACAATCGAGTGCAATCCAGGCACTCTGAACATCCTTATCGCTGCGCTCATGCTCGTGGGTAAAGACCACGATATCGTCCAGAACAATGGGGGAGCCGCCCGGGCCGTGCTGGCAATGCACACCACCGAAGCTGCGCTCCCAGACATCCCCGCCGTCGTGGTCCAGTGCAGCCAGGATTGTCTCTTTAGTAGTAGCCCAGAGTACATAGACGTGGTCCGCATCCACGGCCGGCGTTGCGGTAGCGTAGCTATTGAGTCTATTCATACGGTACGAGGTCAGTGCGTATTCCTTTTGCCATAAGGCTTTGCCATCCGAAACGCGTAGAGCCAACAGGGTGCCGCGACCGGCCTTTTGGTCGCCAATAGTCACGAAGACCTTGTCGCCCCAGGTCACAGGGGAGGAATGGCCGCCTCCCGGCAGCTTAACCTTCCAGGTGTAATCGCTTTGCGTCCACTTGATGGGGATGCTTTTGGCGTAGCTGATGCCTTGTCCGTTGGGGCCGCGGAACCTGGTCCACTCCTGTCCCCCCACCGTTTTGCTTGCACCTCTGCTTCTTGCCAAGCAAACCGAGGGGCTTGCCAAAAGTGAAGCAGCGGGGGCCACCGATGACAACAAAATGGCATATGTTACTAAAAGGTCTTCCAGAAATCGGATGCGGGTGACCGCTTGCCGTCTTCGCCGTTTCATCAGACATTGCCCATTTAGAGCCTATCCCAATAACCCGCTCTATTGCGGCCGGCTGCAAAGCCCGATGCCTGCGTTGTCGGCCAAAAACGTTCTCAACGTGGAGAAAACCACGCCTCCGAGCATTTTTGGCCTGCCGCCTTGGCCTCGAACTTTTC
>JAUXAB010000027.1 GCA_030615025.1 Phycisphaerae bacterium | reverse complement strand
TGGAGCATCTGGCACTTCATTGGCTTGATAGTGGCTGCGATGAAACCAACGATTACTGCGACTGGGCTGAGATAAGTAATGACAGCACCATAGACTTTACAGACTTTGCAATACTCGCCGACAATTGGCTGGCAGGGTTGTAAGAATTGATTATTGATAATTGATTAATGATTATTTTTTGAGATTGCCGCGCTTCGCTCGCAATGACGGTGAAAGAGATTGCCGCGTTCGGCCGTAGGCGGACTTTCAGCGCTTCGCTGCTCGCAGTGACGGGGGAGGAGATTCTTCGCTTCGCTCAGAATGACAGAAAAATGGTGTGCAGTGCACACCCTCCCTGGCTAAACATAAAAAGAATATCGAATATCGAACAAGGAATTTCGAATGTCGAAGTTGAGATTGCCGCGTCGCGTGAATGCGTAGATGTGTGGATGTTGGAATGACAACCCCCGACAGTGCCGGGGGCTAACCGGTTCCCGCGTGTGCAACCCCGACAGGTCGGGACTTTCAGCAAGTTGCACACCCTACACGGATCAGGCTGACAATGGAGTGATTTTGTTAAAGATTTTTGATGACATAATCTTTCTTATGGGAGGGCGGGGGGGCGAATTTTTGCTTCTCTACAAACAGCTATTTTGGTCCTTAGCTCGCGTCTTTTACTTCAGCGTTTTGTCACCGGTTTTCGTACAGATTAATTTCTTTGGCCGTCGTCTGGCAAACGCCAGAAAACTGCCAACGGCTAACAATACCACCGTTGCCGGCTCTGGTATCGGGACCGGAATCTTCGGCTCTTGTTGAGGCGGTTTCGATGGCGGTGGTTTACGTACGCTTGGCCTTCTACCATTTGCGGTGCTGATCGCACCCTGCCGAGCATAATCCGCAGCGCCGACCATCAGACCGCCCCGACCACCGGGTATGCTCTGTGTCGTCTCTACCAGTTCCTCAATCGCATATCCGGCTTGCTCAAGCGCATATTCGGTTCGCTCAAACACCGCAATAACGATTTTCGGTGCATCAAGATACACAGTAGTGCGGTTTGATGTCGTGTCACTCACATCGCCCAGCCAAAAAACGAATTGATAGCTGGGTTGTGGAACCGCCATCAAAGTAACACTTGTATTTGTTTCAAAGTGATGAACCCCTGCACCTGGAGTTATTGTCCCGCCATTAGCAGGTGTTTGTTGAAGCAACAGCACAGGCCCGTTCGTTTCGCAATATGCCGGCTCAAGCAGGCCACAGCAAAAAACCGCAACGGCTAATATTACCTTCTGACAACCTATGGATATTGAATTGTTCTTTACCATCCCCCCACTCCTGTTGTAAAACTTGACTGTGCAGATGCACCTTATGTTACTAAACATACCTCTTTCGCCTCAAAAGCGTCAGCAAACTACCGATGCCGAGCAATGCTAACGTGCCCGGCTCAGGGATAGATGGAGAGCCAGGAATCGGTGGCTCACCAGCAAGGGTTTTATTAAACGTATATGTACCCCACGTCCAGTCCATATTGCTGCGGAGCACTAAAAAGTATGAATGCTCGCCGGCGACTAAAGGGCTGTCATCAAACTCCCAGGCTCCCATTGTACCAAGCATACTCGACGAAGTAATATATGCCCTGTCCGGCTCTACTCCGGGGTCACCTGGCGAATCGCTTTCCCAACCGATATTATCATTTACCGGCTCGGCGAGAGCGTTTTCACCAATACCCCCTATGGCAAAATATTCAGCCGGGAAAGTGCTGGCATCATTAGTGAATATCTGATACGCATAAATGTATCGCCCGGTTCCAGGTGCCGTAAAGCCGTCAGCGCCGATGAACTCATCCGGGTTGGTCACTGTGTCATAAACGGCAAACTCTATACACCTGGTGCCATAGTATGCTCGCCCTTGGTGGTGTGAGCTATCTGGCAGTATTGTAGTGATGGTCGCAGCCGCATTCTGGACAAATAGCGTTGCAGCGACCAGTAGACTAAAAAACCTGATTCTTCTCATCGCCCTTTTCATCTCTTCTCTTCCTTCAAGAACCGTCAAAAACCTACTTTGCACCAAATAGGCGTCCCTTAAGCTTTCAACTTCAATTCCGGCCTTTAAGGAATCCCTTCCCCTTCAATTTCCTCGTTTCGCTTCTGCCTCAACTAATGGCACAAGATGCAGCTTATCTCAAGATGCAGAACCCTCACTATTAGTAATAATTAAACCAAGTTTGTCTCCAAAAGTCAAGTTTTTTTTTCGTATTTCCAGCTTTACTGCTGAGCAATCCACAGCCAATTGTCCTATAATATCACGTAAAGGGCTATAATACGCGATTTTGACGGGTAAAAAATATGCCAGGAATTTTTGCAAAAATTGCTGCTGACCGTAAAAAAAACTTGTTGCCTGCTTGTTGTTCACGGCCGGTTCTGCTTACGCGCTCCGCTTTTCACAATCTCCGCCCGATAAAACCTGCTTTTTTCTTTTCACCAGGTTGCTGCTGCCGTAAGGCATACTGCGTATTAATCGCCCTTAGCTTTTCTCGTTGACATCGTTTTTCTTATCGGCTTTTGCTGTATAAATCGGCTGATGTTGCGAATCGCCTGCCGCAAGCGCTGCTCGTTTTCCACAAGTGCTATTCGCATATAATCTTCGCTGTTCTCACCGAAGGCCCTGCCCGGGGCGATTGCAACCTCTGCATACTCCATCAGGTCCATCGCATAATCGATAGTGCCTTTGCCTCGCAAATGCTGCTCCGGCACCTTTGCCCATACGAACATTGTAGCGCGCGGCTTCTCTACCTCCCAGCCGATCCTGGCAAGACCCTCGCAGACAACATCCCGCCGGGACTGATACCTTTCGTTCTGAGCGGCAATATCGCCGTCACAGTCTCGCAGCGCAATAATGCCCGCTATTTGTACCGCCTGAAATATACCGTAATCGTAGTACCCTTTTATTGTCGCAAGGTAATCGAGCATGTCCTTGTTGCCGGCGGCAAAGCCGATGCGAAAACCGGCCATATTGTACGGCTTGCTCATCGTAATAAATTCGACACCGATATCCTTCGCTCCCTTGACCGAAAGAAAGCTCGGCGCTTTATAGCCATCAAAACAGGTTTCCCCATAAGCAAAATCGTGAATCACCGCTATACCGAATCGCTTTGCTAAATCAACAACCGGCTCGAAAAATCCCTCGTCCACTGTCATCGCTGTCGGATTGTGCGGGAAGTTTAGGATTAGCAGCTTTGGCTTCGGATAAAGGTTCTCGCAGACCATCTCTATATTGTTTATGAATTTCTTATCGCAGCCTAAAGGAACCGATATGACGTTCGCACCTGCTAAGGCAACCGCATAATTATGAATTGGAAAAGCCGGGTCCGGCACAATCGCTGTGTCCCCCGGCCCAAGCATCGCTAAGCAAAGATGGCTGAAACCTTCCTTCGAGCCGATGCACGCCAGAACCTCTGTTGCCGGATCCAGTTGCACGTTCCATTTTTGCTCGTATTTCTTTGCGATTTCTTTTCGCAGCCCCTTAATACCTCTTGATGCGCTGTACCGGTGGTTGCGCCGGTCCTGCGCCGCTTCGCACAGCTTGTCAATCACAACCTGCGGTGCCCTGTCAGCCGGATTGCCCATACCCAGATCTATAATGTCTGCGCCCGCCTGGCGTTTGGCTAATTTCAGGGCATTCAATCGCCCGAACAGATAGGGCGGCAAACGCTGTATCCTCTGGGCCGGCTCAATCTGTTTGTCGGAAATCCGCCTCTGAGGGCTATCCATCTTAAACTCAGACATAATCTTATCCTGCAAATCAAAAACCTGTCTTTCAGTACAATCAGTCAGTCTACACCGAAAAAGTGAATTTTCAAACCATTTTATCCACCCCTGTGGTGGGGGACAATCATCTTTCCGTCCTTTTATATAGCCCCCAGTCCTGTGCTTTCTGTCTTCCGCCGACTGTAAGACGGCGCTATTTATGTGCTTATAAAGCACTTTTTCTTTCCCTTTTCACTTCTTTTGTGTGCCTCGCCAGTCCCGATAAATCGGGACGAGAGAGTTGTCGTTAAAATTAAGTTTGTTGACGGGAATTGCAGGTTTGTGGTATTTTGGGCTAACAACGGGGGCTGACAACTGGGGCGGCAGATAATTCGTGATTGGTAAATACTTGTCCTGAGTTTATCGAAGGAGTGATTAGTGAATTGTATTTGGTGAACAATATCTGAGGCACCTTTCTATGGAATCATCCAGCTTACAAGAATTAGAACAAATTCCCGGCGTTGGTAAAACTATTGCCCAGGACATGCAGAATATCGGCATCCATTCTATTGACGATCTTAAGGGCACCCAAGCCGAGCAACATTATGATAGACTCTGCGAGTTTAAGGCCTCTCCAGTCGACAGATGTATGCTTTACGTATTCCGCTGCGCAATATACTACGCTTCAAATACCGAGCATGACCCTGAGCTGTTAAAATGGGAGAACTGGAAAGATAAAGAATAACTAACTGCTAACGTGGAGGCAAAAGCAACTGAGGCGGAATCAACACGAGATACGCTTCACAAGATGTGAGAGACGAGCCACAGATTTCACTGATTCTTAAGAACTTGTGGAAAAAAATTAGAAGAGAATGGGCTCAAACCCATCCTACGAAAATGTGTTTAGTGGAAATATCTTCGCTCGCCTATAGAGATTAACATGAAGAATAGCTTTAAGACGTTTTCGAATTTTGACAAGTTTGGTTTGGAGTCATTTGCCGATGATCTCACAACGTATATTCAGGTGGAATCTAGATTTGTTGATGAAAGTTTCGTCCTGAGTCTGAATAGTGAATTTGGAAGTGGAAAAAGTACATTTTTCGAAATGTGGGCTAACAAGCTCCGGTCAGGTGATTATGGACTTGAGGTTGTGTATCTAAACGCAGGTGAATCTGATTTTCAGGGAGATCCCCTATTGGCAATTGTGTCGGCCCTACTGGATATTCTGAAATCCAAGAAGACGAGCAAAGACATAGAGCAGATCAAGGAAACAGCCGGAAAACTATGCAAATTTGCGTTGTCGATTGGAAATGATGTCGTACAAAGGTTTACGGGTATCGATGTAATCAAGGCAGGACAATACGCAGAACCTAAAGACACACAGGCTAAGCCGGAATTAGGTCATGCTTGTTTTCAAGTTTATCAAGAAAGGCATGAGCTTTTTACAAAGCTAAGAACTTTGCTTTGCAATCTTACTTGTAAGTCGAAGAATTCTATATTAGTAATGGTCGATGAACTAGACCGTTGTAGGCCCACTTATGCCATCGAATTCTTAGAGACAATCAAGCATTTCTTTGATATTCACGGACTTATTTTTGTGATTGGAGTTGACAAAACCCAATTAGCTTCATCAGCCAAGGCGCTTTTTGGTCAGGAACTTGTTTTTGATGAGTACTATCGCAAATTTGCACATAGGAATGTGAGTCTGCCGGTCAAATCCCAGCCTATGATAGCTCGTTTTTGCAGAAAACTTCTAGAAGAATATCTCAGCCAAGAAGCATTCGAAAGTAAAAACCGATTTCGCTATTTTGAACATGATCGTTATCGCACAGATGATATTGTTGAGCTCTGCATAGCGTTCTCCCTGAACGCGCGCCAGATACATGAACTCTTCCGAATCACGGCACATGTTCTTTCAACTACTATGAAACCAAGCTCTCATTTGCTATGGGGTTGGCAAAACGGAACATTCTTTATGACCGCGCTTTCCATCAAGAATAGAGATGTATACGACCGAGTAGGGCACGGAGAAATTTCGTTGTCGGAGTTCACCGCCTTTCTAGAGAATTTGGCATTATTTAGTAAGAACAAAAGAATTGGTTTTTCGTGGGCGCTCTTGCTCTACCTGGGAGTGTTTGGCGAACAGACACTTGATAAGTTGGAGCAGGAATTTCAAAAGCTTGGCCTTTGGGATCCGTCGGGAAAGGAAGAAGGAGACTTTCAGAAAAGCCTACGCGGATTTGGCCAAGCTTTCTCTGCTTGGGGAGAAGTTCCCGATCAGGTATTTTCAAAGATTTACGAAAAGTTGGAAGGGCTAAGAACGTTCGAAGAGAGATAAGATATGCAGCACAGATTAAAATCCCGACTGAAGGGCAACGCAAAATTGGACGAGTATTGAAGAAGCAACGGGAACTTCTTATACACAAAGAAACAGTCTTTTTTTTCAGTTTTATATAGATTGTATAATCATTATTTGGCTCTTGACTATAAGCCAAATCTCAAAAATGCCTGACTATAGCAGAAATCATTATATTCCTAAATGGTACCAATATCTTTTCCTACCTGACGATGTTCGAGAAAAAAAGTTTTTCTATTTAGATTTAACTCCAGACACTGTCAGTAATGGCAAAAAGAGGTACAAACGAAAGGCATTGCTGCGATGGGGGCCTTCTAAATGCTTCTACGAGCGAGATCTTTACACAACAAAATTCGGAGAGTGGGAGTCTACAGAGATAGAGGAAAAATTCTTCGGGAAGGTTGATAATTTTGCTGTAGCAGCCGTTGAATACTGGTCAAATTTCAAGAATCCAAGCGCCGATAAAAAATCCTTTGAAAACTTACTGTTGTATATGAGTATACAGAAGATACGTACACCAAAAGGGTTGAAGTACCTAGCCAATCTTGTGAAGCTCTCAGACAAGAATATGGTTTTGTTTAAGTTGCAGGAGTTGCAACAACTCTTTTGTGCGTTATGGACTGAATGTGTATGGAGCATCGTTGATGCTTCCCAATCGGAAACAAAGTTTATTATATCTGACCATCCAGTAACAGTTTATAATCAAGGTTGCTTTCCACGTTCTAAATGGTGTCTAGGTGCCAATGACCCTGGCATTTGGCTCAATGGTACGCACACAATATTTCCATTGAGTATTAATAAGGCCTTGCTTTTGACCAACTTGTCTTGGATTCGAAATCCCTATAGCAATCCATTAACAAAAAGGCCTCACTCTGAGCTTTTTAGGGGCGCAATATTTAATTTCACTAGCATCCAGACAGGTCGCATTCTTTCTGAGGAAGAGGTTGTTGCCATTAATTACATAGTTAAGCAACGTGCTTATCGCTACTTGGCGGCTGCCAAGGAGGAGTGGCTATATCCCGAAAAGAAGTTTAATTTTAGGCGTTGGGATGAAATAGGAAGCTCATACATTTTGATGCCAGACCCCAGATCAGTTTCTTTCTCATCTGAAATGTTTATTGGTTACGAAAATGGAAGATCTGTCGCATTTGATGAGTATGGTCGAAGACCATGGCATCATGATTATGCGGACAAAAAGCGTCATGATTATGAATGGCATACTTTTCACGCATTTCAAGGTGAATATGCGAGATTATTTGGTCCCAAAAGAAGAGGCTTTGCATTTGAATTTGGTGGCAAAGGTAAAACTGAGGATAGTGAGGATTACCATGCTTACCACCTCAGCCTGGAACAAAGACACAAACCATATATAAAGAAAAAGAGAAAGCGTCGCAGAAAATGAAAAAAATGAGAAAATAGCGTTTAGCGTGCAGGGGGATGACTAAATAAAGCACTTTTTTGGTCATTTTTTTGTCCCTTTTGTGCATTTTGTGCCTTTTCGTGGCTATATTCTTCGTGCCGGAGCCTGTCCGTCGTAGCTTTAGCGAAGGCGGATGCCTTAGTGGCTAAAAAATCCGTGAAATCAGTGCTAATCCGTGGTTAAACCTTAAATACTCTTCGTGCCTAATTTTTTTTAAAAAAGTTAGATTTTTATTGAACATTATGGGCAGGTTTGGTATAATACAAACAGCTATAGAAATGGCAGGTATTTAGCGGAGAACCGCACGTATCGTCCCGCACCAATTAGGCTGCTGCCGTAATTTGGTGCGGGGCACGCCCATAAACCATTATTTGGCAAGCAAGGCAAAGTTTTGAATTTGGGTCATTTAGATTTTGATATTGTTTCGAATTTCGATATTAGTATTTCGGATTTTATGCTATCAGATAACTCCTTACCCAATATGATGTTATACCCAACACAACTATGCACTTATGCCTTATGCACTTGTGCCTTATGCCTTCCTTCCTTTACATCTGTAGAGAATCCTCTACAAATCAACTCTTTATTATGCAAAACGAACCCAATTTCGAGAAAGCCCAAATGAACGTAAACAAAGTATTAACAAAGGATTATGTAAATAAGACACTTGGTGAACACGGGAAAAACGAACCCAAAACGAACCCAATACGAACCCAAACGAACCCAATTAAACCCAAAATAAAGCCAAAACGAACCCAAAACGAACCCAAAACGAACCCAATCAAACCCAACCCGTAGTGAGCTTGTCGAACCTATTTCAAAGGCAAAAAATGCTACAAAAAGCCTAACAAAGTCAATGGAGTAAACAGGAAATGAATAACCTTATTCATCAGCAAGGCAAGCTGGAACAAATAACCCGAAAATGGTGGTTCTTTGTGCTGTTTGTTTTGATTCAGTTTATTCCGCCGTATGCATCCAAAGGATACAAGATAGAGGATTGGGGAAAGGTAATACAGCACGCCCTCGGCAACGCCATCGTTTACAAGCATCCCGAGATCTATCCGATTTTCCAGGTAATCGCTATTCTGGCGATCATCGGCATCCTGGTTCTTCGCAATAAATTCGCCCGCGTATTCGGCATCTACGTCGCCATCTCGTATGTGCTCTTTGCGATTGGTCAAAGCATCGCTTTCACGGACAAATACGGAGTGTCGATGTGCCCTATCAACTTAGTGATGTTCCTTGCCGTTGCTGGCTTCTGGGCGTGGGAGGCGGTGGTGCTTAAGAACGACTATACTTTCAGAAAGCTGCCCATCCGGCGATACTGGGTTGTTCCGCTGGCCGTTCTGGCGTTCTGGTACCCAGCAAGCAAAGGCAGGCCGGATTTCAATCCCATTTTGCTGGTCACAAACGGTTCAGGGCTGGCCTTTTGCCTGATGACGCCGGTTTATCTGGCGCTGCTGAGTCTGTACTGGCCAAGAGTCAACATTGCGACTATGCGGGTAACCAGTATCGTTGGTATCATTATCGGTTTGTACAACATGGCCAAATTTGCCAACTTTAGCCGACTCTGGTGGCTCGGCATTTTGCATATTCCATTACTTATCATATCCGTCTACGGCTTAATCCTCTCACTAAAACGCCCGCAGGTTAAAAGGGAGTCTGATGAGAATGCCGAGTCAGGCACGGGATGAGAAGCAGCATTATTCTGCCGCTCACTACCACCAACGTGGGTTCTCTTCGAGAAATTCCAGAACGGCCTGATGCTTGGGAGCTTCGGCTACCGGTTGGCCGTGGTACTCCATAAGACCCCAGCTTCCCCATTTGACTAAACATCAAAAACGCTCAGTTTGAGGAAATAGTCAATCGCTTTTATCTGACCCGCCGTAGATAAAGCGCATCTGACCAATATTCGGAATCCACCTCAACGTAACAACCCAGTATATTACCGCCGACAGTCGATTCTGCCAGCTGTTCTTTAGCAGAAACGTTTTTAGACTTCGTGGCCAGGGAAGCTCAAAGCCGTTCGGCCAGTAGACGAAAACAGCTTTGCCGACAAGGTAGTCACGCGGGACGATACCCTCACGGTAGACCCGTTGGCCGTTGATTCCAATGCCCTCGTTAGACCACAAGCGGCTGTCATGGCTTTTCGGACTGTTGTCACCGAGAACGAAAAACTCGTCCGGCCCGAGCTTAAACGGACGGCCCGTCGACGCAAAGCACGCCTCACCCATCTGCTGCAGCGGCGTCGTGTAATAAATATCACGGAAAATGGCTATGTGTGAAAGGACCAGTTTACCCGACCCGAAAATCCTCACCTCCGGCTCAACGTTGCCATTCACCGGTCCTGCGGCGTCCGGGTCGCTACCCAAATCGCAGTTCACTGTTTCGTCGCCGAATTGAAATATCAGTTGATGGTCGACGTTGGCAAATCTCACAAGCACCGGCTTATACCACACATTTACATGTGTGGTGGTATTGACAGGCCGCTCAATCTTCCTGTGGGCCAGCTCGACCCATTCGGTCCCGTTATCGCTTTTGGCAATGGTCATAGCCCCAGCCGCGTCCACCCATGCTTTGTAGTGCCTTCCGTACTTACTCAGACCTATACCGACAGCTCCTTCTGATTCGCTGAGATTAGCGTAAAATTCCACCATTAAGTCGCTGCAGTACGGCGGCCCATTGTGCGTCCGGCTCGGGTTATACGCGCAGTTCTCAGCACCGAAGTCGTTGCCCAGCTTCGTGTCATAAAACATAACATGGATATCATAGGCATCGCTTTCCAGCTCGAATACCGTCGGGTCTTCTGAGTTGAAGTCCCATTTTGAGCCGTCCATATTTCGGAACGGCTGCTGCCACTGGTGACCGTTGAACCGCCGCAGTTCAGGCTGGACCGGTTGATAATCGTTCTCGTAGACCGGCAACCAGAGTTCCTGCTGGATTTTGGGCGGCTTTCGGGCTATCTCCCCATCGATATAAACGTCGCCGTCGATTATCTCAACCGTCTCTCCCGGCCGCGCAACTAACCGTTTGATAAAATTCTGCCACGGCTCGCCGGGGTTCTTAAAGACCACTACGTCCCAGCGTTTCGGTTCGAGAAACTGATAAATACACTTCAGCACCAGGATTCTGTCCCCGTTAGCCGGCGGCATCCTTGTACGGTCTGGTAGAAAATATCCGCAGCTCGGGCAGCGAGGTGACACAGGTTCGATTAAGACATCGTAATTCGGGGCTTGCTCGCGACCGTAATTATACGCGTATTGGTAGCCGCACTGAGGGCAGCACAACTGAAAATGCGCGCCTTTGAGCGTATTTGCCATACTGCCGGTAGGTATCCGGAATGCTTCCATTACAAAGGCACGGAACACAAAGGCCAGCATAAAGGCCGTTATCAGCCATTCGAAGGTATTGGCAATTTCAGCCGCCCTATCTTTTCTTTTTTCAGCGGCCTCTTTGCAGCTCGTTTTGTCGGTCTTACCTGGAGACATAAATGCTTAAAAACTATCTCAAAACACAGAATATCATGCCGAGCCCGCCGAAGGCGGACGAAGAATCTCTTTTTTCGGCCAATCACAGACCTTTGCCTTTCGCCTTGATTATGCCGATAAGTCCTTACCAGGTCAATAAACTATTTGCTGCTGAAGCTATTTTGCAAATAGTCGCCAGGCACTGTGGCCTGCCCAAAACCACAAAAGACGCTCTTACTCCGCTCAGGAGCCGAATTCTTAATACGGTTCCCCCAGCCTCTTTTTTTCAGCGCAGAGGCACGCTTAAACAAGGCCTGTTTTTGTATAACGTCTTGCCAGCAAAGGCCTTACGCCTGCCTTTTTACCGTAAACATTGCTTGTCAATGCTTCGGCTTTTCACATCTGCTCCTGAGCTTGCCTGCTTTGCAGCCGCTCTTATAATTGACACCGTGTAAGTGGCTCTGTTTATTTTTGTCTGCACTTCGAGCAGGGTTAAAATTTTTTTTAGAAGTTGGAAAATTTTATTTGAAAATCGCTTGCAGTATAGAAGTCTCGGCTGTATAGTAACTTGCAGTTATTTAGAGTTTTTATTTTTACAGGCTGGTTTTGTGATGAATTTAGAAAATCATGTTCCCCAAGCTATCGCAGAATTAGCTTTGAAGGTGTTTACTCGTCGCTTTGTGTTTTTGCAGAGGTGTGTGGTGAGCGGTTGGACAATCCAGCAGGGTAATATGTTAGAGGGTTCCGGACGGCGGCTTTCCTAATGTGAGCAGAATTCAGTTTTCAATCCTTCCTTCTTGAAATGAGGTGACTTATGGCAACAGTTACGAAGAAAGAACTTATCGACCGAATTGCAGAACGCACGCAAGCAAAAAGAGTTATAGTCAAGCGTATAGTTCAGACGTTTCTTGACGAGGTAACAGCCGAATTGTGCAAGAATAATCGTTTGGAATTCCGCGATTTTGGTGTCTTTGAGATCAGGACAAGGGTCGCAAGAATCGCACAGAATCCCAAAACACTTGAACGGGTTGAGGTCCCTGCGAAGCGAACAGTTAAGTTTAAAATGGGACGACTCATGAGAGAGAATCTTTGTAGTGTGCGCGCTGCAGAATCGGCTGAAGCAAAGTAATTGTCTTGAGCAGAAACCCGCGTAGTCCACAATCCGCTTTCGACCGACCGGTTTTAAGCTATGAACTCGCAGCTATAATGGATTGTAGGCTGTGCAAACAATAGTTTGTCTTGGCAAAGTTGGTCAAAAGGAGCGTTTTATGACAGAGGGAACAGTTAAGTGGTTCAATCCACGGAAGGGCTATGGATTTATCACTACCGAGGACGGCAAGGATATTTTCGTACATTACGCAGACATTACAGGTGAAGGATACAGAACTCTCGTTGAAGGCGACCCGGTGACTTTCGACATCGTTGAGGGAGAAAAGGGGCTAAGGGCTGAGAATGTAGTTCACAAATCTGCCCCGGAAACCAAAGAGGATGCGTAAACCTGATTTATTTGGGGCTTGAGGACAGGTGAATTAACTCTTATTTTCCTCATTCCCTAACCGCCTGATTTAATATTTAAGGAAGCGGCAGCAGCAGCAGTATCTGCAATGTGTATCGGCTGATGCGCCGTGATACAAGATACGATATATGATTGCTGACGAGTATCATTCCGGCCTGGATTGTAATGTCCTTGTGCTGAACAAGCATTATATGGCTATCCGCATTGTCGGCGCCAGACGCGCATTTTCTCTGCTGTTTCGCGAGCTTGCAGAGGTCGTTTCACTTGAGGAGGGCAGATATTCAAACTATGATTTCGAGAGCTGGTGCGAGGTAAGCCAGTTCAGACGTCACTTCGAGTTAGATGGTCACGATTGGGTATCCACCGTAAATTTTTATATTGCGGTGCCGAGGATTATTCGCCTGTTATTTTATGACCGCCTGCCGCAAAACGAGGTGAAATTTAATCGTCGAAACATCTTCGCCCGCGACAAAAACAGATGCCAGTATTGTGGCCAACGCCAGCCGACCAGTGAATTGTCACTCGACCATGTCATCCCAAGGAGTATGGGCGGCAAAGCTGTTTGGGAAAATATAGTTTGTGCCTGCGCCGAGTGCAATGTGAAAAAAGCCGGCCGAACTCCACGACAGGCCGCAATGTCACTTGTTCGAAAGCCTGTAAAGCCGAAGCACAATCCGCTCGTTCATATTTACTTAGGCCATCAGCGTTATCACAGTTGGAAGCAGTTCCTCGACCACGCCTATTGGTCCGTCGAGCTGAAATAATGTTGCCCGCGCGTGCGGGAATCTATATTCAGCCCGCAATTTTACTGTGGGTCGTTTTACTCTCTCACTTTAACGGCCAGGCCGGCGGGCAGTAGCAGAGCCAGTAATCAACAAACACCTTCAAATCGAGCAGATTGACAACATTATCCACATCCTTGTACAGGTCAGCGGGCAAATCACCTCCGGTTACAAGCCACAATTCGGCGAATCTTGCAAAGTCATCGAACTGGACTATGCAGATAGGCCCGCCCGGCCAGAAGCCGCCGAGCAATTCATAGTCTCCGCCGCTGCTCCAGGCTGCATCCGGCTGACCTATTGTGCCAGTAAGCGTGTATGGCCCGCCGCTGCTTGTGCCGCCACCGCCGTCAATAGTACTCCAGGTCAGGTCATAATCTTGCGCCAAACAGGGCAAAGCCGCCTGCAGTAACACCAACATAGCAGTTATTAGCGTTGCCGACCGCCCTGTTACTTTCCCATTTCCATTCTTCATGTGTGTCTCCTACTTTTCGTATAGGCATCCGGTCCCTCTCTTATTGTCTGCAACATCCTCTATTTGTGCGTATGTCTTAATTATAAACCCAGATGCGAACACGGACTGTCAAGGTCTCATATGCTTGGGGGAGTTCGATACTATTAGTTGTCAGGTTCCAGTAACCCCAATCATTAAGACCCACTTCCGCAAGTTTCGCTTGAGCATCCACCACGTAATTGTCAACATTGCCGCCGATATTGTGGAATAACGTGAGACGACCAACATCCTGAGTGACCCAGCCACTGTCATAAGCTGGTCGAGGGAAAGGTGCACCACCGTTCGGTCCGATAGTTCCGCGATATGCGCCGGTCACAACAAGGTCTCCCTCGGATTTAACACCATAGTCATTACCGCCGAGCACGCCGTAGTTGCCGCTGGCGCTGTGTTCGCCACGGACGCCTGCGGTATCGCTGCCCGTTGCCTCGCCGAACACGCCACACCCCCTGTGGCCGAGCACACCGGAATTGCCGGTGCCGCTGTGTTCTCCGTACACGCCGGCTTCACTCTCGCCAAGGACACCGAAATTACGGCTGTTCGCGTGGAAGCCCGCCGCACCCACGGACGCGTCGCCGAGTACTCCGTAGTTCCCCTGGCTACCAAGGTTCATGCCCTGGACACCCCAGGAAGTGAGGCTGGTCCCTAGGACGCCCAAGCCAGTGGCGCCTACGCCATACACCCCGCAGCCATCCTGGCTTTCCCCATGTACGCCGTAGCCATCGTGGCTTTCACCATACACGGCGGTGCCATCGCTGCTTTCACCATATATGCCCTCACCGCTGCCGACATTGGTGCCGAAGATGATCGGATCAGAACTGGAGCCGATAACGTCCAACTTACTTTCTGGACCCGTCGTCCCAATGCCAACGTTGCTGTTTGATTCATCGGTCAGTATAACACTTTCCTCTCGCACGTGAAGTAGTGCTTGTGGACTCGTTGTCCCAATTCCCACTCTGCCATCGTTATCCACATAGAGAGCATTAGGAGAACCGTCTGGCGCATTTAGTGAATAGGCGGCCCCACTCGTGTTTGCATAAATAGCATAAGGTGTGGGGCCAAGCTCCTGGCGCGGGCTCAGCGTGGTATATACGTTGGGGTCGTTAAGGTCGCCCGGCCGAAGGCCTATTTCCAGCCAGACTGCATTGCCGTCGAACACACTGCTTCCGAAATCCAGCTCCACCGTCAAGTAGCCATCGATGACATCCATATCTGGCACATTAACATCGCTGCCTATCTGATTGCCGAATACGACGTTGGCATCATCGAAGAGTTTGAACTGAAAGTCGTACAGACCGTCTGCCGGGCTGTTGGCGTCTATGAGTCGGCCCTGGTAGGTGAAGGCAGTCCCCATCGGCGCCGCCTCGCTGACCTTAGCCGGACAGACCATCAGGCCCAAAGCCAGAACCAAAATTGTTGACATTTTTGTAGCCTTCATCTTTTTCTCCTTTTAAAAAATGTTAGTATTTCACCCCGTTAGAAATTTGCTTTTTTTGCCCCGTTAGAAGTTGCCGACTCACTTCTAACGGGGTTTGTACTCCATCATTTCTCCTTGTAGAATTTCTAATGGGGTTGACGGTGCACACTGTGCGCACCGATCCCTTTTCGTGAAGTTTTGCGAATTTTGTATGATACAACCGCGTTTTTTTCCACCTTTCCTCCTTCTGACAAAGTTATAGCAATACGTACAATACCAGTTTGTTTTCTCATTTTCAAGAAAAATATGCTTTTTTTAAGTCCCCGCATCCCTGTATGTTTTAGACAGGGACCCAGTTTGGCAGGGACCCAGAAAATACACCCCGCTTCCGCCACCTGCAAGACGGCGCTATTTATGTGCTTATAAAGCAATTTTTTGGTCATTTTTTTGTCCCTTTTGTGCATTTTGTACCTTTTCATGGCAAGATTCTTGCTTTGAACATTAGAATTTCGGTAATTCGATATTGTTTCGGATTTCGGATTTCGTGCTTCGTATTTTACCCCTCCTTCTTCGTGTTCTTCGTGTTCTTCGTGGTCTAAAAAATGTTTGTGCTTTTTGTGCCTTCGTGGCAAATTTTTTTATTAAAATTGTTATATTTTCATTGAACATTATGGGCAGGTTTGGTATAATACAAACCGCCATAGAAATGGCAGATTAGCGGAGAACCGCACGAATCGTCCCGCACCAATTTCGCTTAGGCTCACGCCTAATTGGTGCGGGGCACGCCCATAAACCATTATTTGGCAAGCAAGGCAAGGTTTTGAATTTGGGTCATTTAGATTTTGATATTGTTTCGGATTTCGAGCTTCGTATTTCGTATTTCGCCAGTCCTCGGCATCTTTACAACTGTAGAGGACTCTCTACAAATCAAACTTTTTATGCAAAACAAAGCCAAATTCCGAAAAAGTCAAATGAACGTAAATAAAGTATTATCAAGGGATTATGAAAAAAAGACACTTGGTGAATGTGGGAAAAACGAACCCAATACGAACCCAAACGAACCCAATCAAAGCCAATTTGCTAAATGCTCAAATAAACGTAAATAAAGTATTAACAAAGGATTATGAAAATATACCCAATTTGACGCTTTTTGAAAACAAACCCAATCAAACCCAATTTCAGTTTTCAACCATGTTAAACTGCGCAATCTGCAAAGCTTATGCCTGCAAAGGCTAAAGTGAAAGTTGAATCAAAAATCGTTGTTTTGGTGCAAAGCCTACTGCCGATACTATATAAAAAGGCAGAAGAAAAGTTTGTTACTCGTCGCTTGTCGCTTGTTGCTTGTTGAACCGGATAGCCAATTGTTGACCATTTTTAATATCTTTTTCAATAATCGTTTATAGATTACTAAGAATCGATTAGTAAGGGGATAAGAATATGACGGCCTCAGCATTAACAATAATAGCTTCAGCCAATTCGTGGAAGAGTACCATTAATTACGAAATCATCAAAGGCAATGCGATTTGGCGTTTCGCTCTCGTTTTGCTGGTGATTCTGGTGGCAATGGTGGCAGGGCGAATTGCACAGTACATCATCAACAGCCATGCTCTGCGCAGAGAAAAAGAACTTGGTGTTACAGTCCTGACGCTATTTCTCAAGTGTCTAAGCAAACCATTCTCGGTGGCATTTGCTGCGCTGGGCCTGTATCTATGCAAGCTGTGCCTGATCTTTGAAGACAAGACAGCCACGCCTGTTGTCGAAGGTATCAGTGCTACTATCGAAAAAGGCTGGACACAAATAGCCAAAGCTGTGGCAGCTATAGCAGTAGCCTACGCCATTTATCGGCTGGTCGATGTTATTGAATATTATCTTCAGCGATGGACAAGTAAGACAAAAACAAAGCTTGACGATATGCTTGTGCCGGTAGTCCGCAAGTCGCTGCGTATCACAATCGCTATCGTTGCGGCAATTTATATCATCGACAACATACTTGACCAGGATGTCGGGGCGATTCTGCTTGGAGCCGGTGTGGGCGGTATTGCCATTGCCCTCGCGGCCAAGGATACGATAGCCAACTTCTTCGGCTCGGTAACGATTTTTGCTGACAGGCCCTTTCAAATCGACGAGCTTATAAAGATAGGCGAGCACCTTGGCCCCGTTGAGGAAGTCGGATTTAGAAGCACAAAAATCCGCACGCTCCAGGGATATCTCGTAACCGTACCCAACAGTGTAATTGTAAACTCCGCTGTGGAAAACATAGGAAGACGCCCATTTATTCGCAGGACATCTAATATCACCATAACTTATGACTCGTGCCAACGCGGGGCAAAACGGGCAGTCCAGATTATAAAAGAGGTTTTGTCCGGCGTGCCTGAGATAAATACCGACCCCGAAAAGCCGCCGAGGGTTTATTTCAGCGACTTCAACGATTGGTCTTTGAACATTTATATGAGTTACTGGGTCAAGCCGCCCGACTACTGGCTGTATCACGAGGTTAACGAGCGCGTCAACCTCGAGATTATGAAGCGATTTGAAGCTGAGCAAATCGAGTTTGCATTCCCCAGTCAGACCCTTTACGTAAAGAAGGACTGACTCGTTATGCGCGCATGCGGCCAATCAATACCAGGCTGCTGAGACCCAGCAGAGCTATCGTCGCCGGCTCGGGTATCGGCGTAATGTAAGCACCGTCGATGTTAGCGCTGGTACTGAAGTTGTTCCCATCGAAGTACAAAGTCGTCGTATTTGTTGTCAGATTGTACTCGGCAAGATCGCCGGCACCGAAGGTCAGGCCGCCAAGCGTCGCGGCACCAACCGTTGAAAGAACGATGTTACTGCTACTAAGGATGTGTACCGCATCGATATCTTCGTTGCCGCTGAACAGGTTTCCATCGAAGAACAGAGTGGCCACATCGGTTGGCGGATTGTACTCGATAAGGTCGTCCTTCCCGAAGCTCAGCCCGCCGAGCGTTGCGTTACCGGTGGTTGATAAGATTATGTTACCGCTATCATGCACGTAAAGCGCATCGATATTCGGCTGGGCGCTGCTAAACAAATTTTCATCGAAGAATAATGTGGCTGTGTCGGTTGTCGGGTTGTACTCGACAAGGTCACCTTTGCCGAAGGTCAGCCCACCCAGTGTTGCCCCGGAGACGGTTGAGAGAATAATGTTATCATTGTCAAGGAGGTGTGCCGCGTCGATATCCTCATCGCCGCTGAATAGGTTTTCGTTGAAGCATAAAGTCGCGGTGTCGGTTGAGGGGTCATAGTCAGCCAGGTCGCCATTTTCAAAGGTCAACCCGCCCAGTGTTTCCGTGGCGTCGGTTGAGAGGATGATAGTCGCGATAACCGGCGAGGCGAAGACTATTGACAACACTGCTGCCGCGCAAATTACCAAAATAGGACTTGCAGATGGACCCCGGTCCTTCTTTGCTTTGTGTGCTTCATGTTCTGCTTCTGCTTGGCGCCGAATTTTGTAGGCACAATCTCGGCACACGGCAAAGAGTATGCTGCAGCTACCATCATCTGCAAGTCCGGCTTCATTATTGGCAAGGTCCATTAAGTCATCAGCTATTTGTAACGCTTTCAAAATGTGTTTGTTACCGTGCTTATCCATTTTATGCCCCCATTTCACTTGAATGATTCTGTCTTCATTATTAATTAGAGCAATAGGCGTGCCAAATTGTGGGGCGGGACTACGAAAAAGTTGTAAGCTCATAGGAAACAAGCAGTTACGCTGATAAAATTTTTAGGATGCTGTAGTTGGAATGTCTCACTTGAGGGTTGCTAATGAGACATTAAGAAACTGGCTGCAGAAGGTTATAAACAGCTTCGCCGGAAGTCTGCTGTAAACTTTTATGCATCAAACTGTTATGGATAGATTTGCAGTGGGCCCAAGAGATTGCACTGTCTCATTTACCTTAAATGCGACATTCCAGGTTATGTGAAACACTTTAACGGCAGATTATACCGCCGTGATTTTGCCCGTCTTTTCGCTTTCCTCGAGGAACCGATAAAGTGTCGCTCGTGAAACTCCAAGCCTATGTGCAGCCTCGATTTTATTCCCGCCGGTCTCTGCGAGCGTCTGCCACACCGTCTCCATATCGAGCTTGTGTTTTCGCTTTTTTCTCGCTTTCTTTGGGCAAAGCTGTGTCGGCATATTTGCCTTAAGAATATTTGGGGGCAAATGTTCAGGCAGGATTAAATTATCTCTACATTTTACCAGCGCATATCGAAGGGCATTTTCGAGCTCTCGAACATTTCCGGGCCAGTCGTAATCCATCATAACATCGACAGCTTCTGACGATAGCCTAACATCCTCCCTGCTTATTCCTGTCAAAGCCTTTTTCAGCAGGTGCTCAGCCAGAAGTGGGATATCGTTGCGTCGTTCACTCAGCGGCGGCAGATAAACAGGAACTACGCACAACCTGTAATAAAGGTCTTCCCGGAACCTTCCTGCAGCAACCTCCTCTGCGAGATTCTTATTCGTTGCACTGATAACGCGCACATCAACTTTTACGCTCTCCTCGCCTCCCACACGCTGAAAAATTCCCTCCTGCAGGACCCGCAGCAGCTTCACCTGCATTGCACCGGTAAGCTCTCCGATTTCATCCAGAAAGATTGTTCCGCCATCTGCCAGTTCGAAACGCCCCTTTCTGTCACGAACAGCTCCCGTAAAGGCCCCTTTAACATGTCCGAACAGCTCACTTTCCAAAACTCCCTCCGGCAGCGCTCCGCAGTTGACAGCAACGAAAGGCTTATCGGCAAGCGGACCTTCATTGTGAATAGCTGCCGCAACAAGCTCTTTGCCTGTACCGCTTGCGCCCTGTATTAGCACAGGGACATTGACCTCGGCAACTTCACTGATGGTGTCAAATAACTCCAGCATCTTCGCATCGCGGCCCACAATCCCCGCAAAGCACTGTTCCGTTTTCAGTCGGCGACGCAATCGGGTCAGCTCAGCAATATCCAATTCTAATTTCTTTTTTACCGCCCTGAAGACGTCTGTTTGAGTTACAATCCCACACAGCTGTTTGTCCTCCGTTACAACCAGCCTGCGGATATCTATATTCTCCATAATCCTGCTGGCGGTGAACACCGGGCAATCAGGCGGTACACATATCACTGGAGAAGACATCACCTCCTCCAGCTTGACATCAGCAGGGTCCTTTTGTAGCGCAACAAATCGTTTGAGCAGATCTCTTTCCGTGAGAACACCCACCACCTCATCCTCTTTCAGGGTCACGATACATGATATATGGCGGGAGGTCATAACTTCCGCTGCCTCTGCCACACTCGCCTTGCACTGTATTCCAGCCACATCCCAGGTCATTATCTCCACAACATTCCTCCACATGGCTGACGAGGTCAAAAGTCGAGTCAGCTCAGCTTGTGTTATAATCCCGACCAACCGCTTCTTCTCGAGGATTGGCAGACGCTTGATGTGCTTGGCCTCCATAATTCTGACGGCCTCAAGGACAGGCAAATCAGGCGGTATTGTCTCCACCGGACATGACATTGTTTCCGCTATCGTTATCTTGCCGTAATCCTTCTCCTTGGCCGCAATCCTTTTCAGCAAGTTTGTCTCGGTAAGGATACCTACCACACTCCCATTATCTACAACCACGATGTAGGAAATGTTATTCTCACACATCGTCTTCGCGGCTGAGACCACAGTTTCACCCGAGGAAATGGTAATTATATCTTTGCTCATCACATCTTGTACTTCCAGCTGGACCCTCAGTGAGGTCATCAAACAATCAGACGAAGCATCCCTTATCTTGGTTTTGATTAAATCGCTAAACTTCTCCTTATTCTTCATCAGCTTTTCCTTCATTTTTTTTTACCGCGGAGCTCGCTGAGAACGCAGAGATAGAATAGATTTGAAAACATTATCCCCTTATTCTCAGCCCGCCATACCTCTGGCGGGTTCTCTGCGGTTAGTTCCCTGTCAAAGCACATCATCTTATTTCAATCGAGGACGTCCTATAAATAGACACTCTTAATACATTTACCTAACGAGCCTATCGGCAAATTAGAAATAGTGATTTAGTAAAGAAATGTCCCCCTTGGTCTTATATGGCGTTTTTCCCAATCACGCCCTTGGTATTTTTACCGCAGAGGCCGCTGAGCTCCCAGAGTTGTTTTTTGAATTTTACTTTTCTCAGCGTTCTTTGCGCTCTCTGCGGTTAATTCTTTTCCTCCCCATGGATTTTGAGCGCCGAGACGGGCCCCGTTAGAGACCAGAATGAGACCACCTCCAAGGAGGAATTCGTCTCTAACGGGGCGAGAATCTTTTCAAAAAAAAAACGGCTGTACAGGTAATACCCGTACAGCCGCAGATTTGATTTATTTGTTGATTTACTCGTTGTTGCGCTCAATCAAGCCTGAGGGTCGGGTCCTTCGGCGACTGAATTGTGGTGTTCTCCAACTGTCTGCGCTCCATTGGTGAAAGAGTCGGCTGGATAATAATCCTTGGTGTTATGAAAATAAGCAGCTCAGTGGTTAATACCGATTCGGTTTCAGACTGGAATAATCCTCCCAGAAGTGGTATATCGCCCAATATTGGTACTTTCCAGGAATCTTGCGTAGTTTCCTCTTTGCGAAGCCCGCCTAATACGACAGTCTGATTGTCTTTTATCAATGCTTTCGTATCAACTTTGCGGGTATCAACAGTCGGTGGGTCAGTGTCCTTTACGTGAACCCCAAATTCCGGTACGATGTGCATTCTCAGCATACCGTCCCTTGTAACATGCGGAGTAACCTCAAGCTTAACGCCGACCGGTTTAAATTGAATCGTTTCTGTGCTGCCGCCCGTACTGACGGTTGTCTCCTTGTAGGGAATTTCGCGCACGATATCGAAAAGGGCCGTTTCGTTGTCAAGTACCATAATTCGAGGGTTCGCAAGAAGCTTGGCGAACCCTTGCTTGTGCAGAATATTCAACGCTATATCTATATCAACCGCATCATTGAGAAGGCCGAGGCGTATAGAGCCGCCCGTCTTCTCATCAAACGAACCGGCCGTAAAGGGTGTGCTCGTTCTGGTTCTCGTGTCTCTGGTGCCAGGCGCATCGCCGGGAGTACTCATACCAACGCCGAAGCTTGTGCTGTCAGGGTCGGTGACCCCATCATTCTCGGTACTATTGCGGCCAACATTCCACTCTATCCCTAAATCGAAGCTTTCATCAGTGGTTACATCATAGATTCTTACCTCGACCAATATCTGGGGCGTTATCCGGTCAATTTCTATGATGAAGGTGTCCATGGCCTTGATTCTGTCTTCGGTGTCGATGACGATTATATTGCTCGTGCTCGAACTGGCCGATAACGAACCACGCTTGGAAATAAATTTCCCCAAAGTACTTTCGACGTCTTTGACATCCGCATAAGTAATTCGGTAAATTCTGCTGACAAGCGATTCGGCCTTTTGAGCAAGCTCCGCAACCGGTGCTATTCTTATCACATTCTTGTCGGCTACATAGCCGTAGCCGTGTGCGGCAAGAATATTGTCCAGCGCTTCTGCCAGCGGAACATCTGTAAGCGTGGCCGTCACGTTGCCGATGACCTTTGGGCTTTTAATAATGTCCACGTCCGCCTTCTCAGCTATTGCCCTTATTACGTCATCGATGGGCGTGTCCGCGAACGTGACACTTATCTTTTTTTGCATCTGCTGCTGGAGTGGTGTCAAAACCTCCTTTTTTGGAGACGACTCGGAAGCTGGCGGTTTCCCCGGGTTCTCCTTGACGGTCTCGGCGACAGCCTTCTCCGCGCGAGTTGGTCTCGTAGGCTCTGTTCCTACAAGGCCCAGTTCTTTGAGCATGTTTTCATAATTTGCCCTGGCAGCAGTTACCTCAGCATCGTAGTTGAAAAGCTGCTGTGTGCCTTGTGCCAGAACAACGCGGACAGGTGCCTTTTCGCCGAAAAGCATTTCGTTCATAGCAAGGTCACCTTCGGGTCCATCTCGGACGGGGTCCTTACCTGCGCGGATTTGTTCTTTTAGCCAGGCTTCATCCTGCATCATCTTATCCATAACCTCAATCATTTTGGAACCTTCGAATGCTATGCGAACGGTTCTTGCGTTGACTTTCTCAAAGATGGAGATTTCTTTGATATCGGCGGGCAGGTGCAGAATTGTCTCACTCTTTAAACCTGAAAGAATGCTCTGCATCATCGGCTTGCTTTGGTTGTATCGTAACTTGGCCTGTTTAACAAGATTGTCTAACTGGGCCTCCGGGATCTCAGGGGTGGGTGTTTCTACAGCTTTGCCTTCTTCGGCCTGTTCCTCACTTTTCAATTCAATAGTTATTTCACCGGATATGTCACGAGTGAAATTGAGTTTCATATCGCTGCTAAAGCCGGCGTTGTGAAGACTCAGGTTGTTAATGCCGGGGAAATACGCGGTGCCCTTGAAATAGGTTCTGCCATCGTCGGTCATTTTGTAAGAAACATCCTTCCAGGTATCGACCCCTGAAGATTGACTTAATATTTCTTTGACACTTTTCTTGAGCTGCGCCTGTGGGTCGGATGGTTCGCCACCCGTCATGTCAAAGGATACTCCCTCACTGCCCATTTCAGATCCCGGTCCCAAGTCCATCGACGCGAAGGTAAGTTCGTGAACAATTTTTCCCGAACCGTCGGGGTTTACGGTGAATTCGTCCTTTGTCTCTACGCATCCGGCGATGGCGATAGCGCAGATTGCCACAGTGAATGCAAGAATCGTCAAAAACTTTAATCCGCCGTATTTTGTCATAAAACTTTTCATAACAGCTCCTTTCCTAAATTAACGATTAAGCAATACTATTTCTATTCATACTGTCTGTTTCCTTTTTTATCATCGAACCTTTTGGGTCCACTTTTTACCGTTCATTTCAAACTCGACGCTATCTTTATTTATTTTTACCACGGTTGCACCTGATACTTTATCGCCCTCGTGCACTATTTCAGTACCAATAATTGCAGATGGATTGTCCTCGCTATAGACAATGCCTTTTACGATTATTTTTCCGATTTCACTCTGAGTGATCGTCGTCACTGAGCCGAATCGCATGGGGTCACGAAGCGTTGTCGGATAGGGTGGCGGAATTTGCCAGTCAATTGTACTCGCAGCAGCGGCAACCGCATTCGAGGGCTTGAATGCCGGAGCCTGAGTCGTCCCCTTCGGACCAAAGCCTAAAACTTTATAAAATGCCAGAACCATACCGATAAGCATAACCGGCATTAATACCACCATCATTTTTTGTCTTGTGGAGCTGACACCGGGTTTTGATGCAAAGAGCTTGTCTTTTATCCGCTGCAAACTCTCTTTCAGCCACGCCTGACGCGCAGTTTTTATGGCGGCAGGCTTTTCAGCAACCTTTTTTTCAGGTGCAGTTTTACGTTCCTCAGTCGGCACGGCTTTCGGCGGTGACTTCTCGGCGGGCTGTTGAGTTTTTGTCGTTGTGCCGGCCAGGTGGCTTGGAGGACCATAATTCGCAGCTTCTTCTTCTGTAGTTGCGGAGCTTAGCCGCGGGCCCCCGTTGTCTTTCGGAATCGGAACACCACCAAAAATCGATGAGATTTCCTTGTGCAGTCCTCTTTTATGTTTTGGCATTGCTTATCACCTCTTCTAAGGCCTTGTCGCCGTTAATTACACCAGCCGCTACCGCCGCGCGTGCTGTTATCTCCTTAGCCAAAGCCATGTACTCAGCAGCACCTCTGCTCTCAGGCGCGTAAGTCAAAACCGACTCGCCAGCACTTGGGGCCTCGGCCAACCTTACCGTTCTATGGATAACCGTATCGAATACCAAATCTCCGAAGTATTCACGCATCTGATGTTGTATCTGTCTGCTCAGGTTCGTTCTGTTTTCCACAAAGGTCAGCAATAGACCCAGGATTTTCACGTAGCAAGGCCGGAAGTTCACTCTGATAATGTCCGCAGTCTCGAGCAGCTGTCTTAGCCCTTCCATTGCGTAGTAATTGACTTGAACCGGTACGATCACATCGGTGCTGGCAACAAGCGCGTTCAGCGTCAGCAGCCCCAGCGAGGGTGGGCAGTCAACAACACAAACATCATATTCTTCGCTTACCAATCTGAACTGCTCGGTCAAGACGAATTCTCTTCCAGCTACGCTCACCAGCTCAAGCTCGGCACCTGAAAGTAAGATATTGCTTGGTGCCAGATTAAGACCCTCCACGTTCGTGCCTATTATCACTCTCGGCAGCGGAATTTGGGCATTCGTAAGTGCGTGATAAACCGTTTTATCCAGCATTTCAGGGTCATGCCCAAAACCCAACGTGGTGTGGGCCTGTGAGTCCAGGTCCACTATCAGCGTCCGCTTGTCTTGTTTGGCAAACGCAGCTGCAAGGTTTACTGCCGTAGTTGTTTTCCCACAACCGCCTTTCTGATTCGCTATTGCTATCGTTCTCATTTCTCCTATCTCAAAACAAATGATTATTGATAATTGATAAATGATTGTTGGTCATGTCTTTTCACTAATCATTAATCATTAATCATTTGATACCTGCCGTTTACGCACAAAAGCCGCTAATTTCATATTCACTTTATGGCTTGAATCCCCCCGCGCTGAGCGAGTTATTTTGAAGTTATCTACAAAGATGACCGGCTGGTGGCGCTCCAGAGAATTCAGGAAAGTAGCAAACTGATTGAAAGCCCCTGTAAAGTTGATATCGATGCGGTTCTCCTGTAGGTGCTTAAGATCAAGTACTGTTGAGCCTCTGTGGGCCTCCTGGCCCTTAATGCTAAACGAATCAACTTTCTTCTCGTTGGCAATTTGGCTTATATCGAATATCAAATTAGCCGAATCTTCAAAATCAACAACAAAATCCTTCAATTTACTTCGTAGATTTTCGATTTCTTCATTTGACTTGATTTTAGTTTCCTCCTGGCTCGCCCTTATTGCAAAATCGTACATCTGTTTTGTCTCGGCAAGCTGCCATCGAACCTGTTTTTTGCTCTTTTGCTGTGGTGCTAACGCAATCATGTAAGCAAAGAAAAACGGTATAAGTGAGCCCGCCCAAATTAAAGCAACTGTCGTAAAATGTTTTTTATGAGTCTTCATTAAAGGCATATTATAATTCCGGCTTAAAGATACAATCTATCTGATAAGAAACTACATCCTGTCCCTCAAGCGTACCAAGCGCCTGCGAAATTCTGATATTTTCCAGCCTTGGACCCAGCAAGCTTGAAGAGCGAAGACGGTCGCTAAAAGTCCTGATTGCCTGGTCACAGTTGGATTGTGGCCTTCCCGCAACGGTCATCTGTAATGTCTTTACAGGAACAGAGATGTCGACCATTTTTTGGGGATCGTCTTTTTGCCGGACTCTTCTTCTTATCGAATGCTGCTTTACCCCAAGCCCCGTCAGCACCACCGAGTCCGGCATATTCTTAACCACTGTCACCAGCACAGGGGACCATTGGGTATGCCTGTCAAGGCAGTTCGAGACTTCTGATAAGCAGCTGTTGTAAGTGTCTTTCTCTTTCTCGAATGATTTTTGAAGCTCTATGGCATCCGACAATCCGCTAATCCTTGTCTCATAATTAGCTATTGTGTTCTTCTTAATGGATATGGTGATTTTGTTGTGCAGAAAAAAACCGAACATCGCTATTGCGATAATAAGGGGCACTACAACGGCTGTTACAGCAGCAGCTATGCTCCCAGGAGTGCTCTTTCTCGGAACACATTGTCCCTTTAGCAAATCTATTGTAAACATTGTCTCGATTCTTAATACTTGATACCCGATTCTCGATACTCGATTCTCGCTTTTTCCTTTTTTACGAGCATCGAGTATCCAGCATCGAGCACACTACTTTATATTGACCTCATAGCAAGGCCGGCCGCTATCGCCATTGCAGGGCCGTCTTTTTGCAGAATCTCTTCACAGGACCGCTCTGCAACGCAGCCGATCTTCTCAAACGGGTTCCACAATACAATCTTGGCTGGAAGCTGCCTATCAAGTAACTCGACCAGCCCTTTGACCACAGCAAAACCGCCGCAGACAAATATCCTTTCAACTGAGCTTGATTTCTCCTGAGCTGTGTAATACCGCAGCGTTTCCGTAACATCGACAATCAATTTCTCACAGGCTTTTTCTAAACTCTTCTCGAGCGCAATTGGCCGTTCTGTCGAATTCTTACCGCCGAACAGAATCTCCTTGACAGTTCCTGTTGACATCTCATTTTCGACTGCAATGACCTTAACGATATCATTGCCGGCATAAGCCACATCCCGGATAAACGGCAATGCCGGTGCGCCTCGGCCATGCCTCATTATTGCCAGAGTCGTGTAGCAGTTGCCAATGTTCAAAATAGCTGTTGTTTGCTCAGCACCGCCTCTCTCGCATCCACTGAGGCAATTCAGAAGTGCCAGGCCGTCAACATCCATCAAGACGCAGTCAAGAGAAGCTTGTTTAGCAAGCTCTATCTTGCTGTTTATTAGCTTATTCGTAGCCGCCACCAAAATGCCTCTGACACTATCCTTGCCGGAACCAATCAACTGGTAATCAACGATGGCATCGTCAGCATTAAAGGGGCAAACCTGTGCAGCTTCGAGCGAGACCGCCGGTTCTATCTCGCTCGGCGGCAATGGAGGAAACTTAAAATCGCGTACCGCAACTTCCGGGCCGGATATGCCGCAAACCGCCATCCGAGTCCGAATACCCGTCGACTCAAGGCATTCGTAAATTGCGCCGATGGTGTTTATCCGTCTGCGATTCTCGTTATCTTGACTCGGTGCAAATTTGACCCTATCGGCTGCGGTAACTGCCCAGCCGCCGCCCTTTTTGCGCAGTTGAACCGCACTCACTGAAGAGGAGCCAACATCCAGACCAAAGACTCCCCTTTGCTCAATCTCGAGCCTGAACGAGCGTTCCCAACCTAAGTCCATGAATCCTCCACGATGGAGATAGCAGCTAAAAGCTGTTCAATTCGCCTGTCAGAACCGCACTTAGCAGTCTGATGGTTGAAGCTTTCACAGCTTTTAGCCTTTCTGTTTTTTGCTTTACGCTTCCTTTCATCGGCTTAAATATGCGGCTGTTTTACGTAGAAATTACTATGTATCCCTTTCAAGTGGATACGCGTGAATGCCGAATGCCCGGTCCTATAAGGAATACCGCCTGCGCGAGCAGGTAGCGATTATGAGTGCTCAAGAGGCTGCGGAGCCGCCGAAGTCCGCAAAATGAAAGCGTCAGAGAGAATTTATAAGGGGCTTTTTAACAGTTATCGGCCGTGTGGCCTAAAGATGGAACATACGCAATTTGAGAATCGAGTATCGAGAATGGAGTACCGAGTATCAAGAATCGAGCATCGGGTATCGAGAATTGAGTATCGAGCACCGAGTATCGAGTATCGAGTATCAAGAATCGAGTATCAAGAATCGAGCATCGAGTCGTCTATTCTTCCAGCCAGCGGTCAACTATAAACAAAACACCTATATCGGTTGTGTCCACATTTTGCAAAGCCGCATCATAGTAGATATGGCCGCCGGCCTTGGACTCAAAGTCTGCGCTTACAAAAGCACCGTGAATATTAGCACCGGCCTTAATAGTTATCTTGGCATTTGGAGCATAAATTGTACCGAACCAATCACTCTTTGCCTTCAGCTCAAACTTTTGGTTTTCGCCCGTTCCATACAGGGCAAAAGTTGAAGGTACCTGAGTTTCGTTAGTGATGCCGGATGAATTGCCTGCTGTAAAATTGCCATCAAGGTATATCGTTAAGGACGAACCTTCCCTTATTATAAGTTCGGTCCCCTGCCCAAACCACATATCACCCGTTATGTGAAGGATAACATCTCCACCATCTATTACTATTTGGCCGTTGTTCTTCACGTTAATAAAGGAATATTGCCCGCTCTGCTCAGGCTCCAGATCCAAGGTTGTCAACTGGAGATCAATCGCACCCATAGCCGGAAGTATCGGCGGAGTCACATCCGGGTAATAACCGTCAATACCTAACAACATATCTCCATCAACGCTTGCGCCGGGACTAAGTGATATGCTGCCCTCATCCTCACTGCTTGTGGCAATCTTCACCGGAACGTCACCGGCACTTGGGTTCTCGGAGTCGTACCCGTCCACCGTTGTCCCGGTTTTCAAGGTGATAGTGTTTTTCGCCGTAATTGCATTGTCAAATAGTCCCTGCAATCGCAAAACCGCATTAACGGTTTTTGTCGCCTGGCCCGAGCTCCCGATACATTTTATAAAGTACCTGTTGCCCAGGTCGCCTGTAACGACGTAGCTAAAGGTTGCATCAGAATTTGCCAGCGGCTCATCTGTTACTTCCGGCATGGTGTTAGAATCCCAGGCCGAAGCGAATAGCTTCTGGTTCATGTCAAAGACCGCCTTTGTCAGTGCCGCATCTGCAGCGCATCTGGCTGTAATGCCAGAGCAGGTTCGCGTACTAAAGCTGCGACTATGCTGACCCAGACTCAACAAGCCGGTACCCACTACAAGCAGTAGTATGATCGCACACAACACCAGCGCCATTGCAAAGCCACCCCTTTTTGATTCGAATAGCTTCTTTCTATTCATTCTGACACCCCCAGCAATAAAGCAAAAATTCCTCTCCCTTCCTTTTTTGCATTCCTCCCCCGCCTCGCCCGTCATAATCTTTAGAACACATCCCTCCTTCCCTGCTGGTATCCACACCAATCAGATTAGTGACCCTTACCCTCATAATCCTTCTCTCCAGCTACTCCTGTGTGTTCTGCATAGGATGGGAGTTCCCGGCGGCAGGTTAGAAAGATTGAAGATTGCCTCAAATCCCCAATCCCGGTTAGGTGGGCTGTAGTCAGAATCGTGCCATTGTCCGGTAGCTATTTCACTCGACCAGAGGCTGTTCATTGACCCACGCAATCTAAGATTCATCCCTGACCAATTTTCATGAAATCTGGGAAGATTCTCCAGACCACCTCCATAACCATCAGCTTCTGAAGTCGGCGAATGCCCCGCTGCAAAACAAGTATTTATTTCAGTCCCAGTAGCATAGTGCGAACCTTCGCCGTCCTGCCAACTATTGGAAAGAATATTTATAGCATCGCAGAGCACCGACGCTGGTGCTTTATTCAGATTATAGTCTCCCTGAATATAAAGCGGATTATCCGTTGCCACCGTTAATCCGCTCGCCGGCAGCGCTGAACCGTTAACTAATCTAACTCCATCCTGCTCACCAGCACCTGCAATATGCGTTGATACATACAAGATTCTATTATCAGGCAATTTTCCACTTTCTTCCAACTTAGATATGTCAATCTCTGTAATTTTGATATCCTTTCCTTCTCTATAACTATGGAGAGTCTTTGTCATATCAACAGGATTTACGCTATTAGCGTCTTTTTCATAAGTCAAATCTACCACATTGCCCGATTTATCATAGCCTACTCCATCAATAATCCTCAAATCTGCCTGCCAGTATAATCTGGCTTCTTTTAGCGCTTCAGAGTCATCGGTCTCCCCTGGTTTTATTATCGCAATCTGGTCATCCTCAATAGGCATAGGAACTTTTAATGTTGAGATTCCATGTGCTTGACTCTGGACTCTGTCATCCCAGGTCTCTAAAGCTTTCGTTGCCCAATCTGCATCAGTGCTATCAAAATCCATAACCTGGTAAACTCCATCTGCGTCTTTAATCTCGACGGTTCCGCTTCCCGAACGGGGGTCTCCGGGTTTACTACCTCTATAAATATTGCGAGCGCAAGTAAGGTAAGAATCGATGGAAAGTATACTAGCGGCTTCTAAATAGATAGCGTTATTTGAATGAATTCTGCCGCTAATAGTCATTGGTGGTCCCGGTTCTACCTCCAGGTCATGGTCATAGAAAGTAGCAAACTGGAAAAGGTGAAACCTCTGGTCTTCAACCCATTGGACTAATCTTGCAGAAACAGGCTTTGATCCGCCAGATGTAACTTCAGAAGTAATCTTATACTTCTGGATGAGTGCTTCCATTCCTTTATACGGTCCTGACTCAATGACCTTTGTCTGGACATCGCCTACTTTTTCTATTGTAAAAACATCAAAAGTGAAATCTTCTATTATAGGCAAAGGAACTTCATAGCGGGCACTAATATCACCCTCATCGTCCAGATCTATAGCTTGTCTCTGTTCGCCTAAGAGGTTGTTTAGCTTTGCAACACCATATTCTAAACCTGCCTCAGCTGCGTAAAAAGCCTTCTTCGAGTCCACTTCTCTCTGAGCCAGTACTATCTCGGTCTCCGCCAGACTAAGTATGGAGAAACCTAAAATGACAAAGATAGAAGTGAAGATTATCACTGCAACAAGTGCTATACCCCTTCTGGATACCGCTCTGTTCTTCATCTTACATCATCCCCCATAATTTCGCATCATTACTGTTGAGACAAGATGTGTTTGTAAATTATCTTCTTTCAGCTTGAGGTCTATTGTTACCCTATTACCCTCTACATTGAATTCCAAATTTTCCACCTTATCATCGAGAATAATTTCGGGTTTTCCTTCAATTTGGTATTTGAGGTCCTTACTCCCATCCACAAGAAAAAACCTTATCCAGTCCGCTTCTCTGTATACCTTTATGGCTTTACCATCGCTCACCACTTGTGCTGAAATTGCCGTTTTAATAGGATGGCATATTCTAAGCATAGTATAGGAAGCGTCCCTTTGAAGATTCGCATCCTTCCAGGCTTCATTCCAGGTTCTATGGCCGATAACCAGAATCATGCCCACAGCTAAAAGCACAATAATGTTTACAGCCATCGCAATTACAAGTTCTATGAGAGTGAGACCTTTGTGCCTTTTTGTTTTCATTAGATTCACCTATTTAGGAGCAATAAAAGTAACCAAACTCACATTATGCCCGTTGCCCGTCTGTCCCCAATGAACAGTAACTTCAACCTTTTTATATAAGCCGACATCTTCTGTATCTATAGTTCGACTATAGGATACATCTTCTAAAGAAAGGCTCTCCTGCGTTTGGCCTTGTTGTATGTCATGATAATTGCCTGCTTTTAGCTCTTCTAACTTCCCAGCAGCCAATTGTACAGCTACCCGATAACGTTCCCGCAGGTTAATCTGGCTTCTTCCAGAAGCAAAGAGAAAAGAGCCTCCAATTATTACAATTGTAAAAATTAAAATAGCCACTATTACTTCAACAAGAGTTGTACCCTTTTTCGATTTTCCAATAGTAAGCATGAATTAATCCTCTCTCCAAAATCGTCACTTAGTTGCTTGGCCGATAATCCTGCCAGCCGGCAGGGGCAGGGATATATTTGCCTCTCAACCAAATATCGCCTGGCAAAATCCCTTCGAGGAATCGTTCATCCATATAGTAATATTTTAAGAAGCCATCTTTGCCAATCAGACCGACGACACCTCGCGAGGACTCACTAATGGTGCCATGTACAACCAGGTCGTTCTGCGAACCGCTGCCTGGCTCTTCTTTTCTGTTGCCGTAGCCATTCCATTCGACATTTTCAGCTCCCCATCCCCCGCCGCCGACCGTCATAGCCGCTTCAGCCACCATCGGGTCCGGCAAATGTCTCTCATATTCCTCCCCCCCCTCATCGCGACCGATAGGGACATATGCAAAACCAACAAGGTTTACATCGGGTGGCCCCGGGTAATTATTCTTGTCGCCTGCGTCATAACCAGATATGCCCGGGTCAATGACCTTTACCACACCCTGGGCGAGCAGGCCCAGGATGTTAGGATTATCCGTTGTTGGTTTGCCGTCTCCATCGTGAGGACCATCAACCACTACAGAATCGGCCAGCCAGATATTGCCCGTTGCTACGACGGTAATTTTGCCTTTTACTACCTGGTCACCATTGTGGCTGGATTTATCACCACCAATAATTACGCTGCCGTCAACGAAAATCTGACCGCCCGGTTCAGATTCCACACCACCAATTGACTGGCTGACGTAAGTATCGTCTATAGGCCGGGTGAATCTTGCGCCCGCCTCTTCTGCATCCTCAGGCATAAAATGGTAAGCGTAAATATCATATCTTTCAGATTGTTTTCCATCGCTGCCGGGCGTTATTTTAAAATCCAATGTCTTGAAATTTTGGTCCCTTTGATAGCCGCGAACTGTACAATTATTGGTTATGCGAACTTTACCGACACCGCCTTCTACAAAAAATTCGAGCTGAACAGCTGGGTGAGGATTTAAAACCGGTGCACCTGCTACTGGTGTGAATCTGAATTGGGAGTCTGAGCTTTCTTCGAAGCGGTCGACCTTGCTCTGAACGGAGGCTTCATCTGTTACTTTGCAGTCAGGCTGTTCAAAATAGATTCCGTCCTCGAAAAGGTCCATCACAGACCCATATTTATCACTGCTGCTGCCGGTTCTATACCTCGATTCGCCCATCGTCACACTTTGTAAGAATCGCGGATCACCCTTTATATAGATATCCCTATTATCTGGATTATCGTCGAGCTTGTTAATCTGTATGGGCAGATCGATTATTTCGTCGTCAGCGAAGCTTACCGGATAAGTCGTCGTACCTCCGAATAATACCCTGCACGCTCCCATATCCCATCCGCTTACCGCCTGAACCACAAGGACATCAACCGTTCTGTTGAACGTGCCGCTATGGCCGTTCGATATAACCCTGTAAATGGGGCGGGCACCGATAAATGCAAAAAGCTCAATCCTATAATCACAATCGCCATCCACAAACTCTAATGAATCGCTCATTCCCGGCGCACCGTCTTTCAGTGCACTTAGCATATCGTCCTGCTGGCTCATCCAGGAAATTGCTTTTTCGTAACCAGCCTCAGCCGCCAGCATTGCCACCGCTTCATTTCTCAGCATAATTGCCCTGTGTCTGACTCCATAAGCGACGCTCAACATTCCCAGTCCCAAAGCACCCAAAATAATCAGGGATACAAGGACCAGCACAAGTATTGAGCCGCGCTGAGAAAATCGGAATTGTTTGATTTTGGCCTTCATAATCTCATCCCCCTCGACCAATTTTTTTCGCTATTTATCTGGGCCATATATTTCGCATCAATGTGGCTGTCATCACCCTGATACTGTCACCGTCTTCGGGGTCTGTCAGGGTAATATTAATTCTGACGCACCCCATGCCTATACCATTTAAGGTTGTGTGGCTAAAAGCTCCTGTATTAGGGTCAGCAGATACGTTTTCTGCAAGCACTGTGGTAATTACGTCGGTGGTATTTCTGTCCTCGCCGCCGTCCGGCACGGCCCCAGGCGGATATGGGCCATAGTCAACCTTCAGCCGGCCGGCATCGAGATAAAAAAGTGCATAAGCTGTCCCCGTCTTTGTAACATCCATCAACTCATGAGTGTCCTCTGAGTCAAGCTCGACATCCCAGTATCTGAACTCCACCGCATCGCCGAAAACTACTTCCTTCGGATCTGATGTTTGCGGCACGGCAGGGGTAAAAGCGCTACCAGCTACGTCATAGATTGTGTAACCAAGACGGTTGGCCTTTCTTCCCATACTGCCAAATCTTATCATAACGGCCTGGGAATCCTGTTTTATCTGCTTGTGAGCTGAATTGTAGATTTTGTTCCAGCCTCGCTGGCCGTTGACCACCAGGACCCCAACCACTAATACAAGTATTGAGGCGATGAGCATACTAACAACCAGCTCCACCAAAGTGATGCCGGAATGAAATTTTCTACTTTTTCTACTTTCAGATTGCATGCATTCACCCTGTCCCATTTTTCAGCCGCTTGACGCATCAGGCCGAGTATAAGTAGTTAAGGTAACCGGCGATATCAGACCGGAGGATATAGCAGTCTTAGACCCCAATTTGTCCGATAGTATTTGCCCTAAATTAGCCTTTATCTTCGTCTCATCCTTCGTTGGCGAGCCTACGATCGTAACAGCCAGTTGCCTGAGCGTTACCCCAGCTACAACTACGTCATCCCAGGTCATCACAATCACCATCGGCACATCGTTAACTGTGATGGCATATGCCGCATTACGCAGGGCAACACCCTTCCCCTTCCCCGGAAAATCTCCCTCGTGTAAGGGTAAGGCGGAGGAAAAGCCGAGCCCTAAAGCGGTGGCGTCGTAGTCTTCTGAGCCGCCGGTGCTTTTCCAATCTTCGAGCAGTAACTGTGCGGTGTGTGTAGCGGTGATTTGCGCTTGCGCTATTCGTGCCTGCCCGGCAGCATAGTATTGATAGCCCGAAGTGCCTAAGACGGCTATAACCAGAACGACCATAGCCACCATTACTTCAACAAGGCTCGTACCCTTTTTCGATTTTCCAATAGTAACCATAAATTAATCCTCTCAAAGCTATCCTCTATCCGCTGTCACCCATTGGCCACAACTGCCGACAGGACAACGTAACACTCTTCCATCTCAATTTCCTCGTTCACTCCTCAAGCCACTGTGTTACTACGAATTCTACGGCATCATCATCGGGTGCCACGTTCCTCAGCGCTTTATCGTAGTAGAAATTGCCGCCGCTCTTCAGCTCAAAGCTTTTGGCGGTAATGGTCCCATATATATCACCATCAGACATAACAGTAACTATCGCGTTCGGAGCGTAAATTGCACCAAGGGATTCGCTCTTGGCTTTCAGGGTCAGATACTGTACTCCTGTACTTGTACCGAAAATTTTCAAGTTTGCCGGAAGACTCTGATTATTGATTCCGGCCTCATTACCCGCATCCAGGTTGCCGTCCAGATACAAAGCTAAAGATGCACCGTCTTTTATAACAATCTGGCACTCCTGGCCAAGACTGATGTCTCCCGTCACATATAGCACAACATTTCCGCCATTTACTTCCAATATCCCAGGATTGGTGGCACGTTTCACGTCAATCTTGGTATATTTACCGTTATCGGTCGGCCCGACTATTAGGGTTGTACCATGCACGTTAATCCCTGAACCCATATCGGTAAGTACCGGCGGAGTTACGGGCGGCAGCTCAATCTCCTCAACCATAGCATACTGTCTGTACACGCTGGCACCCAAGTCTTTTATAACCGTCCCCACATCGCCGCCGACACCTATCACGACACTACCATTTATAACTACACCGGCGTTGAGGATTACCCTGTCGGGTAAAGTACTTTTGGTGCCAATCATTACTTCTACGTTGGTATCCCATGGGTCGGCAGAGTTGCATCCCTGAACTAACGTCCCGGCTTTCAATATGAGGGCCCCCTGCGTCAAAATTGTATGCTCAAATGGCCCCTTCAGCGACAAAGAGCAGCCAATTATTTTTTCCCGCAGCCCGGATTTACCTGTAGATGTAACAACGTAACCGTTGCTCAGGTCTCCTGTAACCGCATAGCTGTAAGTCACATCACTATTCGGCAAAACCTCGTTTATTGCCCCTGGCAGAACGCCGTCGTTCCAGGGTATGACTTTCAGCTTCTCGTTCATTTCAAAGAAGGCCTTTGTCAACCCGGCATCGGCTGCACACCGGGCTGCAATCTCAGACGAAGTTCGAACCGCTAATTTACGATTGTGCAGGCCGAGGCTCAACACTCCGGCACCCATTACAGACAATATTATGACCGCGCACAACACAAGGACCATTGCAAAGCCGGACCTTTCGCAAGAGACACGCAACCTGTCGGTTTTTGATTGTGCTCGCTTATTGTTCATATCTCACCTCCACCACCTGCCCTTTACAGGGCATTCTGTTATCAATTGTGCATAACAGCGGATGTGACAACGGTAACGCTCTGCAAGCCGTCGTCGAGCGTAAGTATCATTTGCACAGACCGGCCGGATGACTTGAATACACAGTTCGATACGTTCCCGCAGATTGGCTCAATGCTCAAGGTTGCTCCACTGTCCAGCTCACCATACTCAAGAGTTAACTCGCGGTTTTTCGCCTTGAACTTTGCGTACACATCAACAACAGGCGAATTGGGGTCCGAATAGGTATAAACCTCGACCCAACTGCCGTTATCATCCACCAAAATGCCTTGGCTGCTTGCGTTGCGGACGACGCTGTCAAACATTCTTCTGGCTACGTGGGCATCGGTTACAACATCCGAGTATGTGCGATTGTACATTGCATTCCACCCACGCTGGCTGTCAACCAGCACCACGCCGACGCCAATTATGATGGTACTTGCAAGGCCTGCCGCCACCATCAACTCTATAATTGTAAATCCTTTTCGATTTGCAGTTGTCTTTTTAGACATTTTTGCCAGCGCCCCTTTCACAATCCTAATTGACCACGTACGTTGTGAGCTTGAATGACTGAGCGGCATATTTGGACGGACCCAGTGGGTGGTTTACCGGGTCCCATTCCCAGACCACAATAACGGTCAGGGTCCGCAGCCCAGAGTAAACGTCCTTCCAAAAAAGCGCAGTGCGGTAGTCAACACCATTAACAATAATTCTATAGGTTCCCAATGCCTCAAAATCTGTCGGTGTGTGTGGACCCTCTTGGATGGTCATAGATTCAATCGTTAGCTCTGAACCGAAATGCGCTGCCGGATCAAATGTATTTGGGTCGCTTGCGCCATGCCAGGTCTCGAGGAGCAGGCTGCTTATTCTGGCAGCGGTTGTTTGCAGGTGGGCTTTTCGCGTATCCAGGGCGGCATAATATCTATAGGCAGACGCGCCGAGCATCGCCACTGTCAGGACCAGAATCGCGCCCATTATCTCGATGAAAGTAAATCCGCTCGCTGGTTTGGACCACCGTTTAGTGGTTATCATCACCATCCTCCCTACTTCTACTTTCCGAGCAACCGCGTCTTCGGTAACACCAAATTGCTATTAAGAAAAACAGCGATTGCTCCAATTTACTTATATACAGGGCAAGAAGCTCAAAAAGAAGTGTCGAAACCCACCCTTTTTTTAACGCCTTTCTAATTAAAGTATACTCCAAAAAGACGTTAGAGGCAAAAATTATTGCTTTATTTGCCCCGTTAGAGACTTCTTCCATCGGGTCCCACAGCATCGCCCAGGCCGTCTTGTGCTACGGAACGGGTCTCTAACGGGGTTTGAGAGCGGCCCTCGCAAATGGAAATCCTGATAGTAAATGGCTTTGGAAACAGAGAGCATTTACCGGACCTGAATCAAAAAGCCCACGACCTCTTTAATGCAAAGTGGAGGCCTTCTCTCTTAAGGCCCCCACTTCTTTAGTCTGACTCAACAATTACCGGTAGTTGTGAAAATATATTCGTGGCCTTCCCATCTCGTCCGCCACAGGCAGTTCGTGAAATGGAGCTCGTAACTACCTGACTACCTGGGTTCCCTTTCGCCGTCCCCCACCAATTAGGCGTCAGCCTAAGCTCAATTGGTGCGGGACAAACCCCCTTACGGAGTTTCATCCCAGGCGCCGGCCTGATCCAGTGATATCACCGCAGGCGATGTAGGCTTATCGGTGCTGGTCGAAGAGGCAGCGGTTACCGTAACCACATACGTGTCGTAGTCGAGGGCAACGGCGGTAAACGTAATCGCATAAGCTGCAGTAGTGAAGTACTTGCCGTCCAGGTCACCAGTCGCAAATCCCAACTCGGTCAGCGTGGTGCCGACATAGGTGTAGGCTGGGCCCTTCTCTGCTTGGAACGCGCGGGCTGCGGTCCGGATACTGCCGGCGCCGGCCTTGCCTTCCGACCACTTGGCTGAATCAATTCGGCCTCGCATGATCGGAATCGCCACTGCAGCCAGGATGCCGACGATGAAGATTACGACCATCAGCTCAATTAGTGTAAAACCTTTTCTTTTTTCCATCTTTTACTTCTCCTAAACAGGGTTTTAAAAAATTACACTTGTGCCTGCGAACACAGGCATCACTTTCGTTTACCACACTCCCAATCGACAAAATTCATTAGCCACTTTACTATTGACTATTTTCTATTGATTATTTTTTAAGTCTTTAATCAATGAAGTGTAAAAGTCCGCCCCTTTCTCCACGCTTTACTAATTAAAATATACTACAAAAAACCGTCAAGTGTTAATCTGCGGTTAATTCTTTTTTCAATATTCAATTGTCAATCGTCAATTATAGGCATTAGCCGCCCGACGGTGACATTGAGAAGATCGGCAGATACAGTGCAAGAACTACTATCAATACAATCCCACCAACTACTACAATCATCATCGGCTCGAGCAGGGCCATTACTGCCGTTATGGTAGAATCGACCTTTCGCTCGTAATAGATAGCGGTTCTGTCCAGCACCTTCGGTAGTGACCCACTCTCTTCGCCGACCTGCATCATTTTGACGACCATATTAGGGAAAAAGCCGGCTTCGGCCATACTCAATGAGAGGTTTGAACCCCCGATAATTTGCTCTCTTGCTTGCATTACCGCTGACTTTATAACATCGTTATTGCTCATCGTAGAGAGAATATCGAACACCTCAAGCACCGAGACACCTGCAGCAAGTAATGTTGCCATCGTCTTGCAGAACGTCGCCACGAACGCTTGACTGAGTATCTTGCCCATCAATGGCAGCGTAAGCGCGACCCTGCTAAAGAAATAATGGCCTTTCTTGGTCTTCGAGATAAGAATTGTAAAAATGGTTATAACAGCCAAAGAGCCAATAATATGAATCGCATAGCTGCGGCCTATCTCGTAAACGTTCATAAATGCCAGCGTAAATGCAGGAAGCTCACCGCCGATTTGGTCGAATATTTCGCGGAACCGGGGAACAACGAAGGCCATTATGAATATGACTATTATAATGATAAAGGAGAATACAAAGATCGGGTACGCCATCGCTCCCTTAACCTTTTTCGCCAATTTATCGCGATTGTCGTAGTACTCTCCGAGTCTGCGTAGTGCTTCAGGAAGATTGCCGCCCGTTTCACCCGCTAATATCATCGCACAAGCTAACTGGTTGAAAACCTTTGGAAATTCCGAAATACTCTCTGATAATGTTTGGCCTTTCTGCACCTTTTCCAGGATCTGTTGTAGAACTTCCTGAAGGTGAAGGTTTTCTATGTCCTCTGAGATGGCCTGCAAAGCCGTGGTGATGGGAATGCCTCCCTCTGTCATTGTGTTCAACTGCCAGCAAAGCGCTGCCATGTCCGCTGATTTGATTCGCTTTCGTCGAGGTTGTCGGCGGGTCTGCTTAGCACTGACAGAGCTCTCCTTTATAGAGATAGGCGTAAAGCCTTGTTCCCGAAGCCAACCAAGTACACCATTGGGGTAAGCGGCCTGCATCAGGCCTTCCTTTCGCACCCCTGATGAATCTCGAGCAATATATCTAAAGTTTTTCATCTGCCCTTGTACAAATCTTCGCTTTTTGCACTATAATGTTATCCGCCCTGTTAGAATTTCTAATGGGTTTACCGGACTTTTGATTTCCTGATACCCTGATTTCCTGATCTTGCATCCACACATCGGCATCCTAAAACCTTGAGTTTAATAGAAAAATAGCGCCTGACCTTTTTGCGATTTCGTTTTTTTTTATCTGCGAATTGTTCCCGGCTGCTACGCTTTTGTATTCTCTGTAAATGTTACGCTGAGGACCTCTTCGGCGGTGGTTAGACCCTGTAGCATCTTACTTACCCCGCTTTCAAGTAACTCCCCGTAGCCTTTTTGGCGTGACAGTCCTCGTATTTGAGACTCGCTGGCGCCGGTGATGACCTTTTCGCGCATCTCGCTGTCCATAACCAGGAACTCAAATATGGGCAATCTACCCGAATAACCTGTCTCTCCACAGGCTTTACAGCCTCGCCCGTGGTAAAAGACAGCCTCTTTAGCCTCCTTGCGGTCAATGTTCAAATGCTTGAGAACTTCTTCGCTTAACGTTACCGGCTCCTTGCAGTGTTCACAAATCTTTCTTACGAGCCGCTGAGCAATAATTAAATTGAGCGATGAGCTCAGCAAATACGGCTCAATCCCCATATAGATAAATCTGCTTATCGCACTCGGTGCATCGTTGGTATGGAATGTGCTCAAGACAAGATGCCCTGTTAAAGATGCCTTTATTGCAATTTCAACTGTTTCCTTGTCGCGGATTTCACCTATAAGAATTATGTCCGGGTCCTGTCGCAAGATTGCACGCAGGCACAGCGCAAAATCAAGATCGATTTCCGGCTTGATTTGAATCTGATTAATCCCCGCAAGACGGTATTCAACCGGGTCCTCCACAGTTGTAATATTTCTCGTCGGGTCCTTTAGGTAATTTAGCGCTGAATATAATGTGGTGCTTTTACCGCTGCCGGTCGGGCCGGTCACTACTATGATGCCGTGAGGCTGCGACAATATCGTCTTAAACTCTTCAAGAAGTTTGGGTTCAAACCCTAATTGATCTATGTCCTGGCTTGACGCTGATGCATCCAGAATTCGCAGCACCACTTTTTCGCCGTATATCGTTGGAATTGCCGATACGCGAACATCTATATCTCTACCGGAGGTCTTTATTTTAAATCGGCCGTCCTGCGGCAGTCTGCGCTCGGCAATATTCATCTCGGATAGAATCTTTATTCTTGTAACTACCGCAGCCTGCATCTTTCTGGCCGGCGGGACCATATCACGAAGCACGCCGTCAATTCGCATCCGAATCGTCATTGAATGTTCCTGAGGCTCCAGATGAACGTCACTCGCTCGGCTTTTCACCGCCTGGCTTAACAGCAAGTCTACAAAGCGAATTACAGGCGGCTTGGTCGCAGCTACTTCGCTGCTGATGTCCGCCTCTGCAAGATTCGCTTCAAGTGCCTCTTCCTGTCCGCCGACTTCGATCTCTACTATGTCGCGAAGCTGCTGTTCTTCAATATCAGAACCGTGGTAAACCGTCTCTATTGCCTGCCGAATGTCCTGAGGTGAACTAATCACAACCTTAATCTGACGCTTCATCCTCAGTGCGATTGTATCTATTGCTATAACATTAAGCGGATCTGCCATCGTTACGATAACCTTGTCGTCTGTCTCACCGATAGCCATAAGGCAAAATCGTCTGGCAATGTTCTCAGGCAGCGTTCGAGCGATCTCCATATCTATCTTGCTCGTATCATCGAGACGGACGTACTTCATCGATAGATATTCTGCCAGCGCGTGCGTAACGTCCTCCTCGCACAGCATCTTTAGGCGAAGCAATACTTCACCGAGTCGGCCGCCGTGCTCACGTTGTTCGTTTAGCGCTTCGATCAATCCTCTGCGCGTCAGTAGACCTTTGGAGACAAGTGATTCGCCGAAAAGAAGACTTGCTTCTGCTGCAGGGATGTTAGAGACTGTCTGTGGACACATTCAATCACCTCAAATACCCTTGTTATCTGGTTTTAACCTTTGTTACTTAAAATATACTATATAAACCGTCAGAGGCAAAAAATCACTTTCATAAAGTTGGGATACTTTTATGGGACGGCTGGTGATTCAATCCCAAACCGGTGCTGTTGATTTTGCTGCTCTTGTTTAACCGGCACTGTCCTCAAAATTGTGCGTAGAGGTATAAGTGTTATGGTTGCTACCCCCATTATTGACACCTATGTTATTAAAGCAACAAATCATGGGTTTAGCCGTCGCCGGAACGGCGACGCAATAATGTTGTGTCAACTGGTACATAGGTAACACTCTATGCCGACGACATAGGTAACACTTTTCAGGGTTTATAATTGCTTATCTGTGCAGCTGCACAGATAAGCGGCTGGCTTTTCACAGGGGCTATCCGCCATTTTTTGTGGTCTATCCGGCCCAGTAAACAATCACAATACCACAATAGACTTATATCTTCATCG